>CALKIU010000059.1 GCA_937995745.1 uncultured Bacillaceae bacterium | reverse complement strand
CCTTCCACAACCGCTTTGACGCCGTTTTTCACAAGCATTCTCGCCGACTGTTCGTCAATTTCATTTTGCGTGGCGCACGGCATGGCGATATCGCAAGGAATGGCCCAGATTCCCGAGCAGCCTTCCCGGTATTTGGCTCTGGGGTGGTAGTTTACATATTCTCTGATTCGTTTTCTTTCCACTTCTTTAATTTGTTTAATTGTGGCAAGGTCAAGCCCTTTTTCGTCGTAAATGTAGCCGTTGGAATCGCTGCAGGCGACAACTTTGGCTCCCAATGCCTGCGCTTTTTCAATGGCGTATATGGATACGTTGCCGGAACCGGAAACGATGACCGTCATTCCTTTCAAATCGAGCCCTTTGCTTCGCAGCATCTCGCGGGTGAAGTATACCGCCCCGTATCCGGTTGCTTCTTTTCTCCCCAGGCTTCCCCAGAAGGTGGGATTTTTGCCGGTGAATACGCCCGCTTCAAAGGCGCCTTTGATTCGTTTGTAATGGCCGAACATATAGCCGATTTCCCGTTGTCCGACGCCGATGTCGCCGGCGGGAACGTCAATGTCCGGTCCGATATGTCTGTACAGCTCGGTCATAAAACTTTGCGTGAACCGCATTATTTCCCCTTCTGATTTGCCTTTCGGATCAAAATCGGCGCCTCCTTTTCCTCCCCCGATGGGCAGGCCGGTCAGGGCGTTTTTAAAAATTTGTTCAAAACCGAGGAATTTCATAATGCTTGAGTTGACCGACGGATGGAAACGAATTCCTCCTTTGTAAGGTCCGATGGCGCTGTTATATTGTACACGGTAACCGCGGTTTACACGTATTTTTCCTTTATCATCCACCCACGGGACTCGGAACATGATAGTCCTTTCCGGTTCGACGATCCTTTCGAGAATACCTTGTTCCATATAGCGGGGATATTTGGCAAAGAGAGGGATAAGAGAGTCAAAAATTTCCCGAGTGGCTTGGTGAAATTCTTTTTCGCCGGGATTGCGTTTTATGACAATCCTGTACACTTCATTGACGTATCTTTCCGCCAGTTTTTCTTCCAAGGTTTTCGCATCTTTTAAAATTGCCATTTCTGTCATACTCCCTTTTCACAGAATGTCTACATAAGTGAAGAATGGAAAAAGTAAGTAGTTTAAAAAAAAGTATATTTTTAGCATTTTTTTCTTATGCGTTTTATTTTATAATGGAGCAATAATCTAATCAATATTGAAAATAGATAAAACCAATATCAAAATGAGATGAATCAAAAGGGTGACGGAAGATGGAACTGCGACAAATCAAATATTTTATCGAAGTGGCGAGGCGCGAGCATGTCACCGAGGCGGCTCTGGCGCTGCATATTGCCCAGTCGGCCGTCAGCCGGCAAATTGACAATTTGGAAAAAGAACTTGGCGTGGATCTGTTTATCCGCGACGGGCGCAATGTGAAGCTGACTCCTATTGGAAAAATTTTTCTCCGGCACATGGAGCATGCGGTGAAGGTCATTGAAAATGCAAAACGGGAAGTGGAGGAATATTTAGACCCGGAAAAAGGAACGGTGCGCATCGGCTACCCGAGCAGTTTGGCCAACTACACCTTGCCGACGGTCATTTCCGCCTTCCGTTCCGAGTATCCGGACGTGAAGTTCCACCTCAATCAAGGAGCCTATCATTCCCTCATTGAGAGCGTGGTAAAGGGGGATATTGACATGGCTTTGCTTGGACCGGTGCCGAAAAATGTTCACAAAATAAAGGGACAGGTGCTTTTCCATGAAAAATTTGTCGCCGTGCTGCCCGTTGACCATCCCCTTGCCGGCGAAAAGGTATTGAAGCTCAGCCAATTGCAAAATGACTCATTCATTCTTTTTCCCGAAGGCTATATTTTGCGCGAATTGATTGTTGATGCATGCAAAGAAGCCGGGTTCGAGCCGCAAGTTTCTTTTGAAGGAATCGATATTGACGCCATAAAGGGGCTGGTTTCGGCAGGCTTGGGCGTCACCCTTCTTCCGGAAATTACGCTGATTGACAATCAGCCCCGTTCCAGCGTAAAAATTCCTGTCATTGAGCCGGATGTAATGCGTTCGGTGGGAGTGGTCATTTCCAGCGAAAGGGAACTGTTACCCACATTAAAATTGTTTTATAAATTTTTGGAGGATTTTTTCGCCAAGTTGGACAGGTTTTCCCAATAAAAAATGGGGCCGGTTTACGCAGGACAGCATCCCGCAATAAGGCAATAGCGCAGAGGTGCCTGCCGGAGCGGGAGGCGAGCCCTTTTGTTTGGCAATTTGTAAAATTATTTTGCTTTGGCCCGCTGAAAAATATTCATTGCTGCCGTTGGCGTCAGGACAATAAAAAGCCCGTTTTGTGACGGGCTTTTTGAAACATTTTCCGATTTTGCGGAACGGGGATTTTTTCCGGGTGTCGGCGGGATCTTTTTCAGGTATGGTCAGGGACTTTTTGTGAAAAATTTGTTTTCCAGGAGAAGAAGATAGCTGTTTGCTTCCTCCTCCAAGCCCATTTTTTTATACGTTTTGGCGAGCCATTCGACCGGTTCCGGGTTGGTTTCCTGCAATTCCATTTCCCAGCTGAAACAGTCAAGGGCGAGTTCGTAAAGATGCAAGTCATAATAAATTTTTCCCAATTCGAGCTGTTTGTCAGGGTTGTTTTTGAATTTTTTTATCGCTTCCATTTTTCTGTAAATGGAGAGGGTCGGATTGACTTGTTTGATCGGCGCCAGCCAATTCTCCACATAGTCCATATCATATTCACGCAGCAGGTAATTGACACACTTGGCAATCGCTTTTTCCGTTTGTTCCGGGTTGTACAGGGAAAGGGGCACCAAATACGTTTGAAGTTTTTCATAAGGCAAATCGGCCGTGTCGGTGAGAATCAGTTCCAAAATGGCATTCAGCGCTTTTTTGGACAGGACGGAGGGCGGAATATCGTGTTCGGCGATGAGCATGGCCGCATCATGAACGCGCCCCAGTTTTAAATACCTTTCCAGCAGATCGTTTTGCAGGAGCGGAACATCAGGTTTATGGTCCAGCATATTTTCGACTATTTCGCAAACCTCATCTTCGGAAAAAACCATTTGCAGCCGCTCGACCAGGGTTTTGTAATCATAAGCGTCCGGGTCGTTCAGGAAGCTGTCAATGGCGAGGGCGGCCGCATCCATCACGAGACCGTCATGAAGGAGGGAATGTTCCAGGAGGATGAGATGGTCTTTATTGTTCCGGCCGTCATAAAGCAGCTTTTCGCCGTATATTTTATCCTTGGCAAGAAGTTCTTCGGAAAAATCAAAGTAGAGGCTGTAATACTTGCTGTACGTTACTAAATTGGCCGTTTCTCGTGCCCAGCGGTTTTTGGGGGCAAAATCATGCAACAACCGGACAATTTGCCAAGAGCAGAACAACTGCCCGTTGCGGCGCAAACGGTAATAGATGTCTTTTATTTGTTCAAACAATTCTTTCTTGGGAATGAACGACTCGAAGAACGTTAGAATGAAGGCTTGTTCATAGGGGGAAAACTGTTTTTTCAACTTTTTCACCAATTGCGAGAAATCCTGAATCACGTATGTCTGGGAATCGTGGATGATTTTGCGAATGATCGGATGGGGAGAAGTCAAAATAACTCCCTGTTTAAAGGCTTTGGCAATAAATGAACGGAGTTTTACGCCTCTTGCTTTACAGCCGGCAATAAACTTGTCTTTGTAAAAGAACAAGTAGTATACCTGTCCCTTCTCATTCCAAGCTTCAATAATTTTGCACCTCAAATAAACCGCCATCTTGGAAATGGTCAACGTTTGAAAACCACTCTCGCCGCGGAAAGTGACTTGCTCCGGCACACGCATGGTCAAAATCCCCTTTTTCTTTTACTTTAACACAAAATTTACAACCATTACCGCAACAAATGGCACAATTTTAGAACATTAAACCGTCGGGACAGCTTCACTGTCCCTGCCCCTCTTTGGTTTGTGGGATGGGACATGGGGACAGGTTCCGTGTCCCTGCATTTTTTTCCAAAAGTGATAAGACATGGGGACCAGGTTCCGCGTCCCAGTAATTTATTTCCAAAAGAAGAGATGCAGAAGCCCAATATAACTTGGGAAAACAATATTTTTTGCAGAAATGAAGCAGTTTTGTACCGGGTGCCAGCAGTAGCAGTATGTTTCCAAACAGGAAGGGGCCGGTTTTTATAAAAGTGTTGTTTAGAATTTTCAAAATACGGATAGAACCGGATTTCAGACGCATAGAACCTCAAATGAGACGCATAGAATTGGAATTTAGACGCATAAACCCCAAAACTAGACGCATAAAAAAAAACGTTGAAGCACACCCGGCCAAAGATTTTCACAAAACATAACAATAAAAGAAAATAAATCCAGCAATATCCCCACTAAATTCCCGCAATATTATAAATTAACCACAAAAAATAAGAACCGTCCGAAATTTTTGGGACAAGGGCAATGGATTTGTAAATATTTCCCCGTTCCCGTTTTAAATTTCATGTGCCGGAGGCGGGCCGGCGGCTCAACTACCGTGCCCCGGCAATATATTCCCAAACGAAACCCCATTCTGTTCCATGTAAAATAAACTAAAACGAACTTCACAATACTAAAACAGTAGCATCTACCCGGCAAAAATACATTTTCTGGTTGGGACAATGAACCTGTCCCCTTGTCCCGGAATAAAATGGGAGTGAGAAGGGTGTGATATGATGGCCGGACAGGTGATTAGGTTTTTTGCGGGCGGGAATACGTCGCGAGGGTTTTACAGTTTGTATGATTGGGCTTTGGCCGGTTTGGACAAAGTATTCTTTTTGTTGGGCGGTCCGGGCACGGGCAAGTCGACGCTGATGAAAAAGATTGCCGAAAAGTGGAGCAGGAACGGGTATTCCATTGAATTGATGCATTCCCCGTTGGAACCCGATGCGGTTGAAGGGGTCGTCATTCCGGAATTGAAAACGGCCGTAGTGTCGGGGAAAATTCTCCGCCACATCGATGTGCGCGCTCCCGGCGTCGTGGAAGAATTTCTTGATCTTAACTCCGGCCTGCAAACGGAAAAATTGGCCCCAATGAAAGATCAAATTTTGGGTCTGCATGATGAAACGGCCAACCGATTGAAAGCCGCTTACCAAAGTTTTGCAGAAGCGTTAAGGATTCATGATGATTGGGAAAAAATCTATATTGACAACATAGACTTTGAAAAGGCCGATGAATTGGCGGAAAAACTGGCCAAAAAATTTTTTGAAAACAAAAACGCAAACAAGAAAGCGCACGAAAAACGAAGATTTCTCGGGGCGGCCACACCGGAGGGCTCGGTAGACTTTGTCCCTGACATTACCGCCGGGCTTGAAAAAAGATACTTCATTAAAGGCCGCGCCGGTTCGGGCAAGTCGACAATGTTGAAAAAAATTGCCGCCGAAGGCTTGAAGCGGGGGTTTGACGCGGAAATCTACCAATGCGGGTTTGACCCTGAAAGCCTGGATATGGTGCTTTTCCGCGAACTCGGTTTTGCCATTTTTGACAGCACGAAACCGCATGAATATTTCCCGTCCCGCGAAGGCGATGAAATTATTGAACTTTACGGAACAATTATCGACCCGGATACCGATGAGCGCCATGCCGGAGAAATTGAGGAAATCTCCCGGAAGTACCGAAAAAAAATCAATGAGGCGGTCGCACACCTGGCCGAGGCAAAAGCGGCCAACGACCGCGTGGAAGAAATTTACCAAGCGGCGATGGATTTTACCGTTGCTGATGCATTTTTTGAAAAAGTGGATGCCGCCATTCGGAAAATGGCCCGGTGAACGGGGGTTGCCGCCGCATGTCCCGGCATAAGAAAAGGGAGGCAAGTTCCATAGTTGGCTTGCCTCCCTTAAACGATCTTCCGCGATGCGGCGGCGCGGAACCACCGCTTTCTGCTGTCTGCCAACATCAACTTCCCGCAGGCAGCCCGGCCGCTTTTCTCCCGGACTCCACGCTGCTCCCGTTTCCGCTAAACTGCCGTTCGGCCAGCTCCCGGTAAAGGGGGTGCTTCTCCAGCAACTCTTCATGGGTGCCGATGCCGGTAATTTCCCCTTTTTCCAACACAATAATTTGATCCGCATCCTTGATAGTGGACAGCCGGTGGGCAATGACCAGGGTGGTGCGGCCGGCCATGAGCCGGTTCAAGGCATGTTGGACAAGCTGTTCAGATGCGCTGTCGAGATTGGATGTCGCTTCATCCAAAAGCAAAATTTTCGGGTCCTTAATCAGCGCTCGCGCAATCGCAATCCGCTGCCGCTGCCCTCCGGAAAGCTTCACGCCCCGCTCGCCCACTTCCGTATCAAGCCCCTTCGGCAGGCGCTTGATAAACTCGTCCGCATTGGCCAATCGCACCGCCCGTTCAATTTCTTCATCGGAAGGAACAACCTCCAACCCGTAAATGATGTTGTCGCGGATCGTTCCGGCCATGATCGGGCTTTCCTGGGACACGTAGCCGATCAGGCTCCGCCATGACGCAAGGCTGAAATCGCGGATATTGGTGTCGCCAAACAGAATCTCCCCGGACGTCGGCTGATAAAACTGTTCCAGCAATGCAAAGAGCGTTGTTTTTCCTGCCCCGCTCGGACCAGCAATGGCCGTCGTTTTTCCCGCCGGGGCCGTGAAAGAAATGTTTTTCAGAACCGGCTCATCCCCCTTGTAGGCAAAAGAGACATTTTTGAAAATAATCGGTTCAGCCAGGTTTCTCACCTCGCGCCCTTCTTTGGCCGTTTCCGGCTCAACCGCCAGTATCTCCTGAATTCTTTCCGTCGCCCCCATCGCCTTTTGAAAAGAAGCAAAAAGGGTGGCCAACTGGCTGAAAGGAAGAACGATTTGGAACATATAGATGATAATCGCCACGAGCGAACCGGCGGAAATGGCTCCCGATGCAACGCGGACCCCTCCGTACCCGATAATGGCGACGAGAATGAGCATAATGACAAACGTCATAAACGGCGAAATGACGGCGAGGATGCGCGCTTCCTTCAGACCGTAGCGGAAAAGATTGCCGATTCCCTTTTCCCCGCGAACCGTCTCCGTTCCTTCCGAAACAGACGCTTTAACAAGACGGATGTCAGCCAAAACCCGTCCGAGGTTGGCGGTAAAACCGGCCATTTCATCCTGTGTGGCCTTCGAAACCTTGTACATCTTCCGGCCGAGGGGGGTGATCACCAAAAAAGCGGCCGGGACGGAAAGAAGGGCAACTGTCGTCATTTTCCAATCAATAACAAACAAAATAATCACTGAACCGATGATCGACAAGATGCCTGTGATCGATGTGACTAAATGCTGGGTAATTAAAAATTTGACCGTATTCGTATCTTGAGTGATCCGGCTCATCGTTTCCCCCGACTCATGGTTGTCAAAATAGGAAACGGGCAGGCGCAAAATATGTTTCCACAACTTTCTCCTGATTGAAGCGACAATCGATTCCCCGAGGTAGGTCATCAAATAATAAGAAATCCCGGATGCCGCCGTTTGCAAAATAAAAGCCGCCGCCAGCATGATGATGATCGACGCCTCCATTTTTGCCGTCGCCAATTGGTCGACTAAAGACCTCGTAAAAAGAGGCACGACAAGACCCGCCGCGGCATCGACAATCCCCAGCATGACGGCAATGGAAAAAATGAGCTTGGAAGGGCGGGTCTCTTTGATCAATTGCCAAAATCCGCTGAACTGATTTTTATGGATCTTCGTCTTTTCCGTCTGCAAACAGATCCACTCCTTTTCCCTTCAAGTACCGTTCGACCGCCCCGAAAAACCATTGGTCTTCTTCTTCTGTCAACGGGTAAGCAAAATGCCACAAAAACTCTTCTTCGTCCAGATGGATCTCTTTTCCTGCCAACTCTTGAAACGCGGCTTCATGGATGAGGCCGCGGGCGATGTTCAAATATTCTTCGACAAGCTGCCGGGTTTCCGGATCTTCCGGCGGGCGCGGATAAAGCTTTTTGACCTTGTGGAGTATTTGCACAACCTTTTTTTCCAACTCAAGCCTTTTCTCTGTGCTGATGGCAAAAAGCTCCTCAACTTTTGGCGTGCCGAACGCTTTCTTTAGCAATTCTTTTTGTTGCTCTTCCGTGTGGAAACTGTGAATCAAATAAATTAGAATGTCCGCATCGATATCCTCTTCCTCTCCGGTGACCTCAAGGGCCCGGTCCAGCGCGGCAATCGCCTCCTCCATTTTCTTCTTTTGCTCAAGGAGAAGCTGCTTTTGCAGGGCGAAACTTTCTTTTAAATTGCTGTGGTTGCGGGACAGCAACTCCTTTATCTTCTCAAGGGGGAAGCCCAAATACTTTAACGTAATGATTTTTTGCAGCGTGACGAGGTTCTCCTTGGAATATTTTCTCCGGCCGCTGTTCGTAACGACCGCCGGTTTCAACAGGCCGATTTCATCATAATAATGAAGCGTCCTCACCGTGACTCCCGTTTTCTTGGAAAATTCCCCAATCGAATAATAATCGGGCAATTTTGTCCCTCCTATTCTTTTTCTCCTTCTATCATAAAAGTTCACGTTACGTGAGAAGCAAGTTTTTTTGAAAAAATAAGCCAGGCAAACAGGTATAATAAGGGAAAAGGAGTGAGGAGAATGGCCCGGGTTGAGCGGTTAAGCGAACTGTTTGAACAGCACCGGAACATGGACAATGCCGTGCCCATGAAGAAATACATGAAAAATCAGTTTCCTTTTCTCGGCATCAAAACGCCCCTCAGGAAAAAATTATTCTCCACATTTTACAAAGAGAGCGGCCTGCAGAAAGAGCCGTTTCAGCACGGTTTGGTGCTGGCCTTATGGGAAAAGGACGAGCGGGAGTACCAGTACGCGGCGATGGACTATATTGAAAAATCGCTCAAAAAATTGACAAAAGACGACCTTCCGTTGATGGAGAAACTCATTACAACAAAATCATGGTGGGACACGGTCGACATGCTGGCGCAAAAACCGGTCGGCACGATTGCGGCAAAATGGCCGGAAGTGATCCCGGAAACGATTGAGGGCTGGGCATATGGGGATCATTTATGGCTGCGGCGGACTGCCCTTCTTTTTCAATTAAAATACAAAGAAAAAACCGACGAAGAACTTCTCTACCGTTTCATTTTGCATAACGCAGGCGACACGGAATTTTTTATCCAAAAAGCGATCGGCTGGGCGCTCCGGGAATACTCGAAGACGAATCCCGATTCGGTCAGGGCTTTTATTGCCGACCATGAGCTGCCGAAATTGAGCGTCCGCGAGGGAAGCAAATATTTATAAGAAGAAAAGCGGGTTGCCGCAACAGGCGGTTGGCGAAAAGTGAGTAATGACTCATTTTTTGTTGCTCTCCGCCTCTTCTTTTTTGTAAAATGGGAGTGAGTAATCACTCACTTCACGCGCTATCTGTCCTCGTTTTCAAAACATCCAAGCGAGGCAACATACTTTTCCGGAGAAAAGCAACCGTTCACATCGATAAATGGAGGTGCGGGCAATGGGGGTTTCCGTGAGGATTGACCGCGTCAGCAAAAGCTTTGGCAAAAAGCAAGTCTTAAAAGACATCAATCTGGAAATCGAAGAAGGAATGATTTACGGGTTCATCGGGCCTTCGGGGGCGGGAAAAACGACGTTGGTCAAGCTGATTGTCGGGATTCATGCGCCGGACACCGGGACGATCACCGTTTTAAACAAAAAAGTACCCGACATGGACTTGTTCCGGGACATCGGATACATGGCCCAGTCCGATGCCCTTTACCATGACTTGACGGGCCTGGAAAATTTGAAATTTTTTGCCTCCCTGTACAACCTGAGCAAAAAGGAACAAAAAGAACGGATTGAATATGCCGCCGGGCTCGTCAAATTGAATGACGATTTGAAAAGAAGGGTTTCCGTCTATTCGGGAGGAATGAAACGCCGCCTGTCATTGGCCATCGCTTTGATTCAGGATCCGAAAATCCTCATTCTCGATGAGCCGACGGTCGGCATCGACCCGGAATTGCGGGTCGGCGTTTGGAATGAACTGAAGCGGCTGCGGGATGAGGAAGGAAAAACAATCCTCATCACGACGCACGTGATGGACGAAGCGGAAAAATGCGATTACATCGGCATGGTGAGGGACGGAACGATCATCGCGAGGGGAACGCCTGCGGAATTAAAGGAACGTTACGGGGCGGAAAGCCTTGATGAAGTTTTCCTTAAAGCGGGGAGGTCGGACAAATGAGAACGGCGGCCATTATAAAAAGAATTTGTATTGAAATGATGCGCGACAAACGGTCAATGGCTCTTCTTTTTATCGCACCGGTCTTCATCTTGACGTTGATGTATTTCTTTTTTAACGGGGAACCGACCGACCCGAGGCTCGGGGTTGTCCATATAGAAGACTCTCTGGTTCAAATATTGGAAGAGCAAGAAATGGAAGTGATTCCCTTTGAAAAAGGGGACAAAGACACCGTGCTTGCCGAGGATTTGGACGCATTGCTTGTTTATGAAAACGGCGCCTATAAGCTCATTCTTGAAAACAGCGATCCGTCTTTGGCCAATACGATCAATTTAAAAGTGAACCAGTCCATAGCCGCGCAAATCCGCGCCAAATTGGCCGGACAACTGGGCATAAACCTCGAGATGGATGAAAACCTGGTCGTGAAAGAATATATTTACGGCGATGCTGATTCGGGATACTTTGACATCTTGGGAACGATTTTCGTCGGCTTTTTCGTGTTTTTCTTTGTTTTTCTCCTTTCCGGAATCAGCCTTTTGAAAGAGCGGACATCAGGCACTTTGGAACGGCTGATGGCCACGCCGGTGCGCCGGTGGGAGTTGTTGACGGCTTATCTTGCCGGTTACGGGGTGTTCGCCGTCATCCAGACGCTCATCGTCGTCACTTATTCGGTGACCGTTCTTGATGTCGTTCTTGTCGGCAGCATTGGGCACGTCATCATCATCAATCTGCTTCTCGCGTTTGTCGCTTTGACAATCGGCATGTTTTTATCAACCTTTGCCTCTTCCGAGTTTCAGATGGTGCAATTCATACCGGTCGTCGTGATACCGCAAATTTTGTTTGTCGGAATTATTCCCCTCGAATGGATGGCTGATTGGCTTCAGGTGTTCGCCAAATTCATGCCTGTGCATTATGCGGCCAATGCTTTGAAAGAAGTGATGTACAAAGGGGAAGGCCTCCACGCGATTACCGGCGACCTTCTCGCGCTCGTTGTATTCATTGTTGTCTTTATCATTTTGAACCTCCTGTCACTGAGAAGATACCGGAGGGGTTAAAAAGGACCGGCTGGGGAGAATAAAGCGGAAAGCATCGGCGGAGACAGAAAAGGAAGTGGTGTTATTGCCGGGAAAAAATTTTTTGCAGGACATGCTCGCGCAAGTGAACTCGTCAAAAAAGCCGACAGATAAGCAGCAAAAAATCTTTGCCGCGGCGGTGCGGCTTTTTGCCGAAAAAGGCTACGCTAATACATCGACGAGCGAAATTGCAAAAGCGGCCGGGGTGGCGGAAGGAACGATTTTCCGCCATTACGGCACAAAGGATCAACTGCTGATGTCCATCATCATCACCTTCATCAGAAGTTCGTTCCCGGCCATCGCCGAGAGCGTCTTTCAAGAAATCGACATTGAAAAGCATGTTTCTTTCGAGTCTTTTTTAAAAGCCCTCATCTTGAACCGGATTGAATTTATCAAGGAAAACCGAGAAATTTTTCAAGTATTTGCGAAAGAAGTTCTTTATCATGAGAGGCTTCGCAACGAACTGGCGCCTTATTTTAAGAAAAATGTCGTCGGCCGGATCCTGCCTCTTATCGAACGCTTCAAGGAACAAGGCGAACTGGTCGATTGGCCGGCGGAAAAGATTTTGTTTTACGGTTTTTCGCAAATGGCCGGATACTTTGCGGTCCGCTTTCTCATTCTTTCCGATGATGTGGTGGAGGATGATGCGGCGGAAGCGGAGGCGTTGGTTCGGTTTGTCATGGACGGGCTGCGGAAACGGCCGCCAGATTTGGAAAAACAAAATTGAATGTATGCGGCCGCCCGTCCGTTGGGCCCGTGTTAAAAATGAGGACCGTTTCTTCGGGCCGTTATGCGCTGCTCCATAAAATCCCGAATGGATGCCCCCTTGCCGCGGGGGGATTATTTTTTTGAAAAGTTGAACCCAGCTGCCATTTTCGGAAGAACGAAAATTCCCCTTGTCACGGGGAATGACCTATTTGGCATGGTGAGCCTCCTGTCACGGTTTGCGGATGGACGAAACTCCCCTGTAGGAAATTCCCCGGTCACGATCGTTATTTTTTGCGGAAGAAGGAATTTCCCTATGAAGAAAAGTTTTCGGAACGTGAAACGCCTCCTTGCCGCGGGGGTTGTTTTTTACGGCTAACAAAATTCCCCGTCGCGGGATTTTTTTGAAAAAATAACTTCCAACTGTCAAGGGTCTCGTTTTATTGCGGATAGGAAAACGTTCCGGGCCGGCGGTAGATGCGGGCAAGCGGGCACAGAAGGCCTGCCGCCAAACAGCCATTTCCCGGCTGTTTTTTCAGGCCAAGAAAAATCCAGTTTCCAGAGGGGTTTTCTCGAGATTTTCCGGCGCGAACTGTGAAAAAGATCACATGAAGAAATGTCGATATTCGTTAATATATGAATATTAAAACAATAGGGAGGCGTTGTCATGGCGACCTTGGAAAAAGAGGCGCGTCCCCGGAAAACGGCCGAAACACCGATTGAAACCTTTTTGAACAAAGTGGAGATTTTTAAAAACCTTCCCCGGGAAACCGCCCATGTGATCGATAAACGCATCCGCAAAATGTATTTTAAAAAAGGCGAACAAATTATGTCCGAGTTTGAAAAGGGAGAAGGAGTCTTTTTTGTCCAATCCGGAGTTGTCAAATTGACAAAGCAGGATGAGAAAGGCAACGAGATGATCGTTTGCATCAAGAAAAAAGGGGATATTTTCGCGGAATCTTGCCTGTTCAACGACGAAACCAATTATCCGGCAACGGGCATCATGCTGCAGGCGGGTGAAATATATTTTTTGCATACCGAGGAACTGGAACAGGAGTTGATGGCATCGCCGGAGATGGCGGTGCACATGATTCGTTATATGAGCGGACAACTGCGCGAGTTCACTTCCATCATGAGAGACATTGCCCTTTTGGATGTTTATGCAAAAACGATAAAAACGATCGAGCGGCTTGCCGAAAAATTTGGCAAGTCCAAATGCAATGAGGTATTGATTGAACTGCCTTTGACCGTCCAGGAATTTGCCTCGCTGATCGGCACTTCCCGGGAAAGTGTCAGCCGGGTTTTTTCCAAGCTGCGCAAAGAAGGTTTGATTGATATTAAATCGAAAAAAATCATTATTCTTGATTGGTGCAAATTTTGCCAGTCCAAATTGAAAGATGTTTGACTCCCGTTGGGGAGTTTTTTGTTTTTGCAGCCGACCTTGAGGGGTTCCCGCCGGGGGGCGGCCGATTGGTTTTCCGCTTGTCGCCGCGGAGAGTTCTTGATCCGGTTTTTCACGTGTCAACAGGGAAAGTTTTTGAAAAAACTTTTCACTTGTCAAGTTAGCAATTCAGTTTTCCACGCCTGTCCAGGACGGATATAATGAAAGCAGGATGAACTGCGGGGTGAACAAAATGTATATTTATACGAGCGCGCAAATAAAAGAAATCGACAGCAGAGCGGAAAAAATGGGAATGTCCGTTTTTGCCCTCATGGAAAATGCGGGCAGCGGCCTCTTCCGTCACATCCGGCCGCTTTTAAAAAAGACGGACCGCATTCTCGTTGCGGCGGGAAGAGGGAATAACGGCGGGGACGGCATTGTTTTGGCCCGTTATTTGAAAAACCACGGCTACTTGGCTGACTTGGTTTTTCCCCTCGGCGAGCCGAAAACGGCGGTATCAAAAGCCCATCTTGCTTATTTCCGGGCATGCGGATACGAGGCGGAACATGTGGACCCGGAAAAGACATACGATTGGATTGTGGACGGCTTGCTCGGGGCGGGGGGCCGGCTGCCGCTCCGCAAAGATGTGGCCGAATGGACCGCGTGGATGAACGGGCAAAAGGCAAAGATCATCGCCATTGACGTGCCGACCGGGGTGTCTTCCGATGACGGCAAGGTCGACGGGGATGCTGTCCGGGCGGATTACACGTTTGCCTTGCACGGTTTTAAACCGTCGGCGTTTCTGTTCCCTTCTTCCGAGTACTATGGAAAAACGGAGGCCATTGACATCGGCCTTCCTCACGACGGACGGTTTCGCTTGTGGACGGAGGAAGATGTGCGCAGGACTTGGCCGCGGGTGACGGGAAATACGCACAAGGGCACTTTTGGAACAGGTCTGCTTGTTGCCGGCAGTGATGAAATGCCCGGTGCCGCCGCGCTGGCCGCAATCGGGGTGATGCGCTTCGGGGCGGGCAAACTGACCGTTGCTACGACACCAAGGGCGGCATCAATTATCGGTTCGTTTGTTCCGGAGGCCACTTTTACGTATGATTTGGATAAAACCGATCTCGGCCAATTTACGGCGGTGGCTGTTGGACCCGGCCTTCCGCCGGATGAGCGGTTGGAAGAGAGGATCACGCGGCTTCTCGCTTTGCCTGTTCCGATCATTCTCGACGCGGGGGCGCTGAGTCCGCGGGATTACGGCAAGAGAAAGGCCCCGGTCATCATTACCCCCCACCCCGGCGAATTCGCAAGGCTTACGGGAAGGTCGACGGCCGACATTCAGGCGGACCGCATCGGGCTTGCATCCCGGTACGCTGTGGAGAATAACGTCATTGTCGTGTTAAAAGGAAAATATACGGTCATCGCTTTTCCGGACGGGACAGGCTTTGTTAATGCCACCGGAAACCGCGCCCTTTCCAAAGGGGGCACGGGCGATACATTGACGGGAATGCTTCTTGCCGCCGCAGGGACCCGTCAAAAGGTGGAAGAAGCGGTGGCCAATGCCGTCTATATTCACGGAGCATGTGCCGACGAATGGGTCGGGCGCTTTGGGGAAGGGACGATGGCCGCCAGCGATTTCGCCCGCCTTCTTCCCGCGGTGTGCCGCCGTTATGAAGCGGATGCGACGGATTTTTGACAGAAGGTTTGGGGTGTGCTGTTGGTATGGAGCGGGCGCGACGGCTGTGCGGATAAGTGCTGGAAGTGTCCCGCCGTGATGGAGAGGAAGTGCCAGTCGTTTAAACAGTTTGAAGGTTCTTGGCGCGATCAAGTGGACGGGATGTTGTTTTGACCGTCTGAGGTTTGAAAAGAATTTGCAGTGTGCCCTAGTTATAAAGCTAAAGCGGCCGCGCACGCCGTTTACAGTTTGCCGATGGGCTGCGGAATGTGGCCGGCAAATGGAAAGCCCGCAGACGAGCATCGTCGTGCGGGCTTTTTTTTCGCATTTTGGTGCATCGTCGTGCGGGTTTTTTGCGCTTTGGCGGATTGTTTGGTTAACGGGATGAATCGTGAAAGCGGTACACCCAAAAATGTTCTTCCGTGAGCCGGCGCATGAGGTCCGGGTCATGATGTTTCAACTTTGTTTCCAAATCGGCGAGCATGAGTTGCGTCTGCGTGGCGTGGCATTGCATCGCCGCCAATTTTATTTCCCGGACGGGTCTGATGTCGTACACGATATCCGGCTCGCCCAGTTCCTCGCGGCAATTTTTTGAAAAAACAGCGCAAATAAGCTTCGGCCGCATTTCCGGGTTGATGCGGGAAACGGCTTCCGCCACCGCGGCCCCCGTTGCGTCATGGTCCGGGTGCACGGAATAGCCGGGATAAAAGGTGATCATCAAGGATGGCCGAATTTCGTCCACGATGGCTTGGATTTTCGCGACTAATGTTTCCCGGTCCTCAAATTCCACCGTTTTGTCCCGGTAGCCGAGCAGGCGCACGTCTTGGATCCCCAGAACCCGGGCCGCTTGTTTCAATTCCTCTTTGCGGATGAGGGGGAGCGTTTCCCGGTTGGCGAAAACGGGGCTTCCCATATTGCGGCCCATCTCCCCCAATGTCAGACAGACGTAAGTAATTGGCGTGCCGTTTTTTGCATGCATGGCGATAGTTCCTCCGGCGGCAAAGGTTTCATCGTCCGGATGGGGAAAAACGACTAAAATATGACGCTCTTTTTCCATCTCTATCTCCTTTCCGGAAAATCGAAATCGCGGCGGATTCCGGCCGGCAGTCTTCCCTCGCCGTTGTGCCGCAACGTGGCTTTTCTCATTCGTCAAACGGCGTCTCGCTCAACTCGAGGCAAACAGCGAGCCGCCCTTGATGGTCGTGGCCGGCAAGCAGCAGCCTTCCGTGTCCGTCCACTTCAAAATGGGTGATTCCCTCGGCATATACCCAGCCGGCGTCCATCTTCAGCCCGATTCGGTACGGACCGGCCCCGGCAATTTTTCCGTGCTTGTAACGAATACGGGCATTGCGGATAAAAGCGCCCGCGGAAAAGAACCCCTCGTTCCGGTGGGCGGCATAAGCCCCGTTGGTCGTTTCCAGATGTATGTAAACATTTTTGCCGGCAAAACCGTCCAGTTTTTCCTGAACCATTCTCACATCCACCGGTTCCACTTTTCATCTCCCCCAGAAAATGTACGAAAATTAAGATAATATGATTTTACTAAAAAAACGGATAAAAACGAAGCGGCGGGCTTGAGGCGGCCGGAAAAAGCGGCCAATCCCCCGGGGGTTCAAAAAAAAAGCATTTGGAAGTATGTAGGAGTGAGCTTGATAGTTCCGGCGGAAATGTATATGCGTAAGAATGACAGCTTTGATAGACTACTAGGGATGTCTGAAAAGGACCTGAGAAACACAGGATGCAAAAAGAAAAAACAGATTTTCGGCCGCTTTCGGCTTTCGCGATGGTAGAGGAAAGGGGCCGTCTGACAAGTACTAACAAGCAGGTGGAGAAAAATACGTTTTCGGGATGTTTTTATCAAAGCTTTAGAGACAAATGGGCCGAATTTTTGTTGGTCGTGATCTTTAAAACGGCTCGTTGAGGGCAAAGAGGATTTTTTTCATGGGATTTGTCTTTAAAGCGGCTGTTTGGAGACAACCGGGCTTATAAAACCGGGCCATTTGTTCTCAAAGCCCGCATTTCAGGACAAAATGGCATTTGTAACTGGGCGGTTTGTCTTCAAAGCGGTTGTTTGCGGACAAAACGGAGAGAATTGCCGTCACTTTTGTCTCCAGATGGGTACTCTGGGGACAAAACTAGATGCTCTATCAAGTGTTTTGTCCTTAGACGGCCGAACTGAGGACAAAAGGGACTGGTTTTCCATCGTGTTTGTCTCCAGAATGGCGCTCTGAGGACAAACTCACATGTTTTTTCAACGGTTTTGTCCCTAGATAACCGGTCTGAGGACAAAACGAAGCGGTTTTATTCTACATTTGTCTTCAGATGGCCACTCTGAGGACAAACTCACATG
>CALKIU010000058.1 GCA_937995745.1 uncultured Bacillaceae bacterium | reverse complement strand
TCATTATCTGGATGAAAAGGCAAAAATATCTCCAACAAACATTTTACTCATACGATCATGGGGGCAGGGGAGGACAGGAGGAACATTTTAGTAAAATAAAAAAATTCCAAATCGCTGAATCGGAAAAAGGCAAAAACGTCAATTTCAATATGACAAAAGTGACATATATCATATCCTCAATTGGTATAGTCCGATAGCATTTTTCGTGTTAAAATAAAAGTAAGTTCGCAGAAATGTAAAATATTAAATTTTTTTTAAGGGAAAATGGCAATTTGGTCACATAAAATTACTAAAATAGTAAATTAATTGTAACCAAAACGCCAAATTTGTAAGTTTTAAGCAGTTTTTATGAAAAATATCTGTCGAATTTTTTAATTGAAACGATAGGATTTTGGAATTATAAGCTTTTTCCTTGTGTGAGAAATGTCGCAGAAGAAAATGTGAAAATTTCTTTACAATGACTTTAGCAACAGCTAAGTTGCAAAGAGGTGAGGCCATGCAGTACGGAAAAGGCAGTCCTGACGAATACCCGATTACACTGGTTGTGAACGGATATGAGATTGCCGTCTTTCAGATGACGAAACTGGACCTGGAAGACTGGGCGTTCGGATATCTGTTTTCGGAAGGAATCATCAATTGCGTTGAGGATATAAAAACGGTTACGTTTCACGAGAACATGGGAGCCATTCATGTTCAGCTGGCTGCTGATTTTGATGCGGAAAAATTGTTCACGAAAAAGAAACATTATACTGCCGGCTGCGGACGAGGCGTCACATTTTTTTCAATGACAGATGTGAAAACGTTTAACCGCGTGCACAGCAACAAAACTTACCGTCTCAGCTACCTGTTAAAAAAGCGGAGCGAATTTGCCAGAAAATCGCCATTGTATTTGAAAACCGGCGGCATGCACGGAGCCTGCATCGTCCATGAAGACGGAAGCTTGACGGTAAGAGAAGATATCGGACGGCACAATGCGGTCGATAAAGTGATTGGCCATGCGCTCAGAAAAAAATTGAACCCGGACAATTTGGTCCTTCTGACAACAGGCAGAATTTCCTACGAGATGCTTTCTAAAGCGGCCAAATTCGGATTCCCCGTCATCGGTTCGCGGACAGCGGCCACAAAACAAGCCGTCCAACTGGCAAAATTTTTAAATATTGAAGTTGTCGGATATTTAAGAGGAAAAATGGCCGTTCCATATACATCTTTGGGCAGAGTGATCAATGATTTACAGGATGCGCGCGGAATGGTCTTCAATGAATAGGATTGCAGAATAGATTACAAGTTTTATAGATTTTAACGTATTTCCGGATATGAAGTTTTCGGAAAGGCGGCTCGTTTGTTGACCGCCATGGAATTTTTGGGAACAAGGGGGGTAAATTTAATGTAATTCACAGAAAATTCATACCGTCATACAGTTTTGCACTTTTATGTTATTGCCATTATTCATTTGATTTTAAGCAGACAACATCAAGAGAGAGAACCGGGAGGTAAAGAGCTGTGGAAATGAACATTACAAGAAGGCAGTTTTTAAAACTGACCGGTGCCGTCGCGGCCACATTGGCTGTCGTCGAGCTCGGTTTTGATGAAAAAACTGTCAAAGCAAAATCAGGAGAATTGAAAATCTCAAAATTAAAGCCGACACCGACCATTTGTCCCTATTGTTCAGTCGGATGCGGCATCCTCGTATATGCGACGGAAGATGATGTCGTCTATACAGAGGGAGACCCTGATCATCCGATCAACGAAGGAACGCTGTGCAGCAAGGGGACAACGGTAAGGCAAGTGTACACTTCGCCGAACAGAATCACCAAACCGATGTACCGGGCTCCCTACAGCGACAAATGGGAAGAAGTGTCCTGGGAATTTGCTTTGGAAAAAGTGGCGAAAAACATCAAAGAATCGCGGGACCGCGGTTTTATTGAAAAAGAAAATGGCGTAACCGTCAACCGCGTCGACAATATCGCCTATCTGGGCGGAGCGGCTCTCGACAATGAAGAGTGCCACCTGTTGCAAAAATTGTTCCGCGCAGGCCTCGGCCTTTCCTATATTGAACACCAGGCCCGAATATGACACAGCTCAACGGTTGCCGGTCTGGCACCAACATTCGGTCGCGGAGCAATGACAAACCACTGGAATGACTTGCAGCATGCGGATGTATTGATGGTCATCGGGGCAAACCCGGCGGAAAACCATCCGATCAGCTTCCGCTGGATTCAAAAAGCGCTGGACAAAGGAGCCACGCTTATTTCCGTTGACCCGCGCTATACGAGGACATCCCAGATGGCAAACATTTATGCCCAGCTGCGTTCGGGCACGGATATTGCCTTTATCGGCGGGATGATCAATTACGTGCTGCAAAATGAATTGTATCCGAAAGATTACGTGGTCCATTACACAAATGCCGCCCACATTGTCGCAGAGACCTATTCGTTTGACGACGGGCTCTTCAGCGGCTACGATCCGGAGACAAGAAGTTACGACAAATCCCAGTGGGCTTTTGAAACGGACGAAAACGGAAACATAAAAAGAGATCCCACATTGCAGCATCCGAGATGCGTGTTTCAGCTCTTGAAGAAACATTATTCCCGCTACGATGTGGACACCGTATGCAACGTAACGGGAACGGATAAAGAAACGTATCTCAAAATTTGTGAAATATACGGTTCAACAGGCCGGATGGATAAAGCGGGAACCATTCTTTATGCGATGGGCGGAACCCAGCACACCGTCGGTTCGCAAAACATCCGCGCTTATGCCATCTTGCAAATGCTGTTGGGTAACATCGGCATTCAAGGCGGAGGCGTGAACGCGCTGCGCGGCGAATCGAACGTTCAAGGTTCCACCGACTTTGCGCTCTTGTATCATGATACTCCCGGATACATGGGAATGCCGACGACAGTAGACCCGACGTATGAAGATTTCCTGAATCGGATTACGCCCAAATCCGGATTCAAAACAAACTTCCCGAAATTCTTTACAAGCCTGTTGAAATGCTACTATGGTGACAACGCAAGGCCGGACAATGAATTCGGCTACCAGTTCCATCCGAAAATTACAAACGGAAAGAACTATTCCTTCCTGCGGATGTTTGACGCCATGTACAGGGGAGAAATTGAAGGTTTGCTTCTCTTCGGTTCCAACCCTGTCATCGGAGGCGCCAACACGTATAAACTGCAAGAGGCGCTTGGCAACTTGAAATGGATGGTCGCCGTAGACTTGTTTGAAACGGAAACGTCTGCATTCTGGCAAAAAGCAGCAGGCAAGGACCCGGCTTCCGTGCAGACAGAAGTGATTTTCTTGCCGGCTTGCTCATCCTACGAAAAAGAAGGTTCGGTCACCAACTCCGGACGCTGGATGCAATACCGCTGGCAGGCAATTAAACCGAAAGGCGAATCCAAACCCGATTTGGAAATCGTTCATATGCTTGCCCGCAGATTAAAAGATCTGTACAAAAATGAAGATACGCCGGCGGCAAGACCGATCAACGCCCTGTATTGGAATTACGGCGATTCCGATCATCCGGATATTGACCTCGTCTGCCGGGAAATCAACGGATACGAGTGGGAGACGAAAAAACAAGTATCCGGTTTCGGCGAATTGAAAGATGACGGATCTACTGCTTGCGGAAACTGGATTTACAGCGGGTTCTATCCCGGAGATGAAAACTTGGCCAAACGCCGTGACAACAAAGACACAGGAATGGGCAATTTCCTGAACTGGGCCTATGCATGGCCGGCCAATCGCCGCGTCATTTACAACCGGGCGAGCGCCGATCCGACCGGCAAACCTTGGAGCAAGGATCGCATCGGCATTTACTGGGATGAAGCGCAAGGCAAATGGGTCGGCAATGACGTGCCTGATTTTGTTGCCACAAAAGGTCCGGACGATCCGACATTCAACGATCCGTTCATCATGCAGCCGGACGGCAAAGGTGCCATTTTCTCGGCGGCAATGAATGAAGGACCGTTCCCGGAACATTACGAGCCTTATGAAAACCCGATTAAGAACGTCTTTTCCAGTGTCAACTTGAACCCTGCCGTACAATTGGGCGACAAAGCGTTGAACACGGCCGGGGATATTTCCAAATACCCGATCATCGCCACAACCTACCGGGTTTCCGAACACTGGCAGTCGGGAATCATGACGCGGAACGTGCCGTGGCTCGCCGAATTGATGCCTTACATGTATGTGGAAATCAGTGAGGAATTGGCCAAAGAAAAAGGCATCAAGCCGAAGGATGAAGTCATCATATCGACCGCCCGCGGCGAGATCAAAGCATATGCCATGATTACAAAACGCTTCAAGCCGTACAAAATTAACGGAAAAACATTCCATCACATCGGCATGCCATGGCATTACGGCTACAAGGGAATTGCAACGGGAGAAATCGCCAACCGGTTGACGCCGCATATCGGCGACGCCAACTCAACCATCCCGGAATACAAAGCATTCCTGTGTGACATAAGGAGGGCGTAAAAATGCCGGAGTACATCAAATTTGTTGACGTGACAAAATGTGACGGCTGCCGGGCATGTATGGTTGCATGCAAAAACTGGAACGATTTGCCTGTTGCGACGGAAGAGTACTCAGGCTCCATTCAGTCGCACGAAAAGGTCAATGCTTATACATGGAATGTCATTACCTACACGGAGCATGAAACGGCAGATGGCGGATTTGAATGGCTCTTCCGCCATCAATCCTGCCTCCACTGCGTCGAAGCGGCTTGCGAAAAAGCATGTCCGGAGGATGCGATCAGCCATACGGAATTCGGTTCAGTCGTCGTCGATCATGATAAATGCGTAGGCTGCGGCTACTGCGTGCAAAACTGCATCTTTGATGTCATCGAATTGGCAACGTATAAAGATAAAAACGGCAAGGAATACCGCAAAGCGCAAAAGTGCACCCTTTGCACCGACCGTCTTGAACAGGGGCTTTTGCCGGCTTGCGTGAGGGCTTGCCATTCAGGATGCTTGCAATACGGCAAAAAAGAAGAGATTTTGGCCGAAGCGGAAAAACGTTTGGAGAAAGTAAAGGAACGCTTCCCGAATGCCAATATTTACAATCCGCCGGGAATTAACGGCTCAGCCACCGTGTATCTCTTGGCGGAGAAGCCTTCCGTCTACGGACTTCCGGAGGATCCGAAGCTGCCGGCATCATTGACTTTGTGGAAGGATTATCTCCGTCCGGCCAGCAAGGCTCTGATGGGTGTCACTTTGACGGCGGTTCTTGGGGCGGTCATTGCCAACGCCCGCAACAAAGGTCCGGAAGAGCAAGAAGGGGGGCAGGATAATCAATGAGCAGAAGAACGAAAACCCGTCCGATTCAGAGGTTCAGCAGGCAGATTATTATCTCCCACTGGTGGAATGCGACGGCATTCTTCATCCTTTATCTTTCAGGTCTGCCCTTGTATACAGAATGGTTTGACTTTCTCTACGTCTTCTTCGGCGGACCGGAAAATGCCCGTTTGGTCCACAGAGTGTTCGCCGTGGTGATCTGTCTGCCGATTGTCTTCATGTTGCTGTTTGACCGGAAAGGTTTCTTCCACTGGATCAAATCGATCTTTACGTGGAGCAAGAGGGATATTCAATTCCTCTTGGCGTTTCCGAAAGAGTTTTTCGGCCGGAACCCGAAATATCCGCCGCAAGATTTTTACAACGGCGGTGAAAAATTGAATTCCCTGTTGCAAATATTATGTATAGGGATGCTCGTCATTTCCGGCTTTATCATGTGGCTGCCTGACTTCTTCCCGCAGTTCCTGGTCAGATGGGCTTTTCCGATGCATAACATCGGTTTCGGGCTTGCAGCGGCCGTTGTGGTCGGACATATCTATTTGTCCATCGGCCATCCGAACTCCAGGGTATCCATGCAAGGCATGACAAAAGGTTATGTGCCGGAATGGTACGCGGAGGAACACCATGGCAAATGGTATGAGGAATTAAAGGAACAAGAACGCAAGAAACAAGGCGCCGAAACACAAGACGCACAAGGAAAACAGGCAGTTTCCCAATAAGCTGGGACCATTTGCCCTTTTTACGGGAGTTTGCGCCATTTTGATAAATATGCTAAAGAAGGAGTGCTACCCGGCAATGTCCGGGTAGCTTTTCATCTATATTGAACGACAGGGGTGCACAGCATGAACTTAGTAAACAAAGAGTACAAACAATTTGAAGAAAAAGTCCAATCGTTGTTGGAAAAATGTTATCAAGAATTGGAGAATGAGCGGCTTGTAAAAACGGAAGAGCCGGAAAAAATCACCCAATTTCCCGTCATCCCCCAACTGTCTCTTGCTATCGATCCCGACCGGTACAAAAATGTATTATTGCAATTATTTTCCCTTATAAAAGAACAGCGGAATGAATTGGCCGGCGATTTAAACAAAATGGAACAAACGTTGACATCTGACATGGCGCAAAGATGGTTCCAAGAAGCCGTGGCCGTCAACGAGTATTATTTTGTCCAATATGCGAAAGAACACAATCTTCCCGAGTGGCTTCCCTTTTACGCGGCGGAAAACGGCGTCCGTCCCTTTTTGCGGAAAATCACAACCGAAATCGCTTCCGTCTTGAAAAAAGCTGAAAACCACCGCGGCTGCCCTTCTTGCGGCGAACCGGCAAGGCTGGCGGTGATAAACGAGAAAGGCAAAAAAGAACTTGTTTGCCCTCGCTGTCATTGGACGTGGCAGGATAAAAAAATCAAATGCGCCCACTGCGGAACGGACAAACCGGGCCGGATTGAAGTGTTGAAAATTGAGAAGGAAGAAAAAGCGGAAGTGCATGTATGCCTCGACTGCAAAGGTTATACTAAAGTCATAGACACAAGGTCGATGCTAAAAAGGGAATCTCCTGGTATGATGGATATTAACACGATCCATCTTGATTACATCGCCCAGGAAAACGGCTACGGAATACCGGAGGGGGACGGCCTCCACTAGACGGAGAGGTGACGGGCAATGAAGACAACTGGTATTATATTAGTGGGCGGAAAGTCCAGCCGCATGGGAAAAAACAAAGCCTTATTGCCGTTCGGGGACAAAAAGGTCATCGAACGGATTGTGGAAAAGATGCAGATGATCACCGATCACGTCATTCTCGTGACGAACACCTTTGAGGAATATAAATTTTTAAATCTTCCGATGGTTGCCGATCAATATAAAGGACTCGGACCGCTGGCAGGCATCCATGCCGGCTTGGAAGCCTCCCGGACCGATCATAATTTGGTCGTTGCTTGCGACATGCCGTTCGTCTCTGTGGAAATCGGCGCATATTTATTGAGAGAACTGAACGGCTTTCATGCATGCGTCCCGGAAATATACGGACAGCTGCACCCTCTTTTTGCCGCTTATCACAGGGACACAAAGGACATTCTTGACAAAAAACTTGCCAAAGGGGAATTAAAAGTCAGGAATGTCTTTCAAGAATTGAATGTTAAAATAATAACCGAAAAGGATTTTGCTGCCGTAGGCTTACCATTAAAAGACTCCGACTTTTTTAACATGAATTATCCCCAGGAATATGAAATGGCCCAAAAATTGGCAACAAAGGCTGAATAATGTTTGTTCCCCGGAATTTGCATCCACGCCGGTTTGCAAAAAATTTTTTCGGCAAAAGCCAGGGGCCGGACATGGGTCCGGCCTCCTTTCCATTGCGGGCCAAACGGGCTAGTAAAAAGGGAGATGAATGATGAGATTTTTTCAAGTGAAATCGGTAGAAGAAACATTTGCCCTCATCAATGAAATGGTTGAACCTTTAACGGAAAAGATGACGCTTTCACTTCCGGAAGCGCTCCATTATGTTTTGGCCGACGATGTGTATGTGCGGGAAAATGTCCCCCCATTCCGCCGCTCCACGGTGGACGGATATGCCGTTAAAGCCCGCGATTCGTTCGGCGCCTCCGAATCGCTGCCGGGATTTTTGACCGTTGTCGGGGAAGTGAAAATGGGACAAGCGCCGGACCGGGCCTTAAAGAGCGGGGAAGCGATGTATGTTCCGACGGGAGGAATGCTTCCCGAAGGCAGCGATGCCGTCATCATGATTGAGCATTGCGAGGATATGGACGGTTTATTAAACGTCTATCGCCAAGCTGCTCCCGGAGAAAATGTCATTTCCGTCGGCGAAGATTTGAAAGAAGGAACCATCTTGTTGCCAAAAGGGACAAGGCTCCGTCCACAGGAACTGGCGGCCCTGGCTTCCCAAGGAATTACGGAAGTGCCCGTTTACAGGAAGCCGGTCGTCGGCTATTTGTCCACGGGAGATGAAATCGTTCCCGCGGAAAAAGAGCACTTGCAGATCGGGGAAATCAGAGACATGAATGCGGCGGCCATTGGCGGTCTCGTCAAAGAATGGGGCCTTGAATTCCGTTACGGCGACATCGTCAAAGACAAGCGGGAAGAATTTGAGGAAAAAGCCCGGGCCATGCTCCAACAAACAGACTGCCTCGTCATTTCCGGGGGAAGTTCGGTCGGAACAAAAGATTATTCCGTTGAAGTGATTGACTCTCTCGGCTCACCCGGGGTGTTTGTCCACGGCGTTTCCGTCAAACCGGGAAAGCCGACCATTTTGTCTATGGCCGGAAAAAAACCGGTCATCGGCCTGCCGGGACATCCCGCTTCGGCAATGATTATTTTTAATTTGTTCGGGAAAGCGGTGTTGGACCGCCTGCAAAGCCTGGAACCGGACAGAGCCAGAACGGTTATGGCGGCGGTGACGAAAAATGTCCCCTCATCTGCGGGAAGAACGGATTATGTCCGCGTCCGCTTGTTTGAAGAAAACGGACAATTATATGCGGAACCGATTTTCGGAAAATCGGGCCTCATTTCCACTTTGGTCAAAAGCGACGGAATTTTGGAAGTGCCGGAACAAAGCGAAGGCATCCTCAAAGGCGCCACAGTGCCTATTATTCTTTTTGGGTAAGGTGAATGATCATGCCTGGAAAATATGAACGCAAAATATATTTGGAAGACAAACCGCGGGAAGAAGCCAAAAAAGAATTATTGAAACATTTTGCGCCGGAGAGAAAAACGGAGACGGTCAAAAGCGCGGACGCTCTCGGGAGAGTGACGGCCGAACCGGTCTACGCCGCCCAATCGTCTCCGCATTTTCACGCTTCCGCCATGGACGGAATCGCCGTCAAAGCGGAAGATACTTTTGGCGCCCACGAACAAAATCCGATCCGATTGAAGAAGGGGAAAGATTTTGTTTATGTAAATACCGGCAATGCCGTTCCCCCTCCTTTCAACGCTGTCATCATGATTGAACATGTGGAAGTCATTTCCGAAGACACGGTGGAAATTATTGAGCCGGCCGCCCCCTGGCAGCATATCCGGCCCATCGGCGAGGATATTGTCCAAGAGGAAATGCTGTTCACGCAAGGGCATAAAATCCGTCCCGTTGACATCGGGGTGCTGCTCGCTTCGCAAACGCGGGAAATCAAGGTGATGAAAAAGCCGGTCGTTTCCATCATTCCCACCGGCAATGAACTGGTATCCCCGAGCGAGCCCCCGGGACACGGCAAGCTTATCGAGTTCAACGGCACGGTCATGGCCAATTATATAAAAGAGTGGGGCGGCGAACCGGTATTATATGATATTGTGGAAGATGATCCGGAAGAAATCAAAAAAGCCATTCTTGAAGCGGCGGAAAACTCTGATATCGTCGTGGTCAATGCCGGTTCATCCGCCGGTTCCACCGATTACACGGTCCATATTGTGGAAGAACTGGGCGAAGTGTTTACCCACGGCGTGGCCACCAGACCGGGCAAGCCGGTCATTTTGGGCAAAATCAACAACACGATCATCGTCGGCATTCCCGGCTACCCCGTCTCCGCCTACATGACGCTCGAATGGTTTGTGCGTCCGCTTGTTTGCGAATACTTGGGAATTGAGGAGCCGAAAAGGCCGACATTGAAAGTGAAACTCGGCCGCCGCATCGTCTCTTCCATGGGTTCTGAGGACTTTATCCGCGTGGCCATCGGCTTTGTCGGCGGCGAATTCGTCGCCAACCCGCTGCAAAGGGAAGCCGGCGTCACGATGTCCCTCGTCAAAGCGGACGGCATTCTCGTCATCCCTCCGGAGAAACTCGGCTATGAGCAAGGGGAAGAAGCCGTGGTGGAATTGCTGCGGCCGGAGGAAGAAATTAAAAATGCGATCGTCTTTAACGGCAGCCATGACTTAACGATCGACATTTTATCGGCCCATCTCCGCAGGAAATATAAAAACACCAAAATCGTCTCCTCCCATGTCGGCAGCATGGCCGGAATCATGGCCATTAAGAAAGGGGAAGCCCATCTGGCGGGGGTTCACCTGCTCGACCCGGAAACGGGAGAATACAACCGCACCTATGTGCAAAGATTTCTCGGAGGACAGGACGTCGTTCTCCTGCCGTTTTTGAAACGGAAACAAGGCTGGCTGCTGCCGAAAGGAAACCCCCTCGGGATTTCGGGGGTCAAAGACATTGCCGAAAAGAACGTACAGTTTGTCAACCGGCAGAAAGGAGCCGGAACAAGAATCTTGTTTGATTTGCTGTTAAAAGAGAACGGCCTTGAACCGGAGGATATTGCCGGATATGACAGGGAAATGTTTTCCCATCTCAGCGTCGCCGCCGAAGTCAAAGGAAATCCCGACGCGGCCGGATTAGGGATTTATTCCGCCGCCAAAGTCATGGACCTTGACTTTGTGCCGGTGGCCGATGAAGAATACGATTTGCTGATGACAAAAGAATTTTTCGAAAGCGTCCGTGGACAGCAGCTTCTCGAGATCATCAACTCCCGCGAATTCCAAGAAGAAGTGGAAGCTCTCGGCGGCTACCAAGTCGTCAGAAATCCGGAGCCAATCTATTTTTAAAGAGGTGGAACGATGAATTTTGCAATCACGAAAGAGCCGATCAACGTCCAGGAAGTCATCGACAAAGTTGTCGACCGCGATGCCGGCGCCATCAATGTGTTCATCGGCACCGTCAGGGAAACGACCCGGGGCCGGAAAACCCTCTATTTGATTTACGAGGCCTATGAATCGATGGCCGTCAAAAAGCTGGAACAAATCGGCCGCGAAATCCGGGAACGCTGGCCGGGGGCCAAAGTGGCCATAACCCACAGGATTGGAAGGCTTGACATTACCGATATCGCCGTAGTCATTGCCGTATCCACGCCGCACCGCCCCGAAGCGTATGAAGCGAGCCGCTATGCCATTGAGCGGATTAAAGAAATGGTGCCCATTTGGAAAAAAGAACATTGGGAAGACGGGACCGAATGGATTGGCGACCAGTTGGAACAAGTTCCTTATCCGTCAGGGAAGCCGGAGGTGAAAGACAGCGATGAATAAAGTACTATTTTTCGCCCATCTGCGGGAAGCTGTCGGGAAAGATTATATTGAAATCGACGCAGCCGGAAAAACGGTTGCCCAGCTAAAAGAAGAACTGCAGAAACAATACGACTTGCCGAGATTCGAATCGGTCATGACGGCGATTAATGAAGAATTTTGCCAAGAAACGGACGTCATCCGGGAAGGCGATGAAATTGCGTTTATCCCCCCCGTGAGCGGAGGCTGAACGTTTAACGCCCGCCGTTTGGCTGAAACACGGGGACAAAACGGGCCGGACCGGTATACCGGCCCGAAAGCCTTTTTAGTCGGAAATCCCCGACTGATGGCTTTTATTTTTTTAAAAAAGTGCCAAATCTCCAAGAAAAGAGGGTGTAACGGTGTTTGAACGCTATTCCCGGCAAATTTTGTTTGCCCCCATCGGCGAAGAGGGTCAGAAAAAAATCCGTTCCAAACACGTGCTCATGATCGGCGCCGGGGCCCTCGGTTCGGGAAACGGCGAAATCCTTGTCAGGGCAGGAGTCGGCAGGCTGACGCTCGTGGACAGAGACTATGTGGAAGCAAGCAATCTTCAGCGCCAGCTTTTGTATACGGAAGCCGATGCGGCGGAAAAAATGCCGAAAGCGGTGGCGGCGGAACGCAGGTTAAGGGCCGTCAATTCCGATGTGGACGTCCGCGGCATCATCGGCGACGCCACGCCCGATCTGATGGAAGAACTTGTCGGTGATGTCGATTTAATCATTGACGCGACCGATAATTTTGAAACAAGAATGGTGATGAACGATATTGCGCAAAAATATAACATTCCCTGGGTGTTCGGGGCTTGCGTCGGCAGTTTCGGGATGAGCTTTCCGATCATTCCCGGCAAGACTCCGTGTCTCAACTGCCTGTTAAAATCGCTGCCCCTCCAAGGAATGACTTGCGACACGGCCGGCATCATCGCTCCTGCGGTGCAGATGGTGGCCGTTCATCAAAGCGCCGAAGCATTGAAAATTTTAACGGAAAATTGGGATGCCGTCCGCACCACTTTTGTCAGCTTTGATCTGTGGCGCAACCAATATACGAGCATCAAAATGTCAAGGGCGAAAGATGACGGCTGCCTCTCCTGCGGTCCGGAGCGGACGTATCCGTATCTGGACCGGGAAAATCAATCGAAGTCGACGGTTCTGTGCGGCCGCGACACGGTGCAAATCAGGCCGCCGCGCAAGCAGGACATTGATCTGCAAAGCTTGGGCCGGCAGCTCCGGGCCCTCCATTACGAAGTGAAAGGGAATCCGTATCTTCTTTCCGTCGAATTGGAGGAAAACCGTCTCGTCATTTTCAATGACGGCCGGGCTCTTGTTCACGGCACGAAAGATGTCGCCCAAGCCCGCGCCATTTATCAAAGAATTTTGGGATGAGGAAAAAGGGGATGCCAAAAGTCAGTCAAGTCTGCATTTTGGCGCCCTTTTTTTATGGGCTTGCTTGAAAAGTTTCGCGGAAAAAGTCTTGGATTGCGAAATTGTGGGTAAAATGCTGATTTTTTAGGACTTGAACACTGGTAAGGCAATTAGCCGGACACAAAGCAGCATGTGGTTCTTGCCCAAGTTCCTTTTTGAAGCAAATGAATATTCATGTAGGAATGCCGAAGTTGTTGGCAAACCGCTGTTGAAAAGTCACATGCCGAAAAAATGAATCTGTTGGAAAAGCAGTATTTGTCAGAAGAGGACTCGCCAAAAGGAGTGCGGCGCCCCGAATGCGGAAAATTTTCAATAAAGAGGGTGAACGGCGGCTGGGAATGACAGTATTGTTAAAAAAGACCATAATACCCGCTTTTAAGCCCTTCGTGATTACTTTTTGCTCGCAGATTCGTCGATTACGAACAAAAAACTTAGGGAATTTGCCGGGTACGGATCAATTGATGGGGCAAAAAGGCTGCCGGAAGAGTTGAATTTGCCTTTTATAGGAAATAATGGAAGGAATGATTTACCTTAAAGACAAAAATTTGGATATCCAGCCCCTTTTAAAAAGAAAAATTGAGTGATAAAAATCAACATATTGGCGATTTTCAACAATATATTGGCGATTTTTCAATTTTATTGGCGAATTTCAAATTATATTGGCGAAAATCCTATTTTATTGGCGAATTTTAAAATATATCGGCGAATCCCTTCCCACTGGCCAATTCAATCGGAAAAGGGCGGCTTTTGGGCCGCCCTTCATCGATCTAAACTAAATAAATCCGGCTATTTGCCGCATACTGCCAAATCTCAATACAGGGAACTTTCGGCATCCATCACAGTCTTAGCTTCATTTCAACTCTTGTAAATTATTGCCGGAACACCGAACCCGTCCCCGCGTCCCTGCCGGGGCCTGTCCGTTTTTTTCATAAAACCTTATAATAAAGGAAAAGCGGATTGTCCTTGTACCGGCGTTTGTTGCCTGTTCACTTGCAATTAAAAGAGCAAGGAAGGTGTAAACATGAAGAAAAAAGTGTTTGACAATGATTGGCAGGAAGTGATCGGGGAAGAATTTTCCAAACCATATTTTAACAGATTGCGAGTCTTTTTGATAAAAGAATATAAGGGACCGGTTCCCATTTATCCGGAAAAGAAGGATATTTTGAATGCGTTGTATTACACGCCGTACAGCAAGGTGAAGGCTGTCATTCTCGGTCAGGATCCGTACCACGGTCCGGGGCAGGCCCACGGGCTCAGTTTTTCCGTCAAGCCGGGCGTTCCCCTTCCCCCTTCGTTAAAAAATATTTTTCTTGAACTTCAGGCCGATTTGGGATATCCGCCGCCGAATCACGGTTATTTGAAAAAATGGGCCGATGAAGGGGTTCTGTTGCTGAACACCGTATTGACCGTCCGGCAAGGCCAAGCCAATTCCCACCGGGGCATGGGATGGGAGATCTTCACCGACCAAATCATCCGGAAGCTGAACGAGAGGGAAGATCCTGTCATTTTCATCCTTTGGGGCCGTCCCGCCCGGAGCAAAAAGGCCCTCATTGATCAAAGCAGGCATGTGATCATTGAGTCCGCCCATCCGAGCCCTCTGTCGGCGAGCCGGGGCTTTTTCGGAAGCCGGCCTTTTTCCAAGACCAATGCTATTCTCCGCCGCTGGGGCAAGGAGGAAATTGACTGGCGCATTGAGGATTTGCCTGTGGCCGGGAGCGGATCATTCGAAAAAACGGGGAACATTTACTAAAATAAGGATAAAATGGTCCGGAACGACGAAAAGAGCTGCTGTTTATGAAAAAGAAACGAATCAACTGCTTTCAATGCCGTTATTTTTACGTGACATGGGACCCGAATTTTCCGCGCGGCTGCAAAGCGTTCGGATTTAAGACGAAGACTTTGCCGTCCGTGGAAGTGCTGCGGGCTTCCGGCCAAGAGTGCTTGAAGTTTGAACCGAAGACCCGGTAGCAGGCGTTTTGCGGAAAAATTGGCGGCGAACAACGGTCCGGCAAAGGGGTGTTATTCTTGTTCATCGAGATTGACCGCATTTTTGACAAAATAGAGAGTGAACTGCAGGAGGCCCGCCGCGCGGCATCCGAAGAGGAGATGCGCGCAAAATTGTATACAGTCAAATCGTTGTGCGAACTTGTCCTCGGAGAATCTGCGCCAAAGGACGCGGCAAAAGAAGTACGGACGGAACCGTCCGCAGTGGCCGGCGGCGCCGTTTCGGAAAAAAAGCCGGCAAAAGAGAATCCGGCTGCGGAAAATGACTTGGCCGGAGCGAACGGGGAATCGATTTTTGATTTTTGAGGGAGAAATTTAGGAAAAGGGGTATATGTTCATGAAGGCATTTATCATTTTGGGAGCGTTAAATGCTTTGTTGTCGGTGGCGCTGGGGGCGTTCGGCGCCCATGTGCTGGACGGGAAAGTGGAGCCGCGCTATATGATTACGTGGCAAAAGGCGGTTACGTATCAAATGCTCCATGCCGTCGGATTGTTGATCATCGGTGTCTTGATGGGCAAATATCCGGCCAGCGCGCTGTTGTCGTGGTCGGGCTGGATCATGCTTCTTGGCATCATTCTCTTTTCCGGAAGTTTGTACATTTTGTCTTTGACAAAATGGTCTCCGTTGGGGATGATCACTCCGTTCGGCGGCGTTTCTTTTCTCATCGCCTGGGCGCTGTTGATTTTGTTTGCCGCAAAGGCGCTGTAATTTAATGAATATTCGGTCAGTTGGGGCGCAGATCAGTGAAGAGGCACAAAGAAAGGTGATGGATTAGTGAAGCCGCACTCGTGGAAAGGCGCCGGGCCAGTGAAGCCGCGGTCAGGCGGGGCTCCGGGAGGCGGTTTCCCCGGGCTTATCGGCCCGGAAAAGTTCAGACTGCCGCACCCCGGGGATCTGGCCGGTTTTTCCAAAAAAGAAAACAGGCCGGGGCTTGGGGGTGCTGCAGCGGAATAAAGAGGAAGGCTGTCTTCCGGGCGGAGCGTCCGCCGGCGACAGCCTTTTTTCGTTTCTTGAAATTTGTTTGAGGCCGTTTCACCTCCCGCAGTGGACAGGCACTTGTTGTTCCCCCATTTTTGCGGTTATCTCGGGCTGTAGGTGGCGACTCCTTGCATTTGGCCGGCGAACGGATACGTGTATTCCAGTTCTTCATCAAAGGTGGCGTATCCGAAGTAGACCATCGGCAGGAGGACGCGCCGTCCCGTTTCCGGTTCGCTCAAAATGAGGTGGTCTCTTCCGGCGGCTTCGATAATGCCGGTAAATTCCTTGAACATGGACGTTTCAGTGCCGGTATCGAAAAGGGCATACACGTGAGCAAGTTTCCCTCTGTTCAAACGGAAGATGTTTTCTATATATGATTGCTCAAGCGGCAGCATGCCCGGGATTTGCGGGCCGGAGGGCACTGTTCCTGTCCCCGGTGCAAATGCTCCTGTTGGCGGCGGTGCGTACGGCGAAACCGGCGGCTGTGTGCTGTAGGGGGGTACATAGCCTGCCGGGGCCCCTGTTCCGAAATACGGCTGTTTTCCGTATGCGTTTGGATATCCGGTGCCGGATGGTTGATATGTCATATTTTTCCCTCCCGAATGAAAATGGCAGGACTCATTCATGTTGCCATCAAATTAATATGAGGGAGGGGCGGACTTTATGACTTTTTTTCCGTGCCCAAAATTTTCGCGGGCCCGGCCTGCCGCGGATGGAACATGTTTTTCCGGAGAAAAAAAGCCGCCTTTAAGCGGCAGGGCTGCTTAAAGACGGCATTTTGCGCGCCGTTTTTGTTAATTGTTGACGGCGAGGAAGGTGCGGAGGCGGTCTTCGTCAAGGAGATTTCCGACGAAGAACGGTCCGAATTCGCCGTAACGGGCGCTCACTTCATCGAAGCGCATCTCGTAAACAAGTTTTTTGAATTGGAGGACGTCGTCGGAAAAGAGGGTGACGCCCCATTCATAGTCATCAAAGCCGACAGAGCCCGTCACGATTTGCCGGACGGTGTCCGCGTATTTGCGGCCGGTCATTCCATGCTGGCTCATCAGTTTGCGGCGTTGTTCCATCGGCAGCATGTACCAGTTGTCATTGCCTTCCCGTTTTTTGTTCATCGGGTAGAAGCAAATATGTTTTGTCTTCGGCAAAATCGGATAAAGTCTGGCGCGAATGGCCGGGTCTTGATACGGATCTTCTTCCGATGACAAATAATTGCTCAGTTCGACCACGGATACGTAGGAATACGAAGGGATCGTAAATTCCGCCAGTTTCGATTTATTAAAAGCTGTTTCCACTTCATTGATTTCTTCCATTGTCGGGCGCAGAATCATCATCATGAAATCGGCTTTCTGGCCGACCACCGCGTACAAGGCGTGGCTGCCGTTTTTTTCTTCCTGCGTTTTTTCCCATTCTTTCAGCAGGCCCAAAAATTCTTCGATGGCCGCCTCTCTTTCTTCTTGCGAGGCGCTTTTCCAGAGAGCCCAGTCGATTGTCCGGAAGTCGTGAAGGCAATACCAGCCGTCAAGTGTTCTTACTGCTTCGCTCACTATATCCCACCCCTGTATTTTCCGGCTTTTGGCAAAATGAAAGAGTTGGTTGGAGAGTTTCCTTTCATTTTCCAGTTGCCGGATTGTTTCGATTTATATGAATACTATATCACAGTTTGCCCCGGAAACGAATGAAATAGGCTTTTTCCGTTCAAGATAAATCCAGCGGCATCATCTTTTTGTTTTTTGTGTTGGCTGCGGGTTGGTGGGGAACAGTTGCGGGTTGTTGGCAAAGATTATTGTAGAAATATTAGTTTTTAATTTTTTGATAATTATAATAATTTAAAAATATTAAAATTTTTTCAAGAAGGACTTGAAATTTTGTCCAAGTAGAGTATCCTAAAAAAAGAGGCAAAAAGGAGGAAATGAGTAACGATGAGTGACCTATTTACAGATTTAAAAGAGAAATTAAGAGGACAAAACAGAAAAATTGTTTTTCCTGAAGGCTTGGATGAACGCATTCTCAGGGCGGCCGGGAGACTGGCCCGGGAAGAAGTCTTGACGCCGGTTGTGCTCGGCAAAAAAGAAGAAATTGAGAAAAGGGCACAAGAGCTGGGCGTTTCCTTGGAAGGCATGGAAATTTATGACCCGGCCAATTATGACGGCTTTGAAGAAATGGTTGCCGCTTTTGTGAAAAGACGAAAAGGAAAGGCCACTGAAGAAGAGGCCCGCCAAATTCTCCTCGATGAAAACTATTTCGGCACGATGCTCGTTTACTTGGACAAAGCGCACGGCCTGGTGAGCGGCGCAGCCCATTCCACAGCCGACACCGTTCGTCCCGCTTTGCAAATTATTAAAACGAAAGAAGGCGTCAGCAAAACTTCCGGCGTGTTCATCATGGTGAAAAGCGGCCTGAAGTATGTATTTGCCGACTGTGCCATCAATATCGCACCCGATTCGCAAGACTTGGCGGAAATCGCCATTGAAAGTGCGAAAACGGCGGAAATGTTTGACATTGAGCCGCGCGTCGCCATGTTGAGCTTTTCCACAAAAGGTTCCGCTAAATCGCCGGAAACGGAAAAAGTGGCCGAAGCTGTCAAAATTGCCAAAGAAATGGCGCCCGATTTGGTGCTGGACGGAGAATTCCAATTTGATGCGGCCATCGTTCCGTCCGTAGCCGAGAAAAAAGCGCCTGATTCCGTGATCAAAGGCAATGCGACTGTGTTTGTTTTCCCGAGTTTGGAAGCCGGAAATATCGGTTATAAAATTGCCCAGCGTCTCGGCGGCTTTGAAGCGATCGGGCCGATTTTGCAAGGCTTGAACAAACCGGTCAATGATTTGTCCAGAGGCTGCAGCGAAGAAGACGTTTATAAATTGGCCATTATTACCGCCGTGCAGTCGCTGTAATTTCGTTTTATCCTGCCTTTCGAATGTTGTGGAAAATTTTGGCGATTCATTCATATGCCGCTTTTTTTGCCGCGATGCCGGTTGTTTTGCGCGGTTTTTCGCATGATGGGAGTTGCGGCGGCTGGTGCCGCCGTGCCGTCGCTAAATGAGGTGTTGCGTCGTCTGAAGCCCGGTGCGTTGACTGGTACGGTGTCGCGGAAAACGGATGCCTCAGTGCGTCGCCGCGGTGCGTCCGCTGGAGCGCCAGTGCGTCAATTGATAGGTATGCGGCAAACTGGTGCGTCAGTCCGGCAATTCGGCAACGCGGCAGTCAGTGCGTCAACTGGAGCGCCATTGTGCCGATTGATACGGCATTGCGACAGTTGATGCGTCAGTACATCGATTAAAGCTGTATGCAGGCAAACTGGTGCGTCAGTCCGTAGCCCGATGCGGTGTCGCGGCCAACGGGTGCCTCTGGGCGTGGATGCTCAAGCCCCGGCGCCGGCCGCACGTCCGGAATGCGCCGTTTACGGTTCCGCGGTTCCGCTCCGGCGGAATCCCAAAAATCAGCAATGAAGGAGCATCACTGTGATGGAAGAAGCCCGGAAGCTGTTGTTTCAAGAGGAATGGAGGATCATTGATCAATCTTCAACCGGTCTGTACATGAGCGCTTTACAATCCTTTGCCATCGATGACGCTCTTTGCGCTTCCGTCGGCGCCGGGCTTTCTTCCCCGACGGCAAGGGCATGGGTGCACCGGCCGGTCGTCGTTCTCGGCATTCAAGACACGAAGCTGCCGTATCTCGAAGACGGTCTCGCCGGCCTGAAAGCGTCCCGCTACGAGTATGTCGTACGGAATTCAGGCGGCTTGGCCGTCGTTCTTGACGAAGGGATCTTGAACTTGACGCTCGTTTTTCCGGAAACGGGCCACAAAATCCGCATCAACCGGGGTTACGAGGCGATGCTGCAGCTTGTGAAGGACATATTTTCCGAAGATGCGGACCGGATCCGCGCCGGGGAAATCGCCGGCTCTTACTGTCCCGGAAGTTACGATATCAGCATCGGCGGCAAAAAATTCGCCGGCATCTCCCAGCGCCGGCTGGCAAACGGGGTCGCCGTGCAAATTTATTTGTGCGTGACGGGAAGCGGCAGCGCACGGGCGAAACTGTTGAAAGATTTTTATGCCCGGGCCAAAAAAGACGCAGTGACAAAATTTGCATATCCCGACATTCATCCTGCCGTCATGGCCTCCCTGTCCGAATTGTTGGAGCGTCCGCTGACGGTGGAAGAAGCGGTGGTCCGGTTTTTCCGCGCCCTCAAGAAAAACAGCCGTCATCTTTCCCAAGGTTCTCTCACCGGAGAGGAGCAGGTTCTGTACGAAAAATATTTGGCGCGGATGGCGGCCAGAAATGAAAAAGGCTTGCCCTCCGTGTAACGGGGCTTCCCTCCCTTTAGAGAATAAAAAGAACCGGACTTCCCCCGAAAAGGTACGGGAAGTCCGGTTTGTTTTACGATGCTTTTAAAAGATATAAGGACATAGATTTTAACCTTCATAACGATTAATATTGTAATTATATTGTTTTTATGGCGGAAAAATTCTATCTTTATATGGAAATACCCGGCATCCGTTTTTGGCAATCTATCGCCATATCATTCAGCAATCTTTTCCAAATTCCCGTTTTTATCCATCTTAAACTTCTGTTTCGGCAGATCGTCGTCTTCTTCAAGCAATACGAGTTTTCTCGCCCGGTTCATAATTTTTACCAATGTTTCGTAGTCTTCCTGCATGGTGGAGCTGTTTTCCTCCAGCTCTTTTATTTTCTTTTCCAGTTCTTCCGTTTTCTTCTTCAAATCGGCATTTTCCCGTTTTAATCTTTCATTCTCGCTTTTTAAAATATCAGCTTGAATGATAGAACTTCCCAAGTTTTGCAAATAGGAAATAATCATTTCCAATGTGATTTCATTGTTTCCGGAAGTGGAAGAAGTACCGCCAGCATTTTCCGTTTCTTGCATATCCGTGCTTCCGTCCAACTTGATGGGCTGAGACAACGCTTTGATTTCCTCCATCGTCGGAATCGGCGGCTGGTAGAGAAGCTTTTTCTTTCCGCCGTGCTCCTTGCCCAACAGCCGCTGCCTCTGTTTGCGCTGCTTTTTGGCAAGTTCGAGCGCTTTTTCATACCGGTGCCGGACGACCGCATTCCAGCGGAAACCGCAAGCGGCGGAAGTCCGGTTTAACTTGTCGCCGACCTCCTCAAAAGCGTTCAATTGGGTGCTTCCTTCCCGCACATGGCGGAGAACCGTTTCCGCAAGCAGCAAATCGTCTTCTTCCGTCCAGGCATCCTGGCGAACCTTCATCATCATCATCTCCTTTGCGATTCACTGTCTAGTGTTTTTAGATCTCTTCTTTTATCATCATGACCAGATTTCTGTAACTTTATACAAATTGTTTTTGAGGATAGTAGTTTTTTACAGTTCTCCTTTTTTTGGAAAAAGGGGACAATAGGCCCTCGGCCGGTTTTTGTGGACGGATGGTGCGGAATTGGCCGCCGGCTGTCGGTTTTCAATGTTTTAGGCGGCGCCTGAGGAGTTTTGCCGCACTTGCAATAGAGGGCAAATAGCAGTACAATGACCGTTAGACAAGATGCGGACTTGAAAAAGGGGAAAAAGAAATATTTTCCTATAGTCAAAAGTTTTTGAACTTCGATGGCCAAAAAAGAGGTGTTAAGAATGGCAAATGAGTTTCGCGTTTGTGACGATTGCCAGGCGGTCAATTTAAAAACGTTGATTCCGCGTTTAAAAAAATTGGACCCGGAGGCGACCATCAAAATCGGCTGCCAATCTTATTGCGGCCCCGGCCGGAAAAAAACGTTTGCTTTTGTCAATAATCGGCCGTTTGCCGCCATGACCGAAGATGAATTGATTGAAAAAATAGCCGCGAAACTGAAACGGTAATATCGCCTTTTCACATAAGGTGATTTTTTTGTTTTGCAAAATATATTTTGCCGCCGGCCCTTTTTTTATGCATAAAAACGGGAAGACCGGGTACTTGCTTTTTGCCGCGGGATGAATTGCCGGAAAAAGAAAGTTATAATGAAATAAGCGGAACTTGTTAAGACCGATGATAGATGATAAAGGAAGAGGGGAAACATGCGACTGTCAGAGCAACTCAGTGAAGAAAAAGTATTTAAAGACCCGGTGCACCGTTATGTCCATGTGCGCGACAAAGTCATTTGGGATCTCATTAATACGAAAGAATTTCAGCGTTTGCGGAGAATCAAGCAGCTCGGCACGACGTATTTGACGTTTCACGGGGCGGAACACAGCCGTTTCAACCATTCTCTCGGCGTCTACGAAATCGTCCGCCGCATCGTCGATGATGTGTTCCGGGACCGGGAAGACTGGAACAAAGACCACCGCTTGCTCGCTTTGTGCGCGGCTTTGCTGCATGATTTGGGGCACGGACCGTTTTCCCATTCTTTTGAAAAAGTATTTGATTTCGACCATGAACATTTTACCCAGCAGATAATCCTCGGCGATACAGAAGTCAACGCCGTTCTGCGCGGGGTGGATCCTGCCTTCCCGAAAGAAGTGGCGGAAGTGATCGGCAAAACATCGCAAAACAAGCTTGTCGTCAGTTTAATTTCCAGCCAAATCGACGCCGACCGGATGGATTATCTGCAGCGCGACGCTTACTACACGGGCGTGAGCTACGGCCATTTTGACATGGAGCGGATCCTCCGCGTCATGCGGCCGCGGGAAGACTTTGTCGTGTTCAAGAAAAGCGGCATGCATGCCGTCGAAGATTACATCATGAGCCGTTATCAAATGTACTGGCAAATTTATTTCCATCCGGTGACGAGAAGCGCCGAGGTCATTTTGACAAAAATCCTCCACCGGGCCAAGGACTTGTATCATGACGGATACAAATTCAAGCACGAACCGGTCCATTTCCACTCTTCCTTTAACAATCAATTGACATTGCACGATTTTTTGAAACTCGATGAAGCGGTCATTCTCTATTATTTTCAAATGTGGCAGGAAGAAGACGACCCGATTTTGAGCGACCTTTGCAGCCGTTTTGTCAACCGCAATTTGTTTAAATACGTCGAATTTAACCCTGCCAGCGAATACAAAAAATTGACAGAACTGGCCATATTATTTACCAAGGCGGGGATTGATCCCGATTACTATTTGGTCGTTGATTCTTCTTCCGATTTGCCGTATGATTTTTATCGTCCGGGCGAGGAAGAAGAGCGCCTCCCCATATACCTTTTAATGGAAAATGGCGAAATCCGCGAATTATCGAGGGAATCGGAAATTGTCGATGCGATTTCCGGAAAAAGAAGAACGGACCACAAGCTCTATTTTCCGCTCGATTTTTTGAAAGATGTTTCGGAAAACAGGGCTGTTAAAGAAAAAATACTCGCCTTATTAGAAATTTAACCGGAAATTTGCCAACGGACAGCCGGTTTCAGGAGATGAGAGACGTTGTTAAAAGAGCATGCCAAAATTTTGCAAGTTTTTCATTCTGCGGGGGAAATTGTCGGCCGCAAAAAATTGCAAAAAATGATTTATATCGCCAAAAAAATGTCTTTTCCGTTCCAGGAACGGTTTCAGTTTCATTTTTTCGGCCCCTATTCGGAGGAACTGACGCTTAGGGTGGAAGAACTCTGCAATATGGGTTTTTTGCAGGAGACGATGGAGAAAAAGGGCGGCTACCATCAATACCGTTACACCCTCACCCCGGCCGGACGGGAGTTTCTCGCGGTGAATCAGGTGGACATCCCTTGTCTCGATGACTGTTTTACCGACATGAACGGACAAAGCGCCCGATTCCTGGAACTTGTGTCGACGATTTTATACTTTGAAGGCTTGCCGAAAGAAGAAGTGGCGGAAAAAGTATTCACGTTAAAAAGCAAGCAAAATTACACGCAAGAAGAAATTGATGAAGCCTATGAATATATTGAAAAACTGAAGAAAAAAGCGCAAACGCCTCAGTGAGGAACGGGCCTGCGGCTGCCGGTTTGGGCGGGCATGATGCCGCGCCGGGCGGGTTCCTTTTTGCGAAACGGCGGCCGAAGAATCGCCGCGCCCTGTTCTGCGGGCGTTTTTGTTTTGTCTGAAGATTTGCTGCGGTTGGGAAGGCCGGGAGTTATTTTGCGGGATGGGCTGTTTTTCCCGGGGGAAAATGGCGGATTCCGTTGGCTTTTAAGGCGGAATAAATGACCCGCCGGGACGGGCGGGCATTTGCGGCGGTTGGCCGCTTTTTTTATTGGTCGCTTAATCTTTTTCCGCCAATGGCATAGTGATTTTTGGACATTTCTTCGATAAAAACGACCACTTTTTCTTTCGGTGCGCCGGTCGTTTCACTGACGGCCTCGGTTACTTTTTCCACTAACGCTTTCTTTTGCTCTTCGGTGCGGCCTTCGAGCATTTTTACAGTTACATAAGGCATAAAAAATCCTCCTTTTTTTGATGGCGTTTCAATCGTAGTCTTTCATATTTTAACAAAATTTGCAAGCGCTTCAGAGTCAAATTTTTCACTTTGGAAAGCGGTTAGGGTATACTCATTATAAAAGAAACGAAGATAGGGAAGGAAAGATAAGGAAAGTTTGTTTTGAAGTTTTTGAAACAGCGATTATTCGGACAAAAGGAACGATTCAAGATATGGCTTTGTCCACAAAGCGGGTGAATTTGGACAAAGTGGGCTTCAAATCAAGCGATTTTGTCCAAAAAAGGAGTTAATTTGGACAAAGTGAGCTTCAAATCAAGCGATTCTGTCCAAAAAAGGCGTTAATTTTGGACAAACGTGGTTCCAAATCAAGCGATTTTGTCCACAAAGCGGGTGAATTTGGACAAACGTGGTTTCACACCGAGCGATTTTGTCCAAAAAGGGAGTTAATTTGGACAAAGTGGGCTTCAAATCAAGCGGCTTTGTCCAAAAAAGGAGTTAATTTGGACAAACCGGATTCCAAATCAAGCAGTTTTGTCCAAAAAGGGCGCTCATGAAAGAGGATGTTCCGCCGGAATTGTGAAACAGACTGGGGCAATTGGACGAAAACGAAGGCGGGTCGGTCTCCGGAACGCCCCCTCTGAGGACCCAACACCTCAGTATACGGCCGCCGAATAAATAAAAGCACATCAGAAATCAGAAGTTGATAGTTCACCAACCAGCGGGGGAGGGAAACCCGGACGGCCGAAACGGCGCCTGCTTGGCTCACACCCCGCCTGAAGCAAAAAGGAAAAAAACAGCTCGCTGTTTTTTCCATATATATACCATACCTTAGACAAAACGATAAAATTTCGATAGGGGAGTTTTGCACTTGGAACCGTTGGAGCGATTCCTCGCTTTTCCCATTCAGCAAATACCGTATGTAGTCATCACGCTGTTGATCGCATTTACCGTTCATGAATTCGCCCACGCTTATACGGCCTATAAATTTGGGGATGAAACGGCGAAAATGCAGGGGCGCTTGACGCTTAACCCGCTCCGCCATCTTGATCCGATTGGCACGCTCCTTATTTTTCTCGCCGGATTCGGCTGGGCGCGCCCGGTGCCGGTCAACCGGTTTTTCTTTAAAAAACCCCGGCTGGCAAGCATCATTGTTTCCGCAGCGGGTCCAATAAGCAATTTATTAATGGTTGTTATAGGATTTACTCTCTGGTACGGACTGGCAAATAAAATTTTGCCGTTTGAAGCCTCTGTTCAAGCAGCGCAGTTTTTAACCATTTTCGTCAATTTGAATGCCGTTTTGTTCATTTTTAATCTGCTGCCGATTCCGCCCTTGGACGGTTACCGGATTATCCAGGACCTCGTTCCGGTGGATGTCCGGGCAAAAATGACCCAATATGAACAGTTCGGAGTCATCATTTTTTTGGTTTTGGTGCTGACGCCGCTGGACAGTTACACGATTCAACCGATTTTTGATATTTTTCTTCCTGCCGTCGTCGGCGGGATTCACGATATCGTTTATCAAATATTCATCTAGGAGGATAAGGGGATGGAAAAAAAGAAGCGCAAAGTGGAATTTACGATTATTAAAAATGAGCCCTCCGGCGTGCACGGAAGCTTTGGCATAGGTTCCATCAACCTCAGCAATGTTTCCCCGGTCATCATCGACGTGGAAGCGGGTGAGGCATTCGTCGATATGGGAGCGATGCATGCGCGCAGTTCGGTCGAACGGGGCATCAAATTTCTTCCCAATAAAGAAGAGGTCCCGAACGGCAAACCGTATTGGATTGTCTGGGTAACGGTCGGACGAAAAGAAGAAGGCCCGTACATCCATGGCGCCGCCGCTTGCGAAATGACGATCGATCGGGAAACAAGGAGAGGCTACAAATTGCTGCCGGAGCATGTCAACAACATGGACCGCTCCATCAAAGGCCGTTTTATCCTCGAACATATGGACAAAAAATCAAAGCAAGTGCTCAAAGAATTTTTGCAAAACCACGACGCCGGCATGTGGGAGCGCTCCGACGAACAACTGAAAACCCAGTTGGAAGGTTGATTTTCACGGGGCGAAAATCTTCCCCATTAAGCTTGCCTGGAAAAGGCGGGCTTTTTTTATTGAAAAAAATAGCCAGTGTGCCGGGAGAAATTCCCGCTGCCCAAAGCTGCAAAAATGAAGCCTTCCGGAAAGCGCGAAAAGCTTTCCGGAAGGCCTCCGCCGCACACACCATTCAACCCGTCAAAACCCGGCCCAGTCAAAGATTTTCTTGTACCACGGCGTCTTTCCTTTTTCCTCGTCCGGACCTCGGCGGATTGGCCCCTTTTCATCCAGGCCGCCGTCATTCCGGTGCATCGAGCAAGTCTCCGTCGGTTCGGTCCCTTTCAAAAAATACGTGAGCCTTGCCTGCGGGCAGCCGGCATCCGCCAATTTGCCCGTCACCGGATCGATTTCCACGCCGACCGTCCCTTCCGTCGGCTGAAAAGATTTGGCCGGCTTCTTTTCCAAAGCGTCCTCCATAAAATGAATCCAAATGTTTTTGGCATACTGTTTTTCCGCCGCATTATCAATCGTTTTCCCGACGTCATAGCCGGTCCATACGGCCGACACGAGCTGGGGCGTAAAACCGATCATCCAGCTGTCCGTATCGGTCGAACCCGATTTTCCCGCATACTCCCTCGTCATTTCAGGGATAACCGAACGCCCGGTGACGCTGGTGTAGCCGTCGAGCCGGCGGTCAAAGACGCCGGTCATCATATGGGTGACGACAAAAGCGGCGTCCGGATCAAGCACCGTTTCGCCGTCCGGTTCGCTTTCGAAAATCACTTCTCCTTGTTGGTTTTCAATCTTTTCAATGAGCACCGGCCGGACCTTTTTTCCGCCGTTGGCAAACATGCTGTAAGCCGTTGCCATCTCGATGACGGAGACGCCGGAAGTGCCCAACGCCAGGGACGGCACCTGTTCCATTTTCGAAGTGATCCCAAATTGCTTGGCCGTTTTTACCAACGTCTCTTCTCCCAAAAACAAATGCGTTTTTACGGCGTAAATATTATCGGACAGCGCCAATGCCTGCAGCATCGTGATTTCCCCGTCGGCATAGCGGTCATTGTAATTGCGCGGGCTGTAGTCGGGCCGGTCGTCAAATTTAAACGTCGTCGGTTCGCTCCGCATGACCGTGGCCGGGGTAAAACCGTGGCGGATGGCGGCGTAATACAGGAGCGGCTTAATCGTAGATCCGGGCTGGCGGATGGCCTGCGTCGCCCGGTTAAACGGACTTTCCCGGTAATTCCGGCCCCCGACCATCGCTTTCACATGGCCCGTTTTCGGATCCATGGCGACGAGAGCCGCTTGGATGCCCGACTCTTTGGAAATGTATTTTTGCACATTTTTTTCCGCCGCTTCCTGCTGCTTTGGATCCAGCGTCGTGTAAATTCTCAGCCCGCCGAGTTCAATGGTTCTGTCATCCATATTCAACTCGTATTTCATCGCCTGCTTCACGGCATCAATGAAATAGGGGGCGGCATTTTTCTTTGCATCGGGGTGCTCGCCGATGAACTTCAGTTTCTCTCTGTACGCAGCATCCGCTTCCGCCTGCGTGATGTACTTGTTTTTCACCATCGCATTCAAAATGAGGCGCTGCCGGTGTTTCGCCCGTTCAAACGAAGCGAGCGGCGAAAAATACGCCGGGCCTTTCGGGATTCCCGCCAGCATGGCCGCCTCCGCCAGCGTCAGTTCCCCGGCATCCTTGCCGAAATAATATTGGCTCGCCGCCTGGGCACCGTACGCCCCCGCTCCGTAATAAATCGTATTTAAATAACCTTCCAAAATCTCCCTTTTCGTATAATTCATTTCAATGCGAATCGTGTAGAACGCTTCCTTCAGCTTCCGTTTCCACGTCTTATCATGATCCAAAAACAAATTGCGGGCGTATTGCTGGCTGATCGTACTCGCCCCCTGGACTTTGGCCATCGCTTTGAGATCGGCCAGAGCGGCGCCCGCAATCCGCTTAAAATCAAAACCGTGATGCCTGTAAAAACCTTGATCCTCAATGGCAATCGTCGCCTGAACAAGATACGGGCTCATATCGTCAAGACTGACCCAATACCGCTTCTGCCCGCTGTTCGTCTCGCCAATCACCGTCCCGTCCGCGGCAAAATACAGCGACGACTGCGGCACGGCCAGAGGCGGGGGCCCGAGCGTTTTTGCATAAACGAGAACGGCAAGATAAAAAACGAGGGCCGCTCCCATCGCCAAACAGCCGATAAACAGAAAAGCCCGCAAATATTTGATTGTCCTCCTGAACGTCGAGCGCATCATAATTTCCATTGTTCGTCACCCATCCAGCTGCCTGCCGTTCACAAAGGTACGACCAAAATCCGTATGTATTTACAGTATGTGGAAACCAAAACAGTTTTAAACATAAACGGTTTTCCGTGCAGGTTGTTTTTTTGAAAAAACGGCCAAATCCCCCCGTTTTGTTTTTGAAATGCGGCAAGGCCGATCCCCGGGGAGGCGCTGGAATCTCGTAAATTCAGGTTCGCGGCAAAGGTGTGAAATTTTTACAATAAATGAACATGAATTTTTGTTCGGCATAAAACTGCCCGACGACCGGGCGGAAACCGCAATGGTTTCCATATATTTATACTCCGCTCAGCCGGAAGCTTCATTTCGCGCCGAGGGGAAATTTTCATTTCCCCATGTAAGCGCAAATGTTCATTCTTGCGGTTAAGCCGACATTTTCCCAAAAAACTCCTTTTTCTCCTTTCATGACCCGGTTTGGCATCCCGCAAATTCAAAAATATTTTCCCGATAAAAATTTTTCTTGCATTTTTGCAAGGATGTTCTATACTTTTTTGTGTTTGTATTAGTGATTCTCAGGGAAGTCTATCAAATGCAGGACAAGAGATGACCGGCTAAAATATTAAAAAAAGCGGAATATTTTTCGAAGGAAGGTTAGAAATCCATGGGTGGAATTTGGTTTACGGAAAATCAAACGGAAAATTTCGGCATCACCATGAAAGTAAAACGCACATTACATACAGAAAAAACGGACTATCAAATGCTCGAACTGATTGAGACGGAAGAATGGGGACGGATGCTTCTTTTGGACGGCATGGTCATGACCTCCATCAAGGACGAATTTGTTTACCATGAAATGGTGGCTCACGTGCCTCTGTTCACTCACCCCAATCCGGAAAACGTGCTTGTGGTCGGCGGGGGAGACGGCGGCGTCATCCGGGAAGTTTTAAAGCACCCGGAAGTGAAAAAAGCGACCCTTGTCGACATTGACGGAAAAGTGATTGAATGTGCGAAAAAATATTTGCCGGAAATTGCGGGAAAGTTGGACGATGAACGGGTTGAAGTGAAAGTCGGCGACGGGTTTATGCATATTGCCGAAAGCGAAAATGCATATGACGTTATCATGGTCGATTCCACCGAACCGGTCGGCCCGGCAGTCAATCTTTTCACAAAAGGCTTTTACGCCGGAATTGCCAAGGCGTTGAAGGAAGACGGCCTGTTTGTGGCCCAAACCGACAACCCGTGGTTTAAAGCGGATTTAATCAGAAAAGTTTTTAAAGACGTGAAAGATGTGTTCCCGATCACCCGCCTTTACACGGCCAACGTTCCGACCTATCCGAGCGGCATGTGGACATTCACCCTCGGGTCGAAAAAATATGATCCTCTTGAAATTCCCGGGGATCGCTTCCATGATATAGATACAAAATACTACACGAAGGAACTTCATAAGGCGGCTTTCGTCCTGCCGAAATTTGTCCGGGATTTAACGGAATAATAGAGAAACGTTTTTGGTATACCGGCGGGAAAGAGCTTTACAGGTTTCTGAGGAAAAATGGCCATGCGCATCGGAACAGCGCCCGTTTAAGCGGCTGTTTTTGTCCCGATGCGCTGCCGGTTTAGGGCGTAACAGCGCGGGTTTGTACCGGAACACCGCTCATTTGAGTGAAAAAACGTTTTTCGCGCCGGGACACCGCCGTTTTGGGCGGATAAAATGGACGTTCGTCGCGGAAAGCATTGTTTTTATGTGAAAAGCGGCGGTATGCTGCTGTTTTTGCGGAAAAGCAGCCAATGCTTCGGAATGCTTCTTTTTTGCGGAAAAGCAGCCATGCTCCGGAATGCTTCCTTTTTGCGGAAAAGCCGTTTGTTCCGAAATGTTGCTGTTTTTTTCGGGAAGGACGTTTGTTCTGAAAAGGCGCTGTCTTCTTGCGGAAAAAAGCGGGCTTTGCCAGATAACCGCTGTCTTTGAGTGGAAAAAATAACCGGGACAGCGAACCTGTCCCCATGTCCCAATTGGGACAGCGAACCTGTCCCCGTGTCCCGAAATTTGTTTGGGGGTGTGTTGGTTGAGGTTTGATGAGG
>CALKIU010000057.1 GCA_937995745.1 uncultured Bacillaceae bacterium | reverse complement strand
GCAGACACACAGCAAGCGATTCCGTAGTCGTCGCCGTAAATCGGGCGCATGATGTCATCATTTTCATATTGGATGGAGCTTGTTTTAATGGAAACTTTTGCACAGAATTTCTTAAAGTTTTCCGGAAGTCTTGAAGACCATAATACGGTCAAGTTCGGCTCCGGAGCAGGCCCGAGATTAATCAGCGTATGCAAGAAACGGAATGAGTTTTTCGTAACAAGGCTGCGTCCGTCATTTGCCATGCCGGCAATCGCTTCTGTCACCCAAGTCGGGTCGCCGCTGAACAGTTCATTGTATTCCGGCGTGCGGGCAAATTTTACGAGACGAAGTTTCATGACAAAATGGTCGACAAGTTCTTGCGCTTCTTTTTCTGTCAATGTGCCGTTTTGCAAATCTCTTTCAATGTAGATATCGAGGAAAGTGGATACTCGTCCCAAACTCATGGCCGCGCCGTTTTGTTGCTTGATGGCAGCCAAATAAGCAAAATACAGCCATTGGAATGCTTCGCGCGCATTGGCAGCCGGACGGGAAATGTCATAACCGTACATTTTTGCCATTTCTTTTAATTCTTCGAGCGCGCGGATTTGTTCAGTGAGTTCTTCCCGCAAGCGGATAACGTCTTCCGTCATAACCGTAGATGTATTATCCAAATCTTTTTTCTTTTGTTCTATTAAAAAGTCAACGCCATAGAGAGCGGCACGGCGGTAGTCGCCGATGATGCGTCCGCGTCCGTACGCATCGGGAAGCCCGGTGATGATCCCTACGGAACGGGCTGTTCTCATTTCTTTCGTATAAGCGTCAAATACGCCCTGGTTATGTGTTTTGCGGTATTCTGTAAAGATTTTTTCAACGTCTTTGTCAAGTTCATAACCGTATGCTTCTAAAGATTGTTTGGCCATTCTGATGCCGCCGAACGGCTGCAGGGAACGTTTGAACGGCTTGTCTGTTTGGAAACCTACGACTTTTTCAAGATCCTTGTTCAAATAACCTGGACCGTGGGAAGTGATGGTAGAAACAATTTTAGTGTCCATGTCAAGAACGCCGCCTTTTTCGCGCTCTTGTTTGGATAATTCAAGCACTTGTTCCCAAAGTTTTTTCGTAGCTTCTGTGGGACCTTCGAGGAATGAGTCATCCCCGGTGTATTCTTTGTAGTTTTTGATGATGAAATCCCTGACATTTACTTCTTCCTGCCAGGCTCCTCCTTTAAATCCCTTCCATTGTTCCATTTTCCACACCTCTTATATTTTTAGAATATAATGTAACAGTTAGTACAATTATTTACAATTAGATTATAACAGATGTTGTGTGAAACAGATCACATTAATGTGAACTTTTTGTGAACATATTGTAAAATCAAGGTTTATCAGCTGATTTTTTTCAAATTTTTTCTTTTTAAAATATTTTGTTTTAAAAACTGTATTATAACTGTTTCATATGATTTTTGCTGTTATATACAATATAAAAAAGAAAATAGAAGCCTGTTAAATATAGCAAAATAACATTTCAATTCATAGAGGTGTTTTTTGGTTACACCAACCCCAAAAAAACGGGTCGAAAATTTCATTAATTTAAAGCCGGTAAAATCCCTAAAAATGGGTGAAATTTATCAATTCCTTAACAAATACGGACTTTGTCACTATTTGTCGGCTATTTTTGTTACAATCTTTTATGATTGAAAACAAAAGTAAGGTGTGCAGCAATGAAGAAACTTTTATGGGGCATTTTGTTTATCTTTGCTTTGTTGCCGGGAACTGTTACTGTATATGCAGAAAAGGCTGATTTAAAATTGTTCAGTGAGGCGGCTATTTTAGTTGATACGGATACAGGAGCCGTTCTATATGAAAAAAACAGCCAGCAGAAAATGTATCCGGCAAGCTTGACAAAAATTGCCACGGCCATTTACGCCATTGAAAAAGGAAATCTCGAAGATATGGTGACAGCCAGCTGGAATGCTGTTACCGAAGAAGGTTCAAGAGTGTACTTGATGAAAGACGAAACAATGCCTTTAAAGCAATTGATTCAGGGGATGATGGTCAACTCCGGCAATGATGCTTCCACGGCCATTGCCGAACATTTGCACGGCAGTGAAGAAGAATTTTCCAAAAAGATAAACAAATATTTGAGAAATCAAATCGGGGTTCAAAACACTCATTTTGTCAACGCTCACGGATTGTTTGATGAAAACCATTACACGACAGCCGCCGATTTGGCTGCCATCACGAACTACGCGATGAAAAATCCCGTTTTCAGGGAAATATTTGGAATCAAATACCTTCCGTGGGAAGCGGAAGCTTGGAAAACGACCCTTGTTACCCATCATAAATTATTGAAAGGTGAAATTCCTTTCCAATGGGAAATCACGGGAGGGAAAACCGGATTCGTAAATCAATCGAGACACACATTGGCCACAACGGCTGAATCCGGAGATATCCGTTTAACGGCGATCGTTTTAAAGGCTGATGTCAAAAACCATATGTATGAAGACACGATGAAACTCTTGGAATACGGTTTTACCAATTATCGCACAACCGTTATTCCGAAAGGACAAGAATTTGAAAAGGACGGCAAGGTATATACCGTAGACCAAGACGTGGCCGTAACGGAAGACATACGCGGAATGACCGCAGAAGTCGGTGAAAACGGCCAGCTGGAAATCAGGAACAGCGAAAACAAAGTGATTCAAACCGTTCCTTTAAAACCTGTTGAACAAAATGCTTTATCCGCAGATTCAGATGAACTTCCCGGCATATTAAGCATGAACACTGTTCTTCTTATGCTCGCCATAATGGCCGTCACAGGTTATGTTTCCTTTAAAAGAAGGATGCGGAACAAGTCCGTGTAAAGGTGTATCGGAAGGAGAGAGGATGTAAAAAACTTCCTCTCTCTTTTTTTGTCTGATCTGCATCCGAAGAGGGAAAGCTATTTTGGGAATCCAAAAGGGGAGGTGACGGCAACATGAAAAGGACCAAAAAAGACCCGTCCACGTCCGGATTGTCTTCCCCGCAAGTGGCGGGCCAGGGAACGACAACAGAGGAATTTGACGGAAGGAGCGTTTCCTCGGCGCGCAAGAAAACAAAAACAAGAAACAGCCTCGAATCGAAATGAGGATATGCAGCAGGTGGCTCTTCCTGCTGCGCGTCTTTTTAAATGGGGAATTTCTTTTCATTTTTCAATTTAATTTGGAAAAAATAAAGGAATTTCGTTTCTTATCAAGAATTATTACTTACAAGCAGTCATTACTTTGAATTAAGGTTCCGCGAATTGAGGTTCCGCGATCCGGAAAAGGAAACGAATTTCAGTGAGGCAAAAGGGGTTTTTTGATGGCAAAGGAAGAGCTGATTGAACTTGTTAACCGATTAAAGAAAGCCGGGATTAAGATTAGTTTTACAAAACCAAAATCGCATTACATTTTTCTTTTGGAAAAGGAAGAAAAACTTTCATCCCCCGCAAATTAATGCGCTCCATGCACCCGCCCCGGTTGAAACTATATCTCAACTTTGATTTCTTTTCTTAGGTCGTTGATGATCGCAATGATATGTCCATCATAAATTCTCATATCCGGTTTTTGGAGCGGGAAGGAGCCGGCTTACCGTACCGTGTCAGAAAAATAAGAGCTTTTGAGAAACTTCTTTGTTGGTCATGCTTTATACGAGTCAATGAATATGGAACATTCACTGTCTCAAATGTTTTTGAGACAGTTTTTTTGTGAAAAAATGGCCCCCGTCCCTGTGGCGGCGGTTCATTGTTTGAAAAAATGCCCATATTCCCTCTTAAAGACGATTTTTCCCCGGCAGTTCCTTATTCCGCCCATTCAGGACAAACTGTCCCGTCATAAAATACCGGTAGAAGCAGGAGGTGGTGCAAATGGGCGGAGGAACAGGCTACGGCTACGCAGGAGGATTTGCTCTCATCGTAGTGCTGTTTATCTTGTTAATCATTGTTGGAGCCGCGTATGTTGGCGGCTGGTACTGATGTGAACGGAAAAGAAAAGGAGGAGGTGGAATGATGGGCGGATACGGACCGTTTTGCGGATACGGCTACGGCTATCCGGGCGGTTACGGATACGGAGCCGGCGGCTTTGTGCTGATCGTTGTTTTGTTTATTCTTTTAATCATCGTCGGAGCAGCTTGGCTGTAAAAATGATAGAAAGGAAAGGGCTGTTAAAACCTGCTGTTATTGCAGGTTTTTTCCTTTTAACTTTTTAAGCGAAAAGATGCTTTTTCGGGCATGAAAAAGACTTAATAGCAAAAGATATGCCTAGAAAGAACAATTTCTTGAAGGGAGATTACATATGAAAAAGAAGCGACATGACGACAGCGCCAACATAGCGGACACATATTACCAACCGGAATTGGGAAACCATGTTGATGATTTGCCGTCGGGGTTGGCTGCGACCCACGAGCAAGTGAATCATGCCTACATGGAAGGGGAAATTGACAAGTTAGTAAAAGCCGGCGGCAAGAACAGAAAGCAGGCGGATTAAAAAAGTTTTTATCGGGAAAAAGGAACATCAAGGAGGGAATGGGGATTTTTATTAGAAAAGGGCAGGCGGATCAGCCTGATAGAGTTCTCGCAAACACGGTGGTTTATGTTTGTTCATCCGGAAATTGCAACGGTTGGATGAGGGAAGAATTTGCAACGGATGACTTAAAATGCCCCCTTTGCGGCCACGACACTGTCCAAGAAATCAGGGAGCTTCCCCAAATTATCGATTCATAACAACTTTTATTGTATTTGATTCTGCTTGGCTTTCAGTTTCAACGTTTTCCTTGAAAGGGAACATGGATTTTTATAACGGAATTTTCAACAAAAGGTTTGAATTTTTGTTTCTATGTTGTTTTCTGTGCAAACAGTAAGCACATTTTTAAGGCAAAAATCGAATTTCAGGCTTTTTGCCCATCGGGTCATTTGCCCGCGGTGAATGCAAAACTCCCCGATAGCCGTGCCTCATCCGTTTTGGCTTTCGGAAAAAATAAGCACAAAAAAGCTCCGGTCATCCGGAGCATTTTTTTGTAATATAATAAAATGGTAAAATAAAAAAATAAGCTTCGTCCTTTCTTCAAATCATTTCACCTGTCACTTTGTGAAATCAATATTTAATCGTCAAAATGCCTGATTGCCGGTGAATTCGCCGGGAAGGGGGCATAGAGCCGCTGTCCGCTTTATATCTCATAAACCGCTGCGCTCTACAAAGAGATTAATCGGCGACTTTTTTGGCGAGACAACGGTCGCATTCCATAAAATATGACTCAACTTGTTCTTTAATCACTTGCCCGCACTCAACACAGATTTTTTCCGACAGTTTGTCAAGAACCTTTACAGGCTTTTGCGCCATGTGAATTCCTCCTTTTTATATCACAGAATGAAAAATGCTAATCTGTTATAGTACAGTATATACTTGAAAAAATAAAAAGTGAACGGATTTTTTTGTTCATTTTAACAATTTTTTCAGTATTTAAATGCGAAGCCATGAATATAATTTGTAAAATATATAATGAATAGTTGTTTACTGGGAGTTTTTTTGATAAAATTTTCAAGCCATTAAAAAGCAAATGATTATCACATAAATGGGGGCGATTGCAGATGGAGCCTACAAAACAGGTGAAAACTGTCTGCGGCTATTGCGGCACCGGCTGCGGACTCATATTGGATGTAAAGGACAACGAAATCATCAGAGTCAGAGGGGATAAAGACGCTCCCGTCAACAAAGGGCAAACATGCATTAAAGGCGCTTTTGCCTATAAATATGTTCATGCCAAAGAACGCTTGAAACATCCTTTGTTGAGAAAAAACGGCGTCCTTACGAAAGTCTCCTGGGAGGAAGCATTAAACTTTATTGCTGATCGGCTGTCCTTTTTTAAGGAAAAATGGGGTCCGGATTCCATTGCGATGTTTGCCTGCGCGCGGACAACGAACGAATCCAATTATATTACACAAAAATTTATGCGTGCCGTCATCGGCAGCAACAATATCGACGGCTGCAACCGAACTTGACATGCTCCGAGCGTTGCCGGTCTGGCAACAGTATTTGGAAGTGGATTTCCAACAAATACCTTGGAAGATTTTGAGAATAGCGATGTGCTGCTGTTAATGGGTTCCAACACCACTGAGGCTCACCCGATCATTGCCAATCGGATGAAGAAGGCTGTCCGTTCAGGCCTGAAAATCATCGTGGTTGATCCGCGGAAAATTGATATGGTGAAATTTTCCCACCGGCATTTGCAACTGGAAGTCGGTTCGGATATCGCCCTGTTGAACGGCATGATGCATGTCATTATTCAAGAACGACTTTACGATGAGGAGTGGGTCCGGAAAAATACGGACGATTTTGAGAAACTGAAAGAGAAAGTTGCCGCCTATACACCGGAGTTTGCGGCCAAGATTACGGGCCTGAATCCGGAAGATATTGTCGCCGCCGCCCGTGAATACGCGACGGCGGAAAACGCCATGATTGCCTACACGTTAGGCATCACCGAGCACCATTGCGGGGTGAACAACGTCTTTGACATTGCCAATCTGGCCCTCTTGACCGGACATATCGGCAGGAAAGGAAACGGCATCATGCCATTGCGCGGACAGAACAATGTGCAAGGCGCGGGGGATATGGGTTGTCTGCCGAACCAATTGCCCGGCGCGTTTCCGCTGGCGGATGACAAATACCGGAAACGGTTTGAAGACCATTGGGGTGTTAAACTGAATCCCAACGCGGGCGACACGCAGACGAGAACGTTTGAACGGATGGAAAAAGGCGAGGTCAAAGCTCTATACATTATCGGCGAAAATCCGCTCATGGCCGATGTTCATATGAACCATACGCGCAAATTGTTGGAAAATCTCGATTTAATGATCGTGCAGGATATCTTCCTGACCGAAACCGCCGAAATGGCCGATGTCGTTTTGCCGGCCAAATCATGGGGCGAGGTGGAAGGAACCTACACGAATACGGACAGGCGCGTTCAGCGGGTGAGAAAAGCGGTTGACGCCCATCCGCACGTAAAAGAAGACTGGGAGATTTTGTGCGAGCTGTCCACTTTGATGGGATATGAAATGAATTATGAGAACAGTGAACAAATTTGGGACGAAATCCGTCTGCTCGCCCATGAGATGTACGGCGGCATGACATATGAAAGACTGGACAAAGAATATTCGCTGCATTATCCTTGTCCGGACCTGAACCATCCGGGAACTTTCGTGCTCCATGAACGGTTTTACCGCCCGGAAGGAGCCGGGGAAAAACGGGCTTCTTTTATTCCCGTCGATTATACTCCGCCCGTGGAAGAACCGGATGAAGAATATCCGTTCGTGCTGACGACAGGGAGAAGGTACGAAGCGTATAATACGCATACCCAAACCCGCTATTATCAGGAAGGCATTAAGATTAAGCAGACGCATGAAACAGTCGATATTCATCCCGATGACGCCGCGCGTCTCGGCTTAGAAGACGGGGAAATGGTGACAGTGTCGTCACGGCGCGGTTCAGTCCGGGTGCCTGCCAAAGTAACCGATAAGGTCAAACCCGGTCTTGTGTTTATGAGTTTTCACTGGAGAGATGTGCCCACCAATGTGTTAACCATTAACGAATACGATCCGATTTCCGGAACGGCGGAATTTAAAGCTTGCGCCGTTAAAATTGAAAAAATGAACTGACTCAATTCCCCGGGAGAGCGCTGCCCTCTCCGGGGAATTTTTTCGCCTTTCAACGGTTTTCTAATCATAGTTATATCCGAAAAACCGGGTAAATAAAAAATGGCGCGGGTTTGACAAACGCCGTTCCCACTGGGCGGGAAAAGAAGGGAAAATGCTGTCAGAGGCGCCAAAAGTAACTTCATTCGGAAAATCTTCCTTTTCCCAATAAAGGGATTCGGTTTTGCCAATGGCAGGTTCTTTTAAAAATTTGCAGGACCTCTCAATTCTTTCGGTTATTACCACCCATCTTTTTTTAATAAGGAATGAAAAATAAAAAAGGAAGGCTGAAAAACCGAAAGGAGAGAGTTCTGTTGACAAAAAAATTCTTCCTCCCTTTCCTGTTGGGACTGTCAGTTCTTCTTGCGGCAGGGTGCAATCAAAATGCCGCGGATGAGCAAGAAGACCGGTTTACAGAAGGTACCGCTGAATTTTCACAAAATCTTAATGACAGGGATGTCAACTTACAAACGATAAGTGACAAACGCACAAATTTCCGTAAACAAAGAGCCCCGCAAACAGGCGGCCATGCGCTCACGGTTCCCACAGACGGCATCCAGCATGTGGGGAACGGGTATTTGACGATTGAACATAATTCGTATCAAACAACGACACCAAGCAGCCAATTTCCCCACAGCAAATACGTTAAAAAAGGACAGTATGCCTTTTTTAAGGAATTCGGATCCAAAGGAAAAGAACGACAACGGCGCTTTGAACAAAAAGACGTCCGGCAGCCGGAAACAAACACGGGCGAACCTTCCGGAAACATCGGGAAACAGCCGGCCGGGACAAGCGCCATCACTGAGATTGAACGGAAAGTGGTTGAATTGACCAACGAACAAAGAAGAAAACACGGACTCAAGGAGTTAACCCTGGATGAAACATTAAGCCGGGTGGCAAAAGCGAAGGCTGATGATATGAACAATAACCATTATTTTTCCCATACAAGCCCGACTTACGGTTCTCCTTTTGACATGATGAGGGATTTCGGCGTTTCTTATAAATCGGCCGGAGAAAATATCGCCATGGGGCAGACGACTGCCGAACAAGTAGTGGATGCATGGATGAACAGTGAAGGCCACCGGAAAAATATTTTGAATGCCAATTATACCCATATTGGTGTCGGTTTTTCAAAAGGAGGAAACTATTGGTCGCAAATGTTTATCCAAAAATGACAAATTATGATCATTCGCAGGCTGCCGGATTGGAAGAAGGTCCGGCAGCCATTCCATTTCTTCGGTCAAAAAGAGGAAAAAGAAGACCGTTTATCGAACTAAACAGAAAAATGTATTTTCCAAAATTTGTTTAGGAGGGAAACATGTCCGTTGATTAAAGGAGAAACAGCCCATCTTCCTTTCAACACCTTTGTAACGGAACCGGACGGGACGATTATTTCCAGTTCCCATGGAAAGCCGGGCGCGGTTGTCACGAATGCGGATTGCTGCAAAAAGGCTCCGGAATTGTTTGACGAATGGGAAAGGCTCAGTCCCTCCGCCGTATTGGCTGCCAAAAACGGGCAGTGGTATGTTCTTTTAAACGGCGAACTCGAAGATCAGCGTATGCTTTACATAGTCGTTGACGGAGGCTGGCTTTTTGAATTGCGGAAAAGGGTGCGGGAATTGGATAAATACAACCGGGAGCTCGATGCCATTATTGAAAGCTCGTACGACGGCATTTATATTACCGATCGTCACGGGAATACCTTGAAAACCAACTCGGCGATCGAGCGGATTACGGGAATTCCGAAGCATTATTATATCGGAAAAAATGTCCGGGATTTAATTAAAAGGGGAATCCTGCACGAATCGGTCACTTGCAAGGTGATCGAGAAAAAGAAAACGGTCACGATTGTGCAAAAAAATTTGAACGGCAAAGAAACGTTAATGACCGGAAACCCCGTTTTTAATGAACGGGGCGAAGTAGAGAAAGTGGTCACCAATATACGCGACTTGTCCGAATTAAATCAGTTGACGGAAAAGTTGAGACAGGCACGCCGGTTGAATGAAAAATACAAAGAAGAAATCATCCGCTTAAAGGATTCCGCTGTCACAACAGGGGATATTGTCATTAAAAGCAAAAAGATGCTTGAAATCTACAGCATGGCCGAGCGGATTGCCAATTTTGACACAACGATCCTCATCCTGGGGGAAACAGGGGTCGGGAAGGATGTACTGGTGCGAAATATTTTTCAAAAAAGCAGCCGTTCCAAAAAGGGAAAATTGATTAAAGTCAACTGCGGGGCCATTCCGAAAGATCTTCTTGAGTCGGAACTTTTCGGGTATGAAGGCGGGGCATTTTCCGGCGCCAACCGGGAAGGGAAAGCGGGCATGTTTGAATTGGCGGATAAAGGGGTGCTTTTCTTGGATGAAATAAGCGAGATGCCCCTCAATCTGCAGGTCAAGCTTCTTCGCGCCATTCAAGAAAGGGAAATTATGAGAGTCGGCGGCACAAAAGAGATTAAAGTGGATATTCAGTTGATAGCCGCTTCCAATAAAGATCTCGGCGAAATGGTCAAAAAAGGAGAGTTCCGGGAAGACCTTTACTACCGTTTAAATGTAGTACCGATTCATATTCCCCCGTTGCGGGAAAGAAGAGATGATATTTTGCCCCTCGTATATCATTACCTGGCGAGATATAACGAAAAATACAAAGTTTCCAAGGACTTTGACAGAGAGTTGAAAAACTTTTTTTATTATTATCATTGGCCGGGGAATGTCAGGGAACTTTCCAACCTCATTGAGCGCCTCATCTTGACCGTGCCGCACCAATTGCTGACCGTTCATGATTTGCCTGAAGAGTATAAAAAACATTTGGATGATGATTCCGAAAAGGATGAGGAAATTTCTTTAAAAGAAGCGGTGGAACGGGCGGAAAAGAAGCTTCTGCAAAAAGCCGTAAAAAAATACCGGACCACATATGAAATGGCCGAAAAACTGAAGACAAGCCAGTCCACAATAGTCAGAAAACTCCAAAAATACAATTTAAGCATTGAAAACAATTCATAAATGAATGATTGATTTAAAATCAAATTGTTTTGACGGATATGAATAATAGGATGAAGCCCTTATGTTAATCCAAATTTGTATCAGCGCCGGCAAAAAAACTTGACATGCGGCGCTTTTTTTGTTGGCACGTCAATTGCATAAACATTGGACAAAAAAAGAGGGAGGGAAAAGCATGGAAAGAATTTGGCATAAGCATGTTGTCGAAGGCAATCCGGTTGAAATTGACATCGCGGAAATATCTTTGCCCGAATTATTCATGCAATCAGTCCGGACATATTATGAACGGCCGGCGGTTACCTTTTTTGACAAGACTTATACATACGGGGAATTGGACTCGGCCGTACAAAGAACGGCCAGCGCTCTGGTCAAACTCGGAATTAAAAAGAATGACAGGGTTGCAATCATGCTCCCCAATTGTCCCCAGTATCCGATCATCTATTTTGCCGTTCTGTTTTGCGGTGCAATAGTTGTGCAAGTCAACCCCATGTACAGAGAAAATGAATTGCACCACGTACTAAGCGACTCCGGGGCAAAAGTTTTGTTCCTCTTGGACCGTTTTGTACCGACCGTGCAGAGGGTGCTGGAAAAAATACAACTGTCGGACGTCATTACCGTGTCTCTCCATGCTCCTTCCCGGATGGATGAACTGCTCCGTGACCCGGGTGATCGTATTCCGGATGTGGAAATCAGCCCGAAGGAAGACGTCGCTGTTCTTCAGTATACGGGGGGCACCACGGGCCGGAGCAAAGGAGTGATGTTGACGCATTATAATCTGGTCGCCAACACATTGCAAAGCGCGGCGACATCCCGGGTTCAGACGGTGCCGGGGGAAGAGCGGGTTTTGGCGGCATCGCCGTTGTTCCATGTTTACGGGATGACCAGTGCAATGAACACGACTTTTTATAACGGCGGAAATATGATCCTGCTACCGAAATTTGACCCGGAATCGGCTGTTCAAGCCATTGTAACACATAAGCCGACGACATTCCCCGGTGTTCCGACGATGTATATCGGGCTGATTCATTACTTGAAAGAAAGGCCTGCTGATTTGAGCAGTCTCAAGATTTGTTCCAGCGGTTCGGCTCCTTTGCCTCTGGAAGTGCTGCACCGCTTCAAGGAAATCACCGGCACTTCCGTTGCGGAAGGATACGGTCTGTCGGAAGCATCTCCGGTCACGCACCGCAATCCGGTCGGCGGCCTGCAAAAACCGGGCAGTATCGGCATTCCCATTCCCAACACAGACTGCCGGATTGTGGATATGGAAACCGGAAAAAGAGCGCTGCCGGTCGGCGAAGTGGGCGAACTCATTATCAAGGGACCGCAGGTGATGAAAGGATATTGGAATTTGCCGGAAGAAACGGAGCAAACCCTCCGCGACGGCTGGCTGTATACGGGCGATCTGGCCAAAATGGATGAAGACGGATTCTTTTATATTACCGGAAGAAAAAAGGATTTGATTATTGCCAGCGGTTATAACGTATATCCGGTTGAAGTGGAAAACGTTTTATACAGTCATCCGAAAGTTCTTGAAGCGGCTGTCATCGGGGTGCCGGATTCATACCGCGGGGAAACGGTTCAAGCGGTCGTCGTCCTTAAGGAGGATGAACAATTGAGCGAAAAAGAGCTGATCGATTACTGTCGGGAACGGTTGGCGGCGTACAAAGTTCCCCGTATCGTTACTTTTGTTGAAGAGTTGCCGAAAACGGCGGTCGGAAAGATATTGAAAAGAAAATTGAAAGAACAGTTCTCCGTTCGTTGATCGGATGTATTCTTTTTCGCGGCGAAAGGTTGGTGCTTTCTGCCGGGAGATAAAGGGGGGAGGGGCAATATGGAGATATTTGTTCAGCAAGTTTTCAACGGATTGACGGTTGGAAGCGTTTACAGTCTATTTGCCTTGGGGCTTACTCTTGTGTATGGAATCTTGCATATTCCAAATTTTGCCCACGGGGCTTTCTACATGGTCGGCGGTTATATCACGCTGATGGCGATGACTGGATGGGGAGTCCATTATGTTGCGGCGGTGGTCATTTCTGTTATCGTTGTCGGGCTGCTTGCCGTGTTAACGGAGCGGATTGTTTTTTTTCCGTTGAGAAATATGCCGCCACTGCAAGATAAAATTGCCGCCATCGGGCTGATGCTTTTTCTCGAGGCTTTTGCCCAATTGGTATGGGGGACGGAATACCGGACCATGCCAACGCCTTTCGGCAAAGTTGTGGATGTTTTTGGAATCACCGTTACGGTGCAAAGAATTTTAATTATTGTTACGGCTGTTGCCGTGATGCTGATTTTGTATTTGTTTTTAAAGAAAACGATGACAGGTGCCGCGATCATTGCCATGTCCCAGAACCGGGAAGGTGCTTTTTTGGCGGGAATTAATGCAAACAAGATTGCCATGTTGACATTTTTTATTTCCGGCGCCTTGGCGGCCGTCGCATCATCGATTGCTTCTCCGATTAACCTCGTTTTCCCGGGGATGGGCCACCTCGTTATTTTGAAAGCTTTTGTCATTATAATCATCGGAGGCATGGGCAGTATTCCGGGTGCCATTATAGGCGGGTATATTCTCGGTTTTGCGGAAAGCTTGGGAGGAACGTTTATATCGAATGATTACAAAGATTTGATCGCGTTTGTCCTTCTCGTCGTCATTCTTACATTCAGGCCAAAGGGCCTCTTCGCCAAGGAGGTTCACTAATGTCTGCACTGTTAAACGGACGAATCTGGTCCTTGATCCTACTGCTTGCGGCTGTCATTTTTCCGTTTCTCACCGAAAACCAATACTACCTCCATATTTTATCGATGGCCTTCATTTGGGCGATTGCCGTGTACGGGTTGAACTTGATCAGCGGATACACGGGTTATTTGTCATTGGCCCATGCCGGGTTTTTTGCCGTCGGAGCCTATTCGGCCGGATTGCTGATGGTGAAAACGGGGCTGAACTTTTGGCTTGCCCTGGCGGCGGCCATCCTGATTACGGCTGTGGCCGGTTTCTTGATTGGATTAGTTTCTCTGCGGACGAAAGAACACTTTTTTGCCATTTATACTCTGTGCGTCGGTTACATTATCTACTTAATCATTTACAAGTGGGAAGAACTGACGGAAGGGGTGCGTGGGTTGATTGGCATCCCCCATCCCGCGCCGCTCGGCCCTTTTTCTTTTGAAACTCCCCGTTCGCAATACTATTTGTTGTTGTTCTTCCTTGTCCTCGTCATCTGGATGATGAAAAGAATCGTTCATTCACTTGTCGGCAGCACTTACACAGCCATCCGCAACAGTGAGGAACTGGCTGAAGCGATCGGCATTAATGTCATGAAACAAAAATTGGTTTCCTTTGTCGTATCGACCGTTTTGGCCGGATTGGCCGGCGCCCTGTATGCGTCTTTTGTCCGCTTTATCGGGCCGGATATTTCCTACGTGAGCATTACTTTTGATATGCTGACATATTTGATTGTCGGCGGAATCGGTACCCTTGCCGGACCGTTAGTCGGAACGATTCTCATAGTCGCCTTGACGCAATCTTTGCAATTTCTGGAAGACTTCCGGATGCTGATTTTCGGTCCGCTTCTCATCGCGTTGATTATTTTTTATCCGCGGGGAATTGCCGGAGGAGTAAGCAGCTGGCTGCACAATAGAAGGAAAGAAACGGTGTTTGCCGCCGGCATGGAAAGGACCGTGAACGTGAAGGGGGAAAGCCAATGATTTTGCGAACGTGCGGGTTAACAAAGAAGTTTGACGGATTGACCGCCGTTGACCAAGTTGATTTTGCTATCGAAAAGGGAACGATCACGGCCGTTATCGGGCCGAACGGAGCGGGAAAATCGACGTTTTTCAACCTCATCAGCGGTTTTCTCGCTCCGACGTCCGGGGAAATCTGCTATAACGGGCGGGATATTACGCGCTTGAAACCTTATGAACGCGCCCGGTTGGGAATTGGCCGGACTTTTCAGACAACCCGGCTGTTTGAACAAGCGACAGTGTTGGAAAATGTGATGATCGGCCACCGTCTCCGCACAAAATTGGGCCTGTGGGATGCCTTATTTAAAACAAGAAGGCTGAAAAGGGAAGAGACGGCTTCGCGGGAAAAAGCGCATGAAGCATTGGCATTTACCGGTCTGCTGCCGAAATCCGACCGGCTTGTTTCGGAACTTTCCCAGGAAGAAAAAAAGCGGACGGCGATTGCTTTGGCCTTGGCAACAGAACCGGAAATCGTTTTTCTCGATGAACCGGCTGCCGGGATTAACCCGGAGGAAACGGAAAAATTGGCAGAATTAATGAAGAAAATGGTCAAAAAAGGGATAACCATCTGTTTAATTGAACACAAAATGCAGATGGTGATGAATCTGGCCGACAAAATCATGGTCTTGAACCACGGGAAAAAAATAGCAGAAGGAACACCTGATGAAGTTAAACATCATGAAGAAGTAATCCGGGCTTACCTGGGAGGCGGGATCAGTGCTTGAACTTCTTGATGTCACTGTGCAGTACGGCAGTTTTAAAGCTCTAAACAAAATGAACATGAAAATTGCAAAAGGAGAACTCGTTGTTCTTTTGGGGGCCAACGGAGCCGGTAAAAGCACATTGTTTCGCACGATCAGCGGTTTGAACAAGCCGGCGGGCGGACGGATTGTGTTTCAGGGAACAGACATTGCCGGTTGGCCGGCGGATCGCATTGTAAAAGCCGGCATCGTGCTGTGTCCGGAAGGAAGAATGTTGTTTCCGCAAATGACGGTTTTGGAAAATTTGCGACTGGGCGGCTATATTTTCCGCCGAAAAAAGGAACTCATTCAGCAACGTCTTGAAAAGGTATTTTCGTTGTTTCCGGTGTTGGAAGAAAAAAAGGATCTTCCGGCCGGTTCCCTGAGCGGCGGTCAGCAGCAGATGACAGCCATCGGCCGGGCGTTAATGGCCGATCCGGAACTGCTACTTTTAGATGAACCGTCCATCGGTCTCGCCCCGCTCGTTGTGGAACAAATGTTCCAAGCGATTCAATCGATTAAGGAATCGGGAACAACGATTCTCCTTGCGGAACAAAATGCGCGGGCCGCCCTGTCCATTGCCGACAGGGGTTATGTGATGGAAAACGGCAAAATCGTTTTGGAAGGCAGCAGAACTGAATTGTTTGCCAATGATGACGTCCGGAAAGCTTACATAGGAGCTTAAAGAAATAACGGGCTTGTGAAGGAAATCATGTCGTGGGGGGAATGGTCTTGAAAAAACGAATCGTCTTTCTTCTTTTACCGCTGCTTCTGTTGCTTGGGGCATGCAGCGATTCCGCTTCATCGGGGAACGGAACCGGATCCGGGAGAAAATACGACGGAAAAGTGGTGAATCTCGGCTACAGCGGTCCCCTTAGCGGCCCGGCCGCTCTATACGGGGAAAATACGTTGAACGGGCTTTCGATGGCTGTGGAAGAGATTAATGAAAACGGCGGGTTTGTCGTAAACGGGGAAAAGCATTATTTGAATCTTGTCACCCTTGATGATAAATATTTGCCGAATGAAGCGGGGGCAAATGCAAAAAGATTGGTGCAGGAATACAAGACGCCGATTGTCTATGTGCCCCACAGCGGGGGGATTTTTGCCGCCCAAGTATTTAATATGCAAACCAAATTCATTATTGCCGCATATTCCAGCGAACCGGACGTTACAAAACAAGGAAACGAATTAACGCTGCGAATCCCTCCCAAGTATGAAATTTATTTGCGGCCTTATTCGGAATATGTAATGAAACGTTTTGGAAAGAAGATCGCCCTTTTGCCGGCGTCCACACAGTATGGAAAAGATTGGGCGAAAAAATTGGAACCCGTCTGGAAAGAACTCGGCGGTGAAGTCGTTTATAAAGGATCCATTGATTTCAACAAAGATACGGACTTCTTCACGATTGTCACCAACGCTTTGAAAAAGAATCCGGATGTTTTGTTTATCGGCGGTCCGTCCGAACCTACCGCATTGGTGGCGAAACAAGCAAGGGAACTCGGCTTTAAAGGCGGATTCCTCGTCATGGACCAGGCCAAGCTCGATGAAATGGCGGCTGTTCTCGGCAGCTGGGATATGCTTGAAGGAGCCGTCGGTGTTTTGCCGCTTCCCTATTCCCGCAATAAGGGGAATGAACAGTTCATTGATGACTATAAGAAAAAATACGGCAAAAATCCCCCGTCCGAGGCCGGTTATCACTATTATTCGGTTTATCTTTTTGTGGAAGCGATGAAAGCCGCCGGCACTGTCGATGACCCGGAAGCAATCATGAAACATATCCAGGAAGGGATCGACCGGGTGCCGGCCGATAAAAGAATTTACGACATTACTAAAGTGGACGAAGAAGGCGGTTTGGTTACCCCGTTCCGCATGGGCGTCGTGGAAAAAGGAAAAATCGTCAATAAATCAGATGAATATCAGTAGGCGTTTTGACAGAACGGCCGGGGTTTCCGGCCGTTTATGATGTTTGAAAAAACGAATGCAAAAATGAATCAATCATGCAAAAATGAATCAGCGAAATGACGCCATTTATTCAATTTCATTCATTTTTGCATTGTGTGCGATTATAAAACACCGGCAAAATCCGATAATCGCAATATTCCTGAAATTGGCATAATTTTTGCAACAATATGGGACGACGATTCATCATTTTAGTACATAAGGAGTGAATGAGTTTGAACGATGCCGTTGTAATCGTCAGTGCGGTCCGCACGCCAATCGGTCGCTTCGGCGGTTCTTTGAAATCTGTCAGCTCCGGTCATTTGGCAACCGTTGTTATTGAAGAAGCGATCAAGCGGGCGGGAATTTCTCCGGAGCAAGTGAGCGAAGTGATCATGGGTGAAGTCCGGCAAACGACAGAATCTTCCAATGTGGCCCGTGTGGCGGCACTGAGGGCAGGCGTGCCGGAAACGGCCCCGGCTTTCACAGTCAACAGGCTTTGCGCCTCGGGAATGCAGGCCATCACGTCCGGTGTCCAACAAATTCTGTTTGAACAAGCCGACATCGTCGTTGCCGGAGGGACGGAAAATATGAGCAGGGCCCCGTTCTATTTGAGAAATTCCCGTTGGGGAGAGGGAAATCCGCTTTTGGTCGATTCGAATACGGAGAACGGCCAGCAACCGATCGAAATCTTCGGGCCCAATTTGAGCATGGGGATGACGGCGGAAAATGTTGCCGAAAGATTCGGCATATCCCGTGAAGACCAGGACAAGTTTGCTTATGAGAGCCAGCGGAAAGCGGCCGCTGCCATTGAAGCGGGAAAATTTGCCGACGAAATTGTCCCGGTTGAAGTGACGGAAGGAAAGAAAACATTCCTTTTTGAAAAAGATGAGTTTCCCCGTCCAGATACAACCCTCGAAAAATTGGCTAAACTCCGCCCCGCTTTTAAGGAAGGCGGCACGGTCACGGCGGGAAATGCTTGCGGAAGAAATGACGGGGCATCCGCGGTCGTTTTGATGAAGGAAAGCAAGGCGAAAGAGTTGGGGCTGAACCCCTTGGCAAGGATTGTTGACTGGGCAACAGCCGGGGTTAATCCGGAAATAATGGGCATCGGCCCGGTGCCGGCCCTCGAGAAATTATTAAAGCGGACAAACAAGATTATCCACGAGATCGGGTTGATTGAATTAAACGAAGCTTTTGCCGCCCAAGCCCTTGCCGTGATTCGCCAAGCGGAACTTGATCCGGAAAAGATCAATGTCAACGGCGGCGCCATCGCCCTGGGCCATCCGCTTGGAGCCACGGGAGCGAGAATTGTGACAACTCTTCTTTACGAAATGAGAAGGAGAAATGAGCAATTTGGCATCGCCACCCTTTGCGTCGGCGGGGGACAAGGCATGGCCATCATGCTTGAATTGGTGTAATGGTTTCGGCTGTTTAAAAAAAAGAATGGAGGGGCCCGTCTATGTACTTGCGGTTGAACGATGAACAAAGAATGGTCAGAGACACGATTCGCAAGTTTGTCGAAAAAGAATTGATGCCTTTGGAACATGAAGTTCTCCGCAACGAAAGGCAAGGAAAGCCGGGTCTTCCCCCGGAAAAGTTGAAAGAATTGCAATTAAAGGCGAAAGAAGCGGGTTTTTGGGGCATCAATACACCGGAGGAATATGGAGGGGCAAATCTTGGCCATTTGATGACAGCCATCATTCATATGGAAGTGGCCAAAACGTTTGTTCCGTTTACCTTTGGCGGTTCCGCCGACAATATTCTCTATTATGCAAATGAGGAGCAAAAAAAGCGCTATTTGATTCCGACCATCAACGGTGAGAAAAAATCTTGCTTTGCCATGACCGAGCCCGGTGCCGGCTCTGACACAAGAAATATAAAAATGACTGCCGTAAAAGACGGGAATGAATGGGTCTTAAATGGTGAAAAAATTTTTATCACCGGCGGCAACGAAGCGGACTTCGCCATGGTTTTTGCCATCACCGACAAAGAAAGGCATGCGGCAAACGGCAGGGACGGAGTGACTTGTTTTATCGTTGACAGGGAGATGGGCTGGAAGTCGGAGAAGATTGACACGATGGGGGAATGGAGCCCGGCTTCGCTCATTTTTGATAATGTGCGCGTTCCCGAAGAGAACATCCTCGGCGAATTGCACGGCGGCTACAGGCTCGGTTTGGAATGGATCGGTTACGCCCGCTGGATAGTTGGCGCCAAGGCGGTCGGAGCGGCGGAAAGACTTTTGCAGATGGCGATCGAATATTCCAAAGAACGGGTCACGTTCGGAAAACCGATCGCGGAAAGACAAGCCATTCAGTGGCAAATTGCCGACTCGGCCGTTGAAATTGAAGCGGCCAAGTGGCTAGTTTTGAATGCGGCCTTTACCCTGGATCAAGGAGAGGATAACCGTCATTTGGCAGCAATGGCCAAACTGTTCGGCGCCAATATGGGGAACAGAGTGGTGGACAGGGTGCTGCAAATTCACGGGGGAATGGGCTACACGCGGGAGCTGCCCATTGAACGGTGGTACCGAGAAGCAAGATTGTGGCGCATATACGACGGCACAGATGAAATCCAGCGGTTGATCATTGCCAGAAATCTAATAAAGGGACATGTAAAAATAGGACAATTTATCTAAAATCTAGTATAATTTGAAAATACAAAAAATTAACAATATTGCAGTCTACTGAAGGGGGATTCATCATGAGTCAAAGATTTGCAGGCAGGGTCGCTTTTGTAACCGGAGGGAGCCGCGGCATCGGCAAAGCGATTGTCGAACGTTTTGCCGAAGAAGGGGCAAAAGTGGCGTTTATCGATATCAATGAGGAAGCTTTGGCGCAAACGGCGCGGGAATTACGGGAAAAAGGCTATGAAGTGTATGCCAAAGTGGCCAGCGTGACGGACAAAGACCAAGTGGAACAAGCGATGGAAGAGGTATACGAACAATTTGGTTCATTGGATATTCTTGTAAATAACGCCGGGGTGATTCGCGACAATCTTCTGTTTAAAATGACGGAATCAGATTGGGATACGGTCATGGATGTTCATTTGAAAGGCGCTTTTTTGGCTTCCAGGGCGGCGCAAAAATATATGGTGCAACAAAAATTCGGACGGATTATTAATATCTCTTCCACATCCGCCCTCGGAAACCGGGGCCAGGCCAACTATTCAACCGCAAAAGCGGGGCTGCAGGGCTTTACGAAAACGCTGGCGATAGAGCTGGGCAAATTCGGCATCACCGTCAATGCGGTTGCGCCCGGTTTTATAGAAACGGATATGACGAAAGCAACAGCGGAACGGATCGGCATTTCTTTTGAGGAACTTGTCCAAGCGAGAATTGAACAAATTCCGGTAAAAAGAACGGGAAAACCGGAAGACATCGCTCATGCGGTTGCGTTTTTTGCCGACGAAAAATCATCTTTTGTAAACGGCCAGGTTCTCTATGTGGCCGGCGGACCGAAAGCTTAACTCACTCCGTTGGCCGTCACGCTTCTTCGACAGTGGAAAAAGCGGATAAACGAACGGAGAATTCAACAGGCAAAGGGAATGATGACTAGAATGTTTGCTCATTTAATCGGACAAAAATCAAAACCTGTCAAAAATGTCGTTGAAAGGGGAGCGGTAAAGAAATTTGCGGAAGCGATCGGCGATCCCCATCCGTTGTTTATTGACGAGGAAACGGGGAAAAAATCGCGCTATAAAGGGAATATCGCTCCGCCCACCTTTCCTCGCGTTTTCGATTACGGGAAAATTCCCGGCTTGGAACTTCCGAAGAAAGGATTAATCCACGGTGAACAGTCTTATCACTATAAAAGACCTCTTCTTGTCGGTGAAGAGATCCAATGCTGGGCGCAAGTAAAAGATTATTATGAGAAACAAACAAGAAGCGGCCGGTTGTCTTTTCTCGTTATAAACCGGTATGGCGCTGATTCGGACGGGGAAATAGTCTTTGAGGACGAGCAAGTGATCATCATCACCGAAGCCGTGAGAAAGGAGATGGCAAAATGATAGCCGCGTTGACGGAACTGGAAACCGGACAAGCTCTTCCAGAGGTGACGCTGGAGCCGGTTTCGAGACTCGATTTGATTAAATACGCCGGCGCTTCGGGAGACTATAATCCTATACACACGATAGACGAAGAGGCAAAAAAAGCGGGATTGCCCGGCATCATTGCCCATGGAATGTGGACGATGGGCAACTTGGCAAAACTGTTTACGCCATTTTATAAAGATGGTTTTATTGAAGACTATTCCGTCCGTTTTAAAGGCATGGTTTTTCTCAATGACGTTCTCACTTTGAAAGCGGAATTGGAGGAGAAGCGGGAGAATAAGCTGTATTTTCGCGTTTCAGCGGTGAAACAAAACGGACAAGAAGTTGTGAAAGGGAAAGTTGTCTTCGCGTTATACGAATGAATTCAACGGGAGCTTTCCGCCTGAAAAGGGCGGAAAGCTCTTTTTTTATGAAGAAGCTGGATAGTCCGAATAGCTTTGGGAAGGTTGGAAAATATAAGAGGCAAGGGCGGCCGGTTTTTGCCGGATTTGGAACGGCCGGCAAAATCATCGGATTTGGGGTGTGCGGATTGCAAGCGGTAAAGAAGCGGAACAGACAGTTTTTCTATTGGGCATTTATTCTCATCGGCTTGTATTTGTCCCCTCTTTTTGTGCTGGGTGAAAATGCGCATATCCGAGTCCATGATAATTTGGATTCCAATATCGTCTGGTATCGGATTTTAAGCAAAAGCGGCGAAATGTTCGGCAAAGTGGACGCCGTCATCCCCCAGGTGATCAACGGACTTCCGCGCAATGCACTGTCGACAGAGTGGAGCGGAATCGTCTGGCTGCATCATCTTTTTCCCACGATGACCGCCTACGCTTTAAGCCAGGCGATTACAAGAATTTTTGCCTTTATCGGCATGTATCTCCTCCTTAAAAAACACTTTTTGCCCGAAGAAAAGCACCGCTTGATTAATGTTTCCGTTGCCCTTGCGTTCGCTTTAACTCCTTTTTGGCCGTCCGGGATGTTGAGCACCTTGGGAATGCCCCTCGCTTTATGGGCTTTTTTGAATATCCGCGCGGGGGAGAATTCATGGAAAAATTGGACGGTTCTTGCTCTTCTTCCCTTTTATTCTAGTTTCGTACTCGGATTTTTCTTTTTTCTCACCGGTATGGGAATTTTTTGGCTTGTGGACGTCGCGCGGGGAAAAGGATGGAATTGGCGTTTTCTTTTCGCCATCGTCTTGATGACGGGTATATATCTGCTTGTCGAATACAGGCTTGTTTATTCTTTTTTGTTTGAAAGGGAACCGAACAGCCGCGATGAATATTTTCACGCCCGGCTCACTTTCTGGCACTGCGTCCGCCTGACCTTTAAGAATTTCGTTCTCGGACATACCCACGTGATGACCGTTCACGGTCTTATCATTCTGCCGGCCGCATTGATGGCTCTTTATCTCATTATTGCCCGCAATAAATGGCGGGAAGAAAAGAGATTTTTGTTGCTACTGGCCTTAAATTTTATTCTGTCCGCCTGGTATGCATTTTGGTTTTACAAAGGGTGGCTTCCGTTGACGGAACGGTTCCATTTTCTTGACACTTTTAATTTCGCCCGTTTCCATTTTTTGCGGCCGATGATTATTTATGCCGGTTTCGCTTTAAGCCTCAAAATCATCATGAATTATGTCCATAACTGGAGACCCGTTGTATATTTTTTCATCATCGGCCAGATTCTCGTCCTGTTCGCTTTCAACGATGAAATCGTCCACCATAACAAGCCGACCGTAAAAGAGTTTTATTCCGAGGAACTGTTTGCGCAAATTAAAGATTATATCGGCCGGCCCGTTTCCGAATACCGGGTGGCCACTATCGGCCTCCATCCGGCCATCGCCCAGTATAACGGTTTTTATACCCTTGATACTTACAACAACTTTTATCCGTTGAAATACAAGCACCAATTTCGCAAAATCATCGCCAAAGAATTGGAGAAAAATGAAAAAATCCGCGAGTATTTCGATGAATGGGGCGGCAGGTGCTATCTTTTCACCGCTGAATTGGGAAAGCATTATATGTTTAAAAAGAATTCAAAAAAGAGAATTAAAAATTTGGAACTGGATGTGGACGCATTTCAAGATCTGGGAGGAGAGTATATTTTCTCTGCCGTTCCCATCGACAATGCGGAAGAGAACAGGTTGAACCTATTGAAAGAATTCACGGAAAAAAGCTCCCCTTGGAAAATTTATTTGTATGCAGTGGAGCCATCATAAGGGAAGAAAATATTTTGGAGGTTTAAGATGAAACAGCAACCGGTTTTGACCATCATCGTGCCTTGTTACAACGAGGAAGAAATCCTTCCTTATACTTTCAGGGAATTAAACGCTTTAATGGATGGCTTGGTGAATGAAAAAGCAATATCACCCGACAGCAGAATTTTGTTTGTCGACGATGGGAGCACGGATGACACGTGGCCGCTGATTTACAAAGAAACGTTGAAAAACGGCTATGTCAGGGGTTTAAAACTGGCGGGAAATACGGGACATCAAAATGCTTTGTTGGCCGGGCTGTTTACGGCAAGAAAATATTCCGATTGCCTGATCACCATTGACGCTGACCTCCAAGATGATATCGCCGTTATCAAGCATTTTATAGAAAAATACAAAGAAGGTTGTGAAATTGTTTACGGAGTGAGAAAGAGGAGGGAGACCGATACATTTTTTAAAAAGACGACAGCGCAGTGGTTTTACAAAATCATGAAAAAAATGGGGGTGAACCTCGTATTCAACCATGCCGACTTCCGCCTCATGAGCCGGCGCGCCGTGGAAGCGCTCGAACAATTTGAAGAAAGGAATCTGTTTTTGCGGGGAATCGTCCCCCTCATCGGTTTCCGCTCGGCCAAAGTTTATTATGACCGGAAAGAGCGGATAGCCGGGGAAACGAAATACCCGTTGAAAAAGATGCTTTCTTTTGCGTTAAACGGAATGACATCCTTTTCTGTCGTGCCGATCCGCCTCGTTCTTTTCATGGGTTGTACGGCTTTTTTCGTCAGTTTGCTTTTTGCCTGCTATTTCTTGTTTCTCAAGTTTTTCCGGACGACAGAAACGGGCTGGACGTCGTTGATTACCTCTATCTGGCTGATTGGGGGCCTGCAACTCATTGGCATCGGAATCATCGGTGAATATATCGGAAAAATTTACGGCGAGGTGAAAAGAAGGCCGAGATACACCATTGACATTGATGCCTTTAATATGCCTCTGCCTTTGGAAAAGTTCGGGGAAGAACAGCATGAAACAATGTTCATGGAACAGAGGAAAATTCCAAAAACAAATTAATCCGTTTGTTAAGTTTTTAATGGTCGGCGCGATCAACACGTTGCTGACAATGATGATCATTTTTATGTTGATGAGCATATTCGGCAAAGGATATTGGCTTTCCACATTTTTCGGCAATGCGGCCGGCATGGTTTCCAGCTTTGTTTTAAACCGCAAATTTACTTTTAGAAGCAACGTTTCCTTCTGGAAAGGGGGCGCCGCATTTCTTGCCAGTGCATATTTATGCTATTTCTTATCGTATTTATCAAGCGAAAAGATATTGGAAATCATAAATCAATTTTACTTTAACGGCCATCTGTTGTATCAAAAAGAATTGTCTGTATTACTCGGGATGTCTTTTTATACCGGATTAAACTTTATTGCGCAAAAATATTTCGTTTTCGCAAAAGGGGCGTACTAACCGGGCTTTTTTTCCTGTTTTCGCGGCATAAACCCGGTGTATCGGACAGACAGAGTATGCTACCTTATGGCTAGCAAAAACTATCAATATGCTATTATATTGATAGGAGGTGCTAGCATGGCCGGAAAAAGAAAAATTCAGCTGAATGTCAGACTTTCGCCTGAAACGGTAATGAAATTGAATGAAATTGTCGATTACTATCAGGAGAATACGAAAGTTGGACGGGTCTATAAAGCGGATGTGTTGACGGACATCATAGAAAAATCTTATGAAGTGATGCAAAAACAAAAAAGAGAAAAAAAATACTCCCGTTAAACCGGGAGGATGTCCGGGAATGTTCAGGCAGGCGGGTTTTCGAATGGAGGAGAATTAATCTTGTGATTTCGAGTGGAAAATGGCTTTCAAAAACGGCCTTTTCTTCTTTTTTCCCTTTTTTTGCATGTTTTCAAGAGCGGTTGCCATTTCTGCCATTTTTTCTTGAAGTTCTTCTAGTTGTTCCGACAGCATGACAATCTTATTTTCCAATTCTTCAATTTCGCCGCGGTGCTGCAAAAGCTGATAGGCAACGACCGAGTCTGCTTTGTTGTTGAGACGGTTTTCCAGCTCTTTGATTTTTTTCAGCAAATCAACTTCCTGGAAACGGGCGCTTCCATTTAGAACTGCCGTCCCTTTCCGCTCTTTTTTCTTTACCGCGCTTTTGGGCGCGGTGCCTCCTTTGTGCAGTTCTTGTTGAAATTTTTTCAGTTTTTCAATGTCTTCCTCGGAATAAACATAATGTCCGTATTCATTGCGCTGCATTTCCAGCCCCAAATGCTTGACCCAGCGTTGGACCGTGCTTGCCGACACCCCCAACATTTCAGCAACAGCTGTCGTGTTCATCACAATATCACTCTCCCGTCTTCCTTTATTTATGCATTCTACCTCAATTTGTAAAATCCTGTACGATAGACAAAACAAGTTTTTATTCGGCAAAGGAAATGGTTTTGTTCAAAGCCCTGCGGTGTGAATGTCGAATCATCCGGCTTTCATTCCTTTCTTTTCCGCCGGTTTTTGACCGTCCCGGGACGGAGCGAGGGACGGTAGGGAAAAGAGGATATGTTTGCCTGCCTAATCGGGCATAATCAGTGCTGAGGATGTTTTCAAGAAGGTGGGAACGATGCAAATAAGAAATATTTTCTTCTGCGGATTATTATGTTTGATGATGCTTGTTCCGGGGGACGGAATGAATGACGTCGCTTTGGCAACAACCGGGAACGCCGGTGTTTATCAAAAGGTGACAGAGATGCTCGAAAATGAACCCCTTTTGGAAGGGGCTGTTGCCGGAATCAGTGTCCGTTCAGCCGATACGGGCGAGCTCTTGTACGAGTACAACGGAGACATCCGTCTCCGTCCGGCTTCCAATATGAAACTTTTGACAGCTGCGGTTGCCCTTTCCAAGCTCGGGCCGGATTATCAATTCTCGACCGAAGTTTGGGCGGACGGGGAGATAAACGGCAAGACACTATACGGGAATTTGTATTTGAGGGGCAAAGGGGACCCGACTCTGTTACCGGAAGATTTGCAGACAATCGCAAAAGATTTGAAAAAGAGCGGCATAGATACAATTGCCGGAAATGTGGTTGCCGACGAGTCATGGTATGATGATATCCGACATTCTCCCGATTTAATTTGGAGCGATGAACACACCTATTACGGAGCGCAAGTTTCCGCATTGACCGTTTCTCCGGACAAAGAATTCGACGCCGGCACGGCTGTTTTAACAATTGCTCCGGGCGAACGCATCGGGGATCCGGCAAAAATAACCGTATTTCCCTATGTGAGAGGTTATGTGACAATAGTAAATAAAGCGACGACCGTTTCCCCTGATAGTTCCGGAGAAATGAAAACGACACGAAAGCATGGAGAAAACACAATCATCATTGAGGGGGCCATTCCTCTTCAGGCAAAGCCGGAAAAAGAGTGGATTTCCATATGGGAGCCGGGAAAATGGACGGCTCATCTGTTCAAGAAAGCGCTCCAAGACGAAGGGGTTGTTGTCCGCGGGCCGGTTCGGACGGGAGTAGTTCCCGCGGGAGCAAAAAGGCTGGCAGTCCGGAAATCCATGCCGTTGTCGGAGTTGCTGAAGCCGTTTATGATGTTAAGCAACAACGGGCATGCTGATATTTTGACGAAAGAATTAGGGAAAACTTTTTGCGGTGAAGGCAGCTTTGAAAAGGGGTTGCAAGTACTGGAAGAGGAGCTGAAAAGATACGGATTGATGCCTGGTGAATATCTTATCCGGGATGGATCAGGAATTTCTCATTTGACTTTGCTGACCGCCAATCAAGTGTCGAATCTTCTTTATCTTGTTCAAAAAGAACCGTGGTTTCCGGTATTTTTTGCGTCTCTTCCGGAAGCGGGGAATACGGAACGTTTGGGAGGCGGGACGATGAGACACCGGTTTAACGGAACTCCTTTGGCAGGCCAAATCAGGGCGAAAACAGGAACATTGACAACGGTAACTTCCATTTCCGGGTATATGGCGACGAAAACCGGGAAAAAATTGATTTTTTCGATATTATTCAATAACCTTTTAAATGAAGAGGCAGGAAAAAATTTGGAGGATGAGATCATTGCTATTTTGTGGGAACAATAATACGGAAACTTTCCTCTCTTTCCGAAAATCCTTTGCGCCGTTACGTACATTTTTCGTCTTTTTCGGAGGAAAAAGATTGAATATGTAGAAAAATTAGATTTGAGACAAAATATTGCCGGCTGAGAAGACCGGAAAGCAGAATTCTGTCAATCATCGTCCCGCTTTTTTATGATGGGGGAGGGAGAGGTTTATGGTTACGTTTGCAGTTAATTTGTCGACTATTTTCACGGAAGTGCCTTTTATTGAACGTTTCAAAAAAGCGAAAGATGCGGGATTTTCTTTTGTGGAATGTCAATTTCCTTATGAAGAGCCGCTCCGGCGCGTCCAGCGTGTTTTGAACAATAACAGCTTGTCCATGGCGCTCATTAACATGCCGGCGGGGAACTGGGCTCAAGGCGAGCGGGGGTTGGCCATTTTTCCGGACCGGGTTGAAGAGTTTAAGCAAGCCCTCAATCTTGCTTTACAATATGCCTTTGCCCTCAAATCTCCGAATATTCATTGTATGGCAGGTGTATTGTCCCCGGAACAGAGCAGGGAGGAAGCCCGCAAAATTTATCTTGAAAATTTAAAATATGCCGGGCGGAAAACGGCCGAACTTGGGTTAACTTTGTTAATCGAACCGATCAACCCTTATGATATGCCGGGTTATTTTTTATCCGATATCGATGAAGCAGTGAAAATTATCAAAGAAGTAAATTTGCCCAATGTCAGACTGCAATTCGATTTTTACCATATAGAACGGATGTACGGAAATTCTCTTGAACTTTTTAAGAAATATTTTCGCTTAATCGGTCATGTGCAAATTGCCGATTATCCGGGCCGTCATGAACCGGGCACCGGTTCGATGGATTATGAGAAAATATTTTCGGAAATCAGCCGGCTTGGATATAAGCGGCCGATTGGCCTCGAATACATACCGGCCACAAGAAGCGATGAAAGCTTCCGGTGGCTTGCACAGAAGGGAGAATGCAGGACGCCATGAAGGTAGGGTTTGTCGGTACCGGCGTTATGGGGTCGAGGATGGTCAAACGTTTTCTTGAAGAAGGATATCCGGTAACCGTCTATAACAGAACACCGGAGAAATTGATTCCTTTGTTGGAAGCGGGTGCGGCAAAAGCGGACAGTCTTCAGGATGTTGCCGCAAACTCGGATGTCATTTGTACGTGTTTGTCGATGCCTGGAGACACTTTAAATGTTTACTTGGGCAGGGAAGGGATTTTGCAAAGCGCTGAAGAAGGCACCATTCTCATCGATTTTACCACCGTTGATGCAGAGACAAGCAAAACGGTTTTTCTGGCAGCGGCACAAAGAGGAGTCCATTTCCTGGATGCTCCTGTGAGCGGAGGCCCGGAAGGAGTGGAACAGGGAACGCTGACGATCATGGTTGGCGGGGAGGAGGAAGTTTTTGCAAAAGTCCGTCCATTGCTGGAAACGATTGGGACAACCATTGAATATTTAGGGCCTTCCGGTTCGGGAAGCATTGCCAAGTTGATCAATCAATATCTCGTCGCCGTCCATACCGTGGCCGCTTCGGAAGCGATGGTTTGCGGCGCAGCGCTCGGGCTTGATTCTGAACAGTTGTATAAGCTGCTGAAAGTGAGTTACGGTTCCAGCCGGATGCTGGAAAGACACATGGAACAATATGTCTTTAACCGCCGGTTTGAACCGGGCGGCGCCGTGAAGTATGTTCATAAAGATGTAAAGTTGGCCAACAAAATGTTCGCGGCCGCAGGGTTGAACGAGGTTCTCGGACAATTTGCGCAAAATTCGTTTGCCTCGGCGATGGAAAAAGGTTATGCCGAACTGGATATGTCAGCAGTCATTAAGCCGCTTGAGGAAATTTGCGGGGTGACTGTGAAAAAAGGAAGAATGGAATAAAAATCATGTTCGCCATTTTTTGAGAGCGCCGGCTGGGAGCCGGCGCATCTTTTGTTTTTGTCCGGGACATAGCCATGAAAAATACCGGAGAAATGGAAATTTTTTCGAAAGAAGCAAATGATTTTGTAAGTTTGGTCCGTATTTTGTTGACCTCATACCCGTATAGGTATAAAATATAGACTGTATGTCGTGAGAGTTATTTGTTATTTTGCACAACTGGCTTTAATCGCGGATTTTTTGATTAAGGGGGAGCGGAACATGGAGTATATTTTCTACGGGCTTCTTGCTCTTGTTATCATTTTGTTCATCAAGTCTTTCCTCCCGGTAAAAGGCGTCAGAAACATCACGGTTGAACAATTAAGGGAGGAATTGGGTGATAAGGGCAAACAATTTGTCGATGTCCGGACTGCTGCTGAGTATAAAGCATTTCACATAAGAGGTTTTAAAAACATTCCTTTGCATCAACTTGAACAAAAGGCTTCAACATTGGCAAAAGATAAAGAAGTTGTCCTCATTTGTCAAAGCGGCGTCCGCAGTATGAGGGCGGCGAAAATTCTTAAGAAAGCAGGATTTGCAAAAATTACAAATGTCAAAGGCGGAGTAAATGCCTGGAGATAAAAGAGATAGGCATGGGGGGATTTTGTATGAAGCAAATAACACCTGCAGAAGTGGAACAATTATTGGCAGAGGGAAAAGATATAACGATTCTCGATGTCCGTGAAACTTATGAAGTAGCGCAAGGAAAAATTCCCGGTGCAATCAATATCCCGCTTGGGCTTCTCAATGCGCGCATCCATGAATTGGATAAAAAGAAAGAATATATTGTCGTCTGCCTGTCAGGCTCAAGGAGCAGCTATGCCACGATGTTCCTTGACAGTCTCGGTTACAATGCGGCCAACATGGTTGGCGGCATGATGGCCTGGCAGGGGCAGATTGTGTAACGCCACAGGGGGAAAGTGAAGAAATAGAGG
>CALKIU010000056.1 GCA_937995745.1 uncultured Bacillaceae bacterium | reverse complement strand
TGGGACACGGGGACAGGTTCATTGTCCCAAAGGAAACTATTGACAAAATGGGACACCGAACCTGTCCCCCCGGACCACCCACGGACCACTCCCCCGGGACCGCTCCACCTTTGAAAAAGGAAAGGGGCTCCTTAAGGCGGAGGCCCCGTTTTCGCTACATTCTTTCCGGAGCTGAGACGCCGATGAGAGAAAGGGCGTTTTTCAGCGTGATTTGCACGGCTTTGACGAGTCCCAGGCGGGCTTTCGTTCTGTCCATATTGTCCGGATCGAGCACTTTTTCCGCGTTATAGAAGCTGTGAAATGCCGATGCCAAATCAAAAATATAGTTTGTGATCCGGTGCGGCATCCGCTTCTCGGCCGCTTCGGCAATGGCCGCCGGGAATTCGCCCAGTTTTTTCAGGACATCGATTTCTTTTTCCCCGTCAAGCAGCTTGTAGTCGACATTTTCATCCAAAGTGATGCCCTTTTCTTCGCCCTGGCGGAGTATGCTGCAAATGCGGGCATGGGCATATTGCGCGTAATAAACGGGGTTTTCATTGGACTCGGAAACGGCCAAGTCGAGATCAAAGTCCATATGCGTATCGGCGCTTCTCATGGCGAAGAAATAGCGGACGGCATCCAAACCGACTTCTTCAACGAGCTCCCTCATTGTCACCGCTTTGCCCGTCCGTTTGCTCATCTTCACTTTTTCGCCGTTTTTATACAAATGAACGAGCTGGATGATTTCCACTTCCAGGGCGTCTTTGTCGTAGCCGAGCGCCTGAATGGCGGCTTTCATCCGCGGAATATAGCCGTGATGGTCAGCTCCCCAAATATTGATGACTTTTTCAAAACCTCTTTCAAATTTGTCTTTATGATATGCGATATCCGGCGTCAAATACGTGTAAGAACCGTCCTGTTTGATGAGGACGCGGTCCTTGTCGTCGCCGAAATCCGTCGAGCGCAGCCAAGTCGCTCCGTCCTTTTCGTAAACGTAGCCGTTCTTTCTAAGCAGCTCCAAGGCTTCGTCAATTTTTCCGCTCTCATAGAGAGACGTTTCCGAATACCAGACGTCAAAATGGACCCGGAATTCTTCCAAGTCTTTTTTCAGTTTCTCCAATTCATATTTTAACCCGTACTCGCGGAAGAACTCAAAACGTTCCTCTTCGGACGCATGCACATATTTGTCTCCAAATTCTTCCGCCAGCCGCTTGCCGATCTCAATGATATCGTCGCCGTAATAACCGTCGGCCGGCATTTCTTTTTCAAGGCCGAGCGCCTGAAAGTAACGGGCCTCAACAGACAAGGCGAGATTTTTGATTTGGTTTCCCGCATCGTTTATGTAATATTCCCTCGTCACGTCATAGCCGGCTTTTTCCAAAATATTGCACAGCGAATCGCCGACCGCCGCGCCGCGGGCATGTCCGAGGTGAAGGTCGCCGGTCGGGTTGGCGGAAACAAATTCCACCTGGATTTTTTGGTTGTTGCCGACATTTGTTTCCCCGTATTTTTCCCCGGCCTCCAGAATATAAGGCACCAAATCGGCCAAATAAGAATTGTCCATGTAAAAATTAATAAAACCGGGGCCGGCAATTTCTATTTTCTCGATCGATGCTTTTGAGCGGTCAAAATGGGCGATGATTTCTTCGCCGATGATGCGCGGGGCTTTTTTGGCAATCCGCGCCAGCTGCATGGCCATGTTGGTGGAATAGTCTCCGTGGGCCTTTTCTTTCGGCACTTCCAAAATCACGGGGGGCATTTGTTCTTCCGTTGCCAGGCCCGCTTTTAAGACGGCGGCTTTGATTTCTTCTTTAATTCTGTTTTGAACCTGCTCCATAATGTTCATTTCTGTCTCTCCTCCTCAAACTGCAATTGTAAATCGTACGTGCCGGCAAGGGCGCCTTGCATTTTTAAATCATATTGTATGCGGACGGAACCTTTTCTCTCCTCTTCCCCGCAGGAATGGGCAAGTTCTTTCGTACAGGTGGCGATATCAAGGATTCCGTATGGTGTTTTGTACCGTCCCGCCAATTCTTTGTTTCTTTGAAACTTCATATTCATTTCAACCGGTCCTCTCCGCAAGATCACGATCTCATCGGCGGTTATTTTCACCACGGACCGGACTTTCCCGACGTCCCATACCTCTTCATACAGCAAATAACGCGTCCGGCCTTTTATGCAGTATCGTCCAAATGTCGCCAATTCAAAAGTTTCCCGGCCGTTTTCATTGGAAACCGTCGTTTTAATCCGTATTTTAACCGGTATTTCCTCTCCCGGCTGTTTCGCCATAATTTCACGTCCCTTACCATTTTACCATTTTATCATGCAACCGCCCGCGCCACCAACTTCCGCCATCAAACAAAAGCCGCCCGAATCTTTCGCCGCCGCAACGGCGGCACCCAAATTACAAATATTCCGATATTTCGTTTTCCGGAGTCCCGGCCGGTGTGTCCGCCGTTGGCGAAATAGATGTATCCCCCGGCGGTTTCCCCGGCCGGATTTTTTGCCGTTCGCCAAGCTTCTCCAATGCCAAAGCCGGCAGCCTGTGCGCCGTTAGCCATTTATCCCCGAAAAAATGGCCGCCCGAGCGCCGTCAGCCATTCAAACCCCGGGAAAAACGGCAGCCCTTCATAAAAAAATTCCCATGAAAAGAAGAGGCCGCCCGGATGTGAAAGATGCGCCGCCGCTCCGGGTGCCGGCACATCCGGAATTTTCCGCGGCTTCACACTCGGGACAGCCTCCGTCTTCTGTCATTTACTTTTCGACAAACCAGCCGAGGAGCATTTCCCTGATCAATTTGCTGGCCGTGTTGACCGTTTGCTCGGAGCAATCGTAAACGGGAGCGACCTCGACCAAATCGGCGCCGACCACTTTTACGTCGGAACGGGCGATTTCATGAATGGAAGCGAGAAGTTCCTTGGAAGTGATGCCGCCCGCATCAACGGTTCCCGTTCCCGGCGCGTGGGCCGGATCAAGCACATCAATATCAATCGTCACATACACCGGGCGTCCGGCCAGTTCCGGCAAAACTTTGCGGAGCGGTTCCAGCACCTCAAACTTGTAAATTTGCATGCCCTCTTTTTCCGCCCACTGGAACTCCTCCCTGATGCCGGAGCGGATGCCGAACGAATACACATTTTTCGGGCCGATCATTTCCGCAATCTTGCGGATCGGCGTCGCATGGGATAGCTCTTCCCCTTCAAACTCCACACGGAGATCCGTATGGGCATCCATATGAATGACCGCCAAATCGGGATATTTTTTATAGACCGCTTTGACAACCGGCCAGGTGACCAAGTGCTCCCCTCCCATGCCGAGAGGGCGTTTCCCCGCAGCAAGCACTTTGTCGACAAAATCCTCAATTAATTCGAGGCTTTTCCGCGCATTGCCGAACGGCAAGGGAATATCGCCGGCATCAAAATACTTCACCTCATCCAATTCCCGATCCAAATAAGGGCTGTATTCCTCCAAACCGACAGAAACCTCGCGAATGCGGGCGGGACCGAAACGGGACCCGGGCCGGTAACTGACAGTCCAATCCATCGGCATCCCAAACAAAACAACACTACTCTCCTCAAAATCCGGACAACTCTTAATAAACACATTACCCGAATAAGCCTCATCAAACCTCAACCAACACACCCCCAAACAAATTTCGGGACACGGGGACAG
>CALKIU010000055.1 GCA_937995745.1 uncultured Bacillaceae bacterium | reverse complement strand
TACTGTGGGACTGAACCGATTCCCGATGTCGTTTTGGATGATAAGAACCGGGCGTACACCGCCTTGTTCCGAGCCAACAACCGGGGACAGGTCTGCAAAATAGACGTCTCCACGTTTGATATTCAAAGGTTTATCCCCCGCTTACTAAGCGTTCGACGGTGTTTTCCGCTTCGTATTCAGCTTGAAAACTTTCCGAAGCGATAGATAAATTTATTTTCGCCATTTCCATATAGCCTCTTCTCATTGATTCACGAATATGTCTAATTTTCCGTTCACGCAAATAATTTTTTGTCGCCTGATAAATAAACTCGTTGCGGTTTACATTCTCTTTTTTAATATAGACGTCCAATTCTTTTAATAGCTGTTCTGGCAATTTTACAGTAATTTCAGTCACCGCGCCGGATTCAGACACGAGTTAACACCTCCGCCATCACTATACACCATTTTTTGCATCTTTCTATCTTTAATCGCTGCCGGAAAAAATGCTTTTTCTGTGTGAATACGTGAAATTAAACAAGCAATATCGATTTTTTCTATCTCAGGCATATTTTATATTACCATTTTTTTATCCGCAAGCAAAGTTCAATTAACAATTCTTCTGTATTATCGTCCAATAAAATGCTCTTTTATGCAAAAACTCCATTATTTTAACTATGTGCCATCATTTGAAAATATTCATCATTTTTTTGTCGGAGACGAATAACGAGGAAATGTTCCCGCCCGGTTCCTTGTCCCAAAGTTCCTGCCGGGAACCGGCTGCCCAACTGGCGTTTTAAGCAAATTACAGGATGGAGTTTCCGACCGCGACCGTCTCGCCCGCTTTTTTGTACAAGCGGGGCACTCTGCCGGAAATCATGCAGGTTACTTCGTAGTTGATGGTGTCCAATTTTTTCGCTATTTCATTGACTGATATCATATCGTCTCCGTCCTTGCCGATTAAGGTGACAATCGTCCCCGGTTCTGCTTTTTCCGGAAGTTTTACCATACATTGGTCCATACATATTCTGCCCACAATCGGCGCTCTCATTCCATTTATTAGAACTTCCTGGCCCTGCAGTTTGCGGATCCAGCCGTCTGCATAACCGATGGGAAGGGTTGCGATCCATTCTTCCCCTTCCGTCCGGTAGGTGCCCCCGTAGCTGATTCGTTCCCCGGGCTTCATTTTTTTCACTTGAACAATTTTTGTCCGCAGAGAAAAAGCCTCATGCAGAGGAAAAGGAAGTTCTTTTTCCATTTCCACTGACGGGGCAAGGCCATACATGGAGATGCCCAGCCGGATTCCGTTAAAATCGGCGCCCGCTTTCCGCAATGTAGCGGCGCTGTTGCTGGCGTGAATCATCCGCGGCTTATTTTTAAAAAGGGACAACATTTCTTTAAAGCGCCGGAGTTGTTGATGAAAATAACTCAAATCGGCTTCATCCGCGGTGGCAAAATGGGTGAAGGCCCCGGCCAAGTCTATGCGCGGATCCGCCGCAGCCATCTCTTCTATCGCTTCCAATTCCGAACGGTCTCTGATGCCGATTCGGCCCATCCCAGTGTCAATCTTTAGATGCAAGGAAATATTGGCATCCTTTTTTAAATGTTTTATCGCTTCTTTCAGCCATTCTTCCTGAAAAACGGTCAATGTGAGATCATGTTCCGCCGCAATATTGACATCTTCGGCGCGGGATGCCCCCAAAACGAGAATCGGTGCATCGATTCCTTTTTTTCTCAAGGCGAGTCCTTCATCCATAAAAGCAACGGCCAAGGCGGAAGCTCCCGATGACAGGGCCGTTTTGGCCACTTGCTCCGCTCCGTGGCCGTATGCATTCGCTTTGACAACGGCGATGATTTCCACATCTTCCGGCAAAAATTCCCTCGTTTGCCGGACATTTTTACTGATACAATCCAAGTCCACCTCTGCCCAGGTGTCACGGAAAAAGAGTCCTTCTCCTTCCATCGTCTACACTTCCTCATTTCATGTACATTGGTCTAACCTATTTTAGAATAACAACAAATATGAGCCAATGGAAGAGCAGGTTCTCTCTTTTTCCGTTCATGGCGTGGCGGGAAAACCCCCAAATTCAAAAAAAACACCCAAAAGATGCCCTTTTGGGGTTCGGGTTGCCGGTTATTTCATCATGTCTTCCTCTTCCTCCATGGACTGGGCCAGCATGATCATTTCTTTCGCCGTCAAATTCTTGGAAGCGATCATGTAATCCACTCCTTCATGAGTCCAGGAGAGCGAATTGTCAGTCAAAATACCGATCGTGAAGCCTAAATCGACCGGTTCCCCGTGTACCGGAGTCGCCGTCACCGCGGCAGGTTCCACTTTGGCTTGTTCCTGAATAAGCGTGAACGATTTTTCCTCCCCGTCATATGTCAGGATGACCCGTTTGCTGTTCTCCGTCTCCACGGTCCGCTCATCTATTAAACTTGCGCCGGGAATCTCTGCCGACGGATATTTTACGGTGAATTCCCTTTTATCCAAATCAGCCATCACGGGAATTTCCAACTGGGCGCCTGTCATATTTTTGGCCATGTCAAAATCCTTTTCCTCCAGTTTGGCGTTTATTTCCATATCGGAAAATTCCACAGTCACCATCGGATTCCGGTCCGTATCCATCACTTTGACGCTGACCGGTGTCAAGTCTTTTTTCTTAAGGGTGATTTCCTGAATGGGCAGCATCTTGCTGTTTTGATAGCGGGTTTTTGTTTCAAACACGTAATGCTTGTCGGTCGCTTTAAATTTCGCTTCTTTGTCGTCAATAATATCTTGGACGAGCGATTCAAATAAATAAGCCTGGCTGCTGTTTTCCGGCCAGTCGCTTTGGAAGCGGAAACTTTTATTTAAAGCCGGGGTCAAAACAAACACACCTTCGTCATTGCGAAGGATCATTTGGCTTTGTTCTTTATTGGCATTTTTTAAATTGACGCGGTAATAGCCGGGGTTTTTATGCCAGACTTCCACCTCGTACGTTTGCGGTTCTTTTCCCATTTCCAGAGTCATCGTGGCATTGACTTTATAACCTTTCATTTCTTCCATCTTCTCCGTTAATTCCTTGACGACTTCTTCCTGCGATTTTTCACCGCAAGCAGACAACATAAAAACAGCTGCCAGCCCGGCGAGAAGCAGTAGAAATTTTTTCTTCATCCTTTCATCCCCTTTTTCGTCTCATTTCAGAGTATGAGGAGAGAAAAAACGGAATCAGACATCATCTCCCGTCTGTATTTCTGCACAACCCGAAAACTCATTCTATGCCATTGTTCCTGCCTGTCTCCTGTTTCTATGCCACCTCCATTGTTCCCGCCGCCCGGTCTTGTCTACTCCATTGCACTAAGAATATATGAGACGACCTTTCGGAATATAACCGGACTTGCATCCTTTCAGAAAACTTTATTGGCCCGGGGGCGATTATATGCCGGGTTTTCCGGAAAATTACGGACAAAATAAAAAGCCCTGTTTACAGGGCTCAAATTCCCAAGAGTTGCTTCTTTTTAGCGGCAAATTCTTCTTCGGTGAGAATGCCTTCGTCACGCAGTTCGGCAAGCTTTCTGATCTGCTCCGCCACATCCGCTTCCGGCGCCGTTTTCCCGCTTTCTTCAGACATAAGCCGGTAAATCAAATTTTTCAGTTCCTGGGCGATGTCCGCCGGAATCCCCTCGACTTCCGCTTTGTTGTTGGAGGCGACAATTTCAATTTCTGTTGAAAACATTTTGCTTGAGACGTTGAACGAACTGATGGACGAAA
>CALKIU010000054.1 GCA_937995745.1 uncultured Bacillaceae bacterium | reverse complement strand
GGCACCGAAAAGGAAAGATGGCAGGCGGTTGTGAAAAGTTTTGTGCGGTTGATGAAAGTTTTTTCCGATTTTGGGCAATCTAAAGTAAGACCGGAACAGGGTCAAAATGAAAATTGGAAAGGAGCTGTACATATGAGGAGAAAACTGTTTGCCATCTTTGGTGTTTTGTTGATGTCCGTTTCTTTGTTCGCCGGCTGCAACGCGAACGACAATGATCCGCCGCCGGAGGATGATACGGAAATCAATGACGATGTCCGGGATGACGGTGTCCGGGACAATGATGCGGATCTGAATGATGGCGTCGATCGGGACAGAACCGATGATGGCGATGTGATTGAAGACGACAATACCCCCGGTGAAGAAATCATTGAAGATACGGAAGATGCAAGAGACCGGGATAATCGGGATGAGTAAAAAATTTGCGGTGAATGGTGGATAAAAAAATCGGCGGGGACGAAACCGGAGTTTGCGGGATTTAGAGACCGGAACCTGTCCCGCAAACCTTCTTATCCTTGGTGCGTCCCCGGCCGCCGGTTGTTATGCACGCCCGTAGTTTTGCGGCGTCTTTTTTCTTTTTTGGTTTGGCCGGCAGTTTGCCCGGCTTTTATTTTTTGGCAGGCGCGCAGAAGTTCCTCTTCGGAAATCCCCTGTTTCATCAAGCTGTCGAGAAGCTGCTCCAGTTTCCCCTCTTCCGGCCTCCTCTTTTGCAAATGCCCCTCGAGGAGCACGCTGATGCGGCGGTTCACTTTTCTAATCGATTTCACGGCCATGCGGAACGGCGCCGGCGGATTGTCCGGCCGGGTGATGGCCGCTTTGACCCGCAATTCCTGCCCTTCCTCCAGCGCTTTTTTGAAAAAATCGTGACAGTCATCCCCGGTGAATACTTCAATCAACCAATGTTTCCCTTTGTTTTCTTTGTTGATTACCAAGCCGTCTTCGAAGGGAATTTCCCGGAATGGGCCGTCGCGCTGAATGCTGAGGCCCGCCAATCTGAACGTTTTCATTGTTTCCCCCTGACCGTTGCGCGTCAATGAGGCGCGTTTTTTCCATTATATTACCATGCGGGAAAGGAATTTATCTTTATTGCCATACAGGATAGGAAATTATTGAAAAAATAAGCCATATCCCCGCAAATTTTCCCTTTTCGAAAGGGAAAATCCGTTTTTCGCCGGAGCGTATTTCATTTTTTAAAAAAGGTGGACGGAAAAAATTATTATTTAGGAATTTACTAATAGGACTTTAGACCTTAGAATCAGAATTGACACAGAAAGGAGATGGCCTATGATTAACCAAGTGACGCTCGTAGGCCGGCTAACGAGAGATCCCGAACTGAAAATCACTGCCGACGGCGTTTCCGTTGTCAATGTGACGCTGGCGGTGAACCGCAATTTCCGCAATCAAAAAGGGGAAATTGATACGGATTTTGTCCAATGCACGTTATGGAGGAAGATGGCGGAAAATTTGGCGCAGTATTGCCGCAAAGGCAGCTTAATCGGGATTACCGGCCGGATTCAGACGCGAAGTTATGAAAATCAAGATGGACGCAGAACGTATGTTACAGAAGTCGTCGCCGAAACGGTCAAATTTTTGGGCGGCAGAAGGGAAACCGCATCCCGGGAGAACGGGGCCGGCGGAAAAAGCGAGGCCGCTTCCCGATTGGCGGAAAACGGGACAGGCGGCGAAAGGGAAACTTCTTTCCCCATGAGGGAGAACGGTGTTGACGCAAACGTGGACAGCGACCTTCCCTTTGAGGTGAAAGAACCATCCACCCGGCAGGAGGAGAAAGAGGTGAACGCCGGTGAATGACATCATCGATAAGGAAAAAAACATGGAAATTCTCGTGGAACGCCTCATCATCATGGTTGGCAAATCAAACGAACGCGTCGAAAAACTCCACAAACGCATCCAAGAATTGGAATACACTCTCCTTAAGCTCCAAAAAGAATCCGCAGCTAAGAAATCCTTAATCTCGTGATATAGTGGCGAAACTTTAGACAAGGTATGTTTTAAACAACTTCACAACCAAAAATCTCCATTATTTGCGCGGGGCAGACACAAAAATTTGAGCAGAAAGGCGACCGCTGTCCTTTATTCGGGGCAGACGAATGAATTCCGGAAGTCATGAACACAACTTCTTACCGAAAAAAGGTTCGTACGCTCGTAAACCCACACCCCTTGCGTTTTTGAAACAGGGCAGGAGTAGATGTGCACAGGATTTTTCCTAAAATAGGCGCATGACCTTTCGGAAAAAATTTTGACATGATCTTTCCTAAAAATGTGCACATGTACTTTCCAAAAAAGTGCACATGCTCTTTCCCAAAAAATGTGCATATGTACTTTCCAAAAAAAGTGCACATGCTCTTTCCCAAAAAAAGTGCACATGTACTTCCCCAAAAAATGTGCAAAAGAACTTTTTAAAAAATGTGCACATAAACTTTCCTGCAGCGGTGCAAGTTTCCTTTGAAACGACGAAAAGGCAGAATATTCACAATTCCTTCAAACCCTTTTTTACCTTTATCAGAAAACGCTTCCAGATAAACATCGACTCAATCTGAAGCGTTGATCATAAAAGCAGCCGTCGAATCATGCGTGTGATCCAGGCTGCTTTTTCTTACCCCTCAATCGCAAAGGCGAATGCCTTCCCCATTTCTTCTCCATTAGAAAGAATCAATGTCTTCCCCATTCATCCCCATCTTGGTTCGGCCGGGTCATCCCGCCGATTTTTTTTTCGCATCTTTGCCGGCGTGTCCGCCTTCCCGGAGAATGTTCATTTTGCCATCTCAGGCCCGGCGCCGCAAAACGTCACCCCTGGCTCACTCGGGCCGTCTGTCCATTTTTTCGACAACGATCAAAAATAATTGCCCGGGAAATGCTCTGATCGCCGGGAAATGATATGCCGGCTTGGGAGATGGTCCGCCCAGGGAATTCGAATTTTGGGAAATGAAACAAGATTTTGACGAAAAATGACAGCAAAAACGCTTGGCTAATTGGTTAAATGTATTATACTATATAAATAAGGGTATAACACAATTGCGTGGTTGAGGGTATAAAAAATTGCCAAGCAAGTGAAATGTGTAACATGTTTACTTGCTGAAGGGTGGTGGTTTTTATAAAACTGACCAAAAGGCAGCAGCAAATAGTGAAAATTGTGAAAGAAGAAGGGCCCATTTCGGGCAAGGAAATTGCTGAAAGGCTGTCTTTGACACGGGCCACGCTCCGGCCGGATTTTGCCATCCTGACGATGGTCGGAACGCTTGAGGCGAGGCCGAATGTGGGCTATTACTATAAAGGCGACCATACGGAACCGTTTAAAGATTGGCTCAAGCAGCCTCTTGTGAAAGAGTATAAAGGCCATCCGATCGTTGTGAAACATTCGGATTCCGTTTATGATGCGATTGTGCAGATTTTTCTGAACGATGTGGGCACGATTTACGCCGTCGATGACGACGGATATTTGGCGGGGGTCATTTCCCGGAAAGACTTGCTCAGGGCGGCGATTGGCAATCAGGATTTGCAGAAGCTCCCGGTAAGCGTGATTATGACGCGGATGCCCAATATTGTCACCATCCGTCCGGAAGAGCCGTTGATTGAAGCGGCAAGGAAGATGGTTGAACACCATGTGGACTCTTTGCCCGTCGTGAAAGAAGCGGAAGACGACAAAAACAGGTTCGAGGTGATCGGGCGGGTGACGAAGACGACGATTGCCAAAGCGTTCGTTGAACTGGGCGGAGAAGATTGAACGTTCGGAAAAGTGCGTAGAAAAAGGGGAATGGGAAGAGCGATCCGGCAAAGCGGAATGAATAAGTGTCCGGCAAGATGCATCGAAAAAGCGAGCGGATAAGGCGCATTGAAAAGGTGAGCCGTGAAGATGCACCGAAAAAGTGGTCCGGCAAATCAGAATAGAAAAGCGCTTCGGTAAGACGGAGCGGAAAAGCGAGCCGGTAAAGTCCATCGAAAAAGCGAGCCGGCATGATGCATCAAAAAAAGTGGTCCGGTCAGGCGCCGGAAAAGCGAACGGGCAAGGAACATCGAAAAAACGGACCGATAAGGCGCGCCAAAAAACGGCCGGCAAAGTGCTTTTAGAAATGCGCGGATTGGGTGAATGGTAGTAAAAGCTCGCCGGTCAAGCCGGGCGGAATGTGCACTGAAAAAACGGCGCTGGAAAACTGGAGCGGAAAATGAACCGAAACCCGGTAATAGGGGAGCGCCCGAACAAAAAGCTCCGTGCAAGCCGGGCGAACGAGCGGGGATGAATAATAATACCGAACACCGCCAACACCCGCCGGAACCATGCATCGCCGACACGCCCCGGAACCACGCACCGGCCCGATTTCACCAATCACCCGGGAAGACGTTCTGTGCAATTTTTCCCCAACGTATTCATCTCACCAGAAAAATAACCTCCAAAGGAAGTGAACTAGGTTTTGGGAGATAAACACATTGTCTACATTGTTTCCGACTCGGTCGGCGAGACCGCAGAATTTGTAGTCAAGGCCGTAGCAACGCAATTCAACGGCGGTTACGTGGACATCCGCCGCAATTCATATGTGGAAGATTTTGACGACATCGAAGACATCATCTACATGGCCAAACAAACACCTTCCATTATCGCTTACACCATCGTAGTGCCGAAATTGAAAGAATATTTGGACCGCCGCGCCAAAGAAGAGAACGTGACGGTCGTCGATCTCCTGAATCCGCTGATCCAGGCATTTTCAACGACTTTTGGAAAAGAACCGCATTACAAACCGAAGCTGCTGCGCCAGCTCGACGAGGACTATTTCCGCAAAATTGACGCCATCGAATTTGCCGTCAAATATGACGACGGCCGCGACCCGCGCGGGCTTCTCCGGGCTGACATCGTCCTCATCGGCGTGTCGCGGACATCGAAAACGCCGTTGTCCATGTATTTGGCGCACAAACGCTACAAGGTGGCCAACGTGCCGCTCGTCCCGGAAGTCAACCCCCCGGAGGAATTGTTCCAAATCCCGCGGGACAAGTGCGTCGGGCTCGTCATTTCGCCGGAAAAACTCAATGCCATCCGCAAAGAGCGCCTGAAGAACCTCGGTTTGGTGTCCAACGCCAACTACGCCAGCTACGAACGCATTCTGGAGGAACTGGATTATGCGGAAAAAATCATGAAAAAAATCGGCTGCCCGATTGTCGACGTCACAAACCGGGCCATTGAGGAAACAGCCGATTATATATTAAACGTTTTGCAAAAGGGGAGGAATTAAGCGATGAAAAAATACGTTTACCTGTTTGAAGAAGGGAACGGCCAAATGCGGGAACTGTTGGGCGGAAAAGGGGCCAATCTCGCCGAAATGACCAATATCGGCCTCCCCGTTCCCCCCGGATTCACCATTTCAACGGAAGCGTGCCATACATATTTTGAAAGCGGTCAAACAATTTCTCCGGAAATCAGAACCCAAGTGTACGAAGCGCTGCGGGAACTGGAAAAGAAAACACGGAAACGTCTCGGCGATGCAGCCAATCCTCTCCTTGTTTCCGTCCGTTCCGGGGCGGTTTTTTCCATGCCGGGAATGATGGACACCATTCTCAATCTCGGCATGAACGACGAAACGGCGGCCGGCCTGGCCAAACTGACGGGCAACCCGCGCTTCGCCTACGATTCCTACCGCCGTTTCATCCAAATGTTCGCCGATGTCGTCTTGAAAGTCGAGCATTATTTATTCGAAGGATTTTTAGGAAAATTCCGAAAACAAAAAGGCTACAGCCAGGACCCTGAGCTGACGGCCGACGACTGGCAGGAAGTGATTGCCGAATACAAGCGCATTGTAAAAAAACACACGAAAAAAATGTTCCCCCAGGATCCGGAAGAGCAGCTCTTTCTGGCCATCCAGGCGGTGTTTGAATCGTGGAACAACCCGCGGGCCGTCGTTTACCGCCGCTTGAACAAGATCCCCGACCATCTCGGCACGGCCGTCAACGTGCAAAGCATGGTGTTCGGCAACATGGGGGAAGATTCCGGCACCGGCGTCGCTTTCACCCGCAACCCGTCCACCGGCGAACCGGAGCTTTACGGCGAATATTTGCTCAACGCCCAGGGCGAGGACGTCGTCGCCGGCATCCGCACCCCGCAGCCGATAGCCGCCCTTGAACGGGAAATGCCCGCCGTTTTCGCCCGGTTCAAGGAAGTGTGCGAACGTCTCGAGCGCCATTACAAAGACATGCAAGACATTGAATTCACGGTCGAACGCGGCAAGCTTTACATTTTGCAAACCCGCGCCGGGAAAAGAACGGCCCAAGCGGCAGTCCGCATCGCGGTCGATATGGTGGAGGAAGGGATTATTGATAAAAAAACAGCCATCCTCCGCGTGGATCCCGATCAGCTCAATCAGCTCCTCCACCGCCGCATTGATGACGCCAAGCCCCGCACCGTTCTCGCGAAAGGGCTGCCTGCTTCTCCGGGAGCGGCCACGGGACGGGTTGTATTTGACGCCGATGAAGCGGAACTGCTCGGCAGCGAAGGGAAAAAGGTCATCCTTGTCCGTCCGGAAACGACGCCCGATGACATTCACGGCATCGTCGCCTCCCAAGGCGTCATCACAAGCCGCGGAGGCATGACGAGCCATGCGGCCGTTGTGGCCCGGGGCATGGGCAAACCGTGTGTGTGCGGCTGCGAAGCGATCAAGATCGATCTGCAAAAGAAACAATTCGTTGTCGACGGCAAAACGGTGAAGCACGGGGATACGATCACCATCGACGGTTCCACCGGGGAAATTATGCTCGGCGAAATTCCGACGATTGAGCCGGAGCTGTCCGAAGAATTCCGCACCTTGCTGCAATGGGCCGACGAGGAACGGAACATGGGCGTGCGGGCCAATGCGGACACCCCGGCCGACGCGCGCAAAGCTTTTGAATTCGGGGCGGAAGGCATCGGCCTCTGCCGCACGGAGCATATGTTCATGAATCCGGAGCGGCTGCCAATCGTGCAGAAGATGATTTTGGCCGCATCCGCTGACGAGCGCCTGGCCGCTTTGGCGGAACTGCAGCCGATGCAGGAGACCGATTTTACGGGCATTTTTGAGGCGATGAACGGCCGCCCGGTGACGATTCGCTTGCTGGACCCGCCGCTTCATGAGTTTTTGCCCGACAAAGAAGAATTGCTCGTGGAAGTAACCAAGTTGGAGCTGACGGCACCCGATTCGCCGGAGCTTGCAGAAAAAAGACAATTGCTCAGGAAAGTGCGCCAGCTGGAAGAATTTAACCCGATGCTCGGCCTGCGCGGCTGCCGTCTGGGAATGCTCTATCCGGAAATTTACGAAATGCAGGCCCGGGCCATATTCCATGCGGCGGCCAATGTGTTGGAAAAGGGCATCGAAGTGCGGCCGGAAATCATGATTCCGCTGGTCGGCCATGTGAACGAACTGCGGGCAATGCGCCGGTTGGTCGCGGAGGTTGCGGCCGAGGTGCAGAAGGAGCGGGGCGTGGACATTCCTTATTTGCTCGGAACGATGATTGAACTTCCCCGCGCCGCTTTGACCGCCGATCAAATTGCCGCCGAAGCCGACTTTTTCTCATTCGGCACGAACGACTTGACGCAAACGACGTTCGGGTTCAGCCGCGACGACGCGGAAGGCAAGTTTTTGCAGCATTATACAGACACGAAGATCCTTCCCGACAACCCGTTCGCCGTACTGGACCGGGACGGCGTCGGCAAACTCGTGGAAACGGGCGTAAAATTGGGCCGCGCGGCAAACCCCGATTTGAAAACGGGCATTTGCGGCGAACACGGCGGCGAAAAGAGATCGATTGAATTTTGCTACGTGACCGGACTGGACTACGTAAGCTGCTCCCCGTACCGGGTGCCGCTCGCCAGGTTGGCCGCCGCCCAGGCCACGATCAGAAATGAAAGGAACAGAGAGCGCCCTGTGCCGTCTAACGCGGAGTGATTTTAACCGCTTGTAAAAAGGAAAACCGGCCGATGGGTTGACGAACGAAGAGCCCCCGGTAAAATGGAAAACTTGACGGCACGGTGGATGGACTATGGATGGGACTCGGCCGTCAACTGCGGTTATGTTGACTAAATTGGCGTGAAAGAAAAACGCGCGGCAGGGATGATGCGGCAAGACTATCAATCTATTATCAGAAGCGAACATCGGGCCGAGCATATTTGCTCGGCCCGATTTTTCTTGAAAACAGGCAACGTGGTGAGATTCCGGACAATGGGTTTATGTGTCTGAATTTTCAAAAGACGCTTAGAGTCTTGATTTAGACGCATAGGCTTGGAAATGGGACGGATAGAAACGAAAACTGGACGGATAGAACCCTGTTTTAGACGCATAGCCTTTCAAAATAGACGCATAGAAAAAAGAGCAAACCGGACCAAGTCCGGTTTGTGCCGATTTTAAAATGTTCGTTTTCGATGAGAAACATTAATTTTGGGGAAGGAAAAAGTCCGAAGTTCCGAGACTCTCGTTTCTGTGAACCAGAGAAATCGGAACTTTTGTCTAGAATATCAGCTTTAAATCGGTGTCTGGCCCTTAATAGATAGAGCCCTTTTTCTTAATTTGTTGTTCAGAATTTTCAAAAGACGCATAGAGTCGTGAATTAGACGCATAAGATTGGAAATGGGACGGATAGAAATGAAAACTAGACGCATAGCCCCCTGTTTTAGACGCATAGCCCATCAACACAGACGCATAGAAAAAGAGCAAACCGGACCAAAGTCCGGTTTGTGCCGATTTTCATATCTTCATTATTGGTGAACACGATAAAGAATGAAAAGAGTCCGCTGTTTGGGGCCCGTCGTTTCTGAGAAACAGAGAAAAAAAGGAACTTTGTCTGAAATTTAAGTTGCTATAAATCGGCGTCTCGTTCTTAATAGACAGGAGCACCTTTTCTTGATTTTGGTTCAGAATTTTCAAAAAACGCATAGAGTCGTGAATTAGACGCATAAGATTGGAAATGGGACGGATAGAAATGAAAACTAGACGCATAGCCCCCTGTTTTAGACGCATAACCCATCAACACAGACGCATAGAAAAAAGAGCAAACCGGACCAAAGTCCGGTTTGTCCTGATTGGGCTGTCTTTTAAAAATTTTCAATAAATTTAGCGTCCATTCCCGATTACAGCTTTTGTCTGCTTATTATACGGAGAAGATAATTATATTGTGAAAAGGATTTAAGGGGATTTGTCTCAACAGGGTTGGGACAGCAAAACGGCGGCCAATTGGCCGCTTTTTCAAAAAAACAAAGCGCCCCGGCATTGGGAAAATTTAGCTATGCGGCAATGCGTTTGATACAATGATAGTAAGGACTTCCTCACTCTGAACCTGAGTGGGCAGAAAAGCAGGGAGGAGCATGAGAAAAATTATTAAGTTTCTGTTTATTTTTCTGGTTGTTTTTGTCATTGTCGCGGCTTTATATATGAATTTCGCCCCCGCGTTCGGCGGGAATCCGACCAAGGAGCAAAAAGAGTATTACAGCCAATTTGACAATTATGCGGACGGCAAATTTGTGAATACATATAAGCCCAAGAAACCGAATCCGGGCGGCCATTACCGCGTGGCAGAACGCTCGGAGCGGATTCCTCCTGAACCCCTTCCGGCGGCCGAAGTTGATTGGGAAAAAATCAATAGCGGGGAAGACAGTTTGACGTGGTTTGGCCATTCTGCTTTTTTGCTGAGCATTGACAATAAAAAGTTGCTCGTTGACCCGATGCTGGGGCCGAATTCGTCGCCGGTGTCGTTTGTAAAAATTAAGAGGTTCAACGGCGATTTGTTGCGTCTGATCGATGAAATGCCGCCGATTGATGCGGTGCTGCTGACCCATGATCATTACGATCATTTGGATTATCGGTCTATGAAAAAAATAAAGGACAAAACCCGCCGTTTTTTCGTGCCGCTCGGTGTGGGCGCCCATCTTGTCCGCTGGGGGGTGCCCCGGGAACAGATCACGGAATTGAATTGGTGGCAGGAAACGGAGTTTGACGGTTTGACCTTGGCGTTGACGCCGTCGATTCATTTTTCGGGGAGGAACTTGTTTAACCGGAATTCAACGCTGTGGGGCGGCTGGGCTGTTTTTGGGAAAAATGCCCGCCTCTATATCAGCGGCGACGGGGGTTACGGCGATCATTTTAAGGAGATTGGCGAAAAATACGGGCCTTTTGATTTGGCTTTGATAGAGGGGGCCCAATATGACGAACGCTGGCCGCATTCGCACATGATTCCGGAGCAATCGGTGCAGGCGCATATGGATGTGAAGGGAGAAACGATGATGCTCATGCACTGGGGAGCGTTTACGCTGTCGCGGCACGCCTGGGACGAGCCAATCGAACGGGCCTTAAAAGAAGCGGAAAAAAGACATGTCCGCCTCATCACCCCGAAAATCGGCGAAACGGTACTGTTAAAAACGCTTGGCGGAAAAAAACAAGAAACATGGTGGCGGTAGTGGTGCCTGGCACTGCGGGACGTTTTGCGTCCCGCAGTGCCAGGCACTTTTTAAAAGGACAATTGTGTGAACTTATTGTTGGTTTCGTTGTTGGACGGATGGAAATTATTTATAATTATTAGGGAATTCTTCCTATTTATATAGTCGCGCGGGTGTTGGCGCGGCTTCCGAGTTTCCTTTTTTGCGGGAAATTTTTCCTCCAGACCCAAGATTGCGCGCAGTTTGTTCATTTCATCTCATTCGTGGGGCGGGGCTGCAGCCCGCGGGTTTTGGCATATTTTTTTGATCAAGTTTGTATCCGGGGGATCTGGCTATTTTTTCCAAAAAGCGCTTGAAGGACAGCGGGAAGGATGCGGATTTTGGCAGCCGGCACATGACAGCACCGCTGACCCTGCCTAATAAACATCAAGAAAAGGGATTGAAGACATGAAGGACTTGGCGATTTTCATCAAAGACATCGGCTTCGAAACGGGGGTTTCCGTCTCGGTGCGCCATTTGGCAACCGTTTTGCGGGAACAGGACATTGATTTTGACTTGTTTTGGTATAAAGATGATGAAGAGTTGCTTCAGGCGATCGAACAATGCGACAGCCGCTGCATCAATTTGCAAGGGCCGAGCTTCAGCGATGAGACGATGGAAAAAATCAGGGCAACGGGCAAAAGTATCGTGCTTTCCATTCATTCCACGATGAGCCATCTTCAGGTGGAAGGGGACGTATTGACGCGGCTCGTCGATTGGGGCAAAAAAGCGGGCAAACATTTTAAAATGACGTGTCCGTCCAAGAAGGAAACAGTCGGCTTGAACGCTTTATCCAACGTGGAGTTTCTCTATTTGCCCAACACGTTTTCGTATGAGATAGACCCCGCAGCGGTGAAAGAAGAGGCCAGGCGGAAGAGCCGTGAAATGAACCCCATTAAAATCAGCCTGTTTTGTGATTATCGTCCGTTTAAAAATTTAATCACCCAGGTGGCCGCAGTGATTATGCTCTCCAAAAAATATCCCGTTGAACTGCATATGTTTCTTCCACAAAGGCCGAATCCGCTTTTTAAAAATATTGTCAGCATGGCGGAGCAATCCGGGTTAAAATTGGTTATGCATAAACGCATGTCCAACCGGGAATGCTTTGATTTAATCGGCACGATGCACCTCGGCTTGCAAATTTCTCTCAGCGAGGCTTTTTCATACGTTGCTTTCGAACATATGATCCAGGGAGTGCCGGTCATCGGTTCCCATTCCATCCCTTTTGCGACCCGGGTGGCAAAATACAACGACGTCACCCACATGGCGCGCTGCATGGAAGGCATCATCTCATCGGAAGAACAATATCAATATTTCGCCCTCGACAGCATGCGCGTCGCCCGCAAAATACGGAAACGAAACAACAACGACGCCATCAAAACCATCCAAAAAATAATCCGATAACAGCCGGCGGTGGGACAGGGGTGGGACAGGGGGACAGGTTCGGTGTCCCAACGTGCGGGATGGGACAAAGGGTCTTTGGTGGGACAAATTTCGTCCCGTGGTGCCAGGCACCTATTCTGGGACGTTTTGTGTCCCGCAGTGTCAGGCACCAATCCCCCGTGGTGTCAGGCACCAACCCCGCCAGCACCTGGGACGTTCCATGTCCCGCAGTGCCAGGCACCATCCCCCCAGGCACCAATCCAGGCACCCTTCCCCTAAATTCCAGCCACCCTACTTAAAATTCAAATTCGCAGATGGATAGCAGATGGTATTTTACTGTTTTTACCATTTGTTCAAGGGTAAAGTCGTTTGGATGAAGGAGATGGTGGACTGCGGCACCGTCGATGAGCGCAAGCAAGCGGTGCACCTCCATCTCCGGGTCAACGTCTTTTTTCAGCATGCCTTGTTGCTCCAATTGGGCGATCAGATATTTGACCGATTCGCGCATCTCCAAGTAAACCCGGTTTCCCAACTCCCTTAATTTCGGATCGACCAGTGTTTTCGAGTTAAAAACGAGCCACACCTCCATTTCCACTCTTTTTTCCTCATCGGTCGGCAGCAATTCACTGATCATTTCCGTTAACACTTCCAACGGAGAACCGGTATACTTTTTGTTCCGAAACCTCTGTTTGACCCGATCCGAAACCAGTTCCATGGAGAACAGAAGCAGTTCCGATTGGGACGGAAAATAATACCGCAGGGAACCGGGCGACACTCCGGCCGCTTTGGCCACTTTTCTCACAGTAGCATTTTCCAAGCCCTCTTCCACAATCACTTTCCACGTTGCTTCGGCAATCTTAATTTTTCTTTTAGAATGGTCGACAATCTTAGGCATATTTTTATTTTAACACACTTGTATTAAAATAAAAATTCGTTTATTATTTTAATACAGGTGTATTAAAAAAATGGTTAAAGGAGGTTCCCGTTTGATAGGATTATTAATCATTGCCTGTGAAATCGGATTTTGGGTCTTCGTCATCGCCGGGCTGGTCGCCCGATACTTGTTAAAAAAGAAGACATTGGGCCTCGTGTTCCTGTTTTGCACACCCCTGATAGATTTGCTGCTTCTCATCTTTACCCTTTTCGATTTAAAAAACGGCGCAACCGCCGACATGTTCCACGGATTGGCTGCGATCTATATTGGAGCCAGTATCAGTTGGGGCCGGCAAATGATTCAGTGGGCGGACCGGCAATTTGTCTACCGATTTGCCGGCGGGGAAAAACCGGTCAAACGCAAATTATACGGAAAAGAATTGGCAAGAGAAGAAAGGCGGGGCTGGTACCGGCACTTTTTGGCGTGGACCATCGGCGGCAGCCTGCTTGCTTTTATGATTCTCTATATTAACAACCTCGAGCAAACAAAAGCTCTGGCACAAATACTGTTCGGCTGGACCATTGTGCTCATCATCGACTTTCTCATCAGCTTCAGCTACACCATCTTCCCCAAAAAAGAATCTACCCATGGATAAAGGGAGGGACAAGGTAGGGACAGGGGGACAGGTTCGCTGTCCCAACGCGGCTTTGCCGGGACATATTGCGTCCCGCGGTGCCAGGCACCCTACCCGGGACGTTGCGTGTCCCGCGGTGCCAGGCACCAACTCGAGGCACTAACTCGACCAAACCAACCACCCCCTAAGCGCCCCCCAAAACCTCCCAACCTGATAAAATAATGTGTGAACAACACAACAAAAGGAAGTTGGATGGATGAATTATTATATAAAAGCCGACCGCTTTCTTCTTGAGAACGGGGAGCGGACAAATGCCTATTTACAGGTCATCGACGGCAAGTTCGGGCCGTTTGTCTCCGAACCGCCCGCCGAAGCGGAAATTCGCGACTTTACCGGATTCACGGTCGCACCGGGACTGTTCGACACCCACATTCACGGAATCGCCGGCCATGATTTTATGGACGGGACGGTCGAGACCGTTCATGAAATCTCCAAAGCCCTCCCGAAAACCGGCGTCACCCGCTTCTTGGCGACCACTTTAACCTCTGCGCCTTCCGATTTGGAAAGGGCCATCCAAGCGATCAAAGAAGCGGAAAAGCAAGGTCTGCCCGGCGCCCAATCGGAAGGCATCTTTTTAGAGGGCCCTTATTTTACGGAAAAATACAAAGGGGCACAAAGCCCGGATTTTTTCCGCGACCCGGACTTGGATGAATTCCGCCGTTGGCAGGAGCTGGCTGAGGGTTCGATTGTAAAAATGGCCCTGGCACCGGAACGGAGCGGCGCCTTTGAATTCATCCGCCGCATCAGCCGCGACGGCGTTCTCGTTGGTCTCGCCCACACAGATGCCGATTACGATTGTTGTAAAAAAGCTGTCGCAGCCGGAGCCCGCCTGTTTGTCCATCTGTTCAACGGGATGAGGGGACTGCACCACCGCGAGCCGGGCGTGGCCGGGGCTGCGTTGGCGGAAACGGACACCTACGCGGAACTCATATGCGACGGGCATCATGTCCATCCTGCCGTGGCAAAACTCGCCTACCGGATTAAAGGTGATAAACTTGTACTCATCACTGATTGTATGCGGGCCGGCCTCATGCCGGACGGGGAGTACACATTGGGGGATTACCCGGTGAAAGTCGTGGGCGGCATGGCAAAAACAGAGTCAGGAGCATTGGCGGGCAGCACTCTCACACTATTGGACGCCATCAAAAACCTGTACGCCTGGACGCAGGAACCATTATACAAAATATGGCATCTCGCATCCTTATCTCCAGCTGCCAGCCTAAAAAAAGACCACAAACTCGGAAGCATCAAACAAGGCAAAACCGCCGACTACGTCATCATCGATCAAAACCTACAAATACACACAACATCCATCAACGGCCGGGACATGGGGACAGGTTCACTGTCCCAGCCCGGCCTCTAGCGGGACACCCGGCGTCCCGCGGTGCCAGGCACCAATCCCCCCATACCCAGGACGTTCCGTGTCCCGTAGTGCCAGGCACCTGTCCACCAAAAAAGACGCATAAAAAAACACCGGACCGAAATTTGGTCCGGTTTTCCCGTCGCACAAGCCTATTTGTCAAGAAACTCCTTTTGCACCTCTTGTATCCACTGCAACAATGTCTTTTTGTTCGTTACCAACTTTAGGGAAGGGCCTGTATCCGTTGAAATGTTTTTGTTGAAGATCCCGCTGTCCATATTAATGTACAGATGAAATTCTTCCTCCAAATCATCGTAAAATTCAACTGCCGGGTTGAAGTAAAACATACTTACTTCCGGTTCAAATGTGGCAAAAGACCCGAATGCCGGTGTTTCAGGGATAGATTCTATTTGTTCGGCAAGTGCATCGACATCTTCGTCTGTCCACACAAAATCCCGGCTGATTTCCCCAAAACCGAACTTAAAAGTAACGGTCAAGTACAAGCTAACAAAATTTTCAGATATTCTTTTTTGCTTAAGTGACAAAACCATTTCAACTTTACTGTATTCAAAATTCAAATCCCGCAAAACAACCATACAGCGAACTCACGCTCCTTGAGAGTTGAGGTGGGTTGTAGGTGGGCCGCGGATGAGCCGATGGGCCGGGTGGATCGGGGGGATAAGTTGCGTGTCTCATGGGTTGAGAGGATGCTGGGTCGAGGGTGGGTCGAGGGGACAGGCACCGCGTCCCACCAATTATTTACAAACGAAAAATTATAGGCTGCTATGGACGACAGAACACACGCATAAGAGACCATTCTGGTATTGGCCGTCAGCAACAGTTTTTCGAAAGTCAGTTCGGAGAAGGACGGCCCAAAGCCGCCCTCTCTTTTCCGATTGAAAACGGCAGGGGGATGGGGCTTCACCGATATATTTAAAAATTCATCGGTAAATTGGGGTTTCCACTGATATTTTAAAATTTTCACCGTTGTATTCTGAATTTTTCCGACAAAAATTTGAAATCGCCGATGTTGATTTTTGTCACCCAACTTTTCCTTTTCGAAGCCGCTAAAAAATTCTCGCATAAAAGGTATATTCCGCCCCATTATCTCCCGAAAAAAAGCAAATTGAACTCAGTCAGCGTCCTTTATCACCGTCATCTAGGACATGTTCCTCGTTCTTGGAGCACAACCCAACCCTCTTGGCCCAAAAAAGGAAAAGGAATTATTTGGTGGGACAACGAACCTGTCCCTATGTCCCACCCCTGTCCCACCGCCGCCAGTGGGACAAGAAACCTGTCCCCCTGTCCCGGGTTTCCCCCTGTCCCGGGTTAGTTGAGTTTGATTAGTTGTT
>CALKIU010000053.1 GCA_937995745.1 uncultured Bacillaceae bacterium | reverse complement strand
CGGAAGTGCCGAATTATTTGTCGGAAAAAGACAAAAAGCAAGCCAAGGGAAAAAATGTCGCCGGAGATGTAGCCGGCTGGCTCTATGACCGGAACGGTAATATCGTGGATTTGCCCATTCACCGAAAGCTGATTAGCCCGAATATCCAAGAGATCAGCAGAAACTCCAAAATCGTTCTTATATCCGGCACGGAGAAAAAGAAGGAAGCCATTTTATCCGCATTGCAAGGAAACTGGGTCCATTCATTAATCACCGATGAACAGGTGGCGGAATTTTTAATCAAAGCAAAGCAAGATTAAGCGGCTGCGCCAGAAAAAATGACGGCCAACAGACGGTTTTTGACACAGTCCAAAAAATGACAGCGGTTTCAACATCTCGATGAATGATCGTTCCTCGGGAATTATGGCGGCACACCTCAAATGACGCCAGTTTTAATATCATAATCGGGAGTGATAAACATGTCCTATTTGATTGGGATCGATGCCGGAACGACCAATGTGAAAGCGGTTTTATTTGACCTTCATGGCAATGAAGAAAAGATTGTTTATCGCAAAAATGAACCCATCTATGACGGCAGCAAAGTAGAACAAGATATGAATGTCTTGTGGGAAAAAGTGCTGGAATGCTTGAAAGAATTGGTTCAAGGCTACAACAAAGATGATATTATCGGGATCAGCCTGACCGGGCAGGGAGAAGGGTGCTGGCTCATTGACAAGGACGGCAATCCCGTTTCCAACTCCTTTCTCTGGAATGACGGCCGAGCCAAAGACTTAGTGAATGAAATTTTTGCCGATGAAGAGACCTATCAATCGATTTTCGGCACGACGGGAACCCAGCCCCTTAACGGAACGGCTATTGTCCTCCTGTTATGGAGCAAAAAACACCGCAAGGAAGAATTGGATAAAGCGGACAAAATTCTCTTTGCAAAAGACTGGATCCGTTACAAATTGACAGGAAAAATCGGTCTGGAGACGACCGATGCGGGAACCACGCTGTTAAACATCCGGACACTGAAGCCCGCCTTTGATCTCTTCGAAAAATTGGGCCTCGGCGACTATAAGCACCTCATCTCAGATATCCACCGACCGTATGAGATCGCCGGAACGTTGACACCGGAAATCGCGGAAGAAATCGGCTTAAATCCGTCCACTCCCGTTGCTTACGGCGGCCTTGATGTAGTTATGAGCACGATGGGCGTCGGTGCCGTGAACAGCGGCGAAATTTGCACCATTCTCGGCACCACTTGTGCGACCAATATTGTCTCCGATACCATTACACCCGGAAAAGAGAATACCCGCTTTGAAAAACACGGGGTGGACGGACTCTATATCAACCTGCAACCGACGATGTCCGGAACGCAAAATATCGATTGGATGATCGAAAATATCTCTTCCACCGGGGATTTCAATGAGATTGACGAACAAATCAGCAAAATGAAACCGGTTCCAACTGGAGTGATTTACCATCCGTACTTGAGCACATCCGGCGAACGTTCCCCCTTTATGAATACAGATGCCCGTTCCAGCTTTTTCGGCATCAACACGCATACAAAAAGACTTGATTTAGTAAAAGCTGTTTATGAGGGAATTGCCTTTTCCATCCGCGACTGTCTGGACGCCGGCCAGAAAGAAGGCGGAACGATCTATTTGGCCGGAGGCGGCGCGAAAAGCAAAGCCTGGGTGCAAATCATTGCTGACGTCACCAACCGGGAAGTAAGAGTTTCCGACGGAAAAGAGTTCGCTGCCAAAGGAGCGGTCATATTGCTGGCCGTAACTCTCGGAATCTATAAAGATTTCAACGAAGCGGTGGCCGCCATGTGCCGGGTCAAAGAAGTGTACCAACCGAATCCGAAAAATGCCGAGATTTACAGGCAATTTTACGAACTATATAAAAATATGAGACTTACCTTTGAACCTTTGTGGGAAGAACGGTACCGCATTCTTAAACAAATCGGAGAGGAGAACTATTAATATGAAAATCTTGTTTACCGCCGAGTATGATGACGCTTATCTGGATGAGTTAAAGTCTTTCGGAGAAGTCAAAATTGCCGGCTGGTCAAAGGGGATCGGCAAACTATCCGAGGACGAATTGGTGGACCTCGCATCCGATGCAGATATGATCATCACAAGTTATGATGATATTACGAAAAGAGTCATCGACAGTGCGCCGAAGTTGAAATTGATCGCTTGCACCAGAGCGACGCCGGTCAATGTGGATGTCAATTATGCCAAAGAAAAAGGGATTAAAGTCATTTATACGCCGGGACGAAATTCTGACTCTACCGCGGAACATAC
>CALKIU010000052.1 GCA_937995745.1 uncultured Bacillaceae bacterium | reverse complement strand
TCATTTTGGCAATCGTCTTTTTACGCAAACCGAGCATGGCATACAATCCAATTTCTCTTTTTCGCTGCCGCGTAAAAAATGAATTGGAATAGAAAACAAAAATAGCTGCGAACACCAATAATATGAAAGATGATACTAAAAACATGAAACTCATGGTATCGGACAGTTCAATGCTGTCCTGTACCGTTTGATTGTATTGCAAAGATACAAATGTAAAATAGATGACCATACTGAACACGAGTGACACAAAATAGACGAGGTAGCGGCTGACATTTCCTTTTATATTTTTCATCGCCAACTCCAATAACGTCACTATGTCCACCCCCGAGCGCCGCCAGCACATCGAGCACCTTGTTGAAAAACTCTTTGCGCGGCTCCTTCCCTTTGACCAGTTCGGTGAACAGTTTTCCGTCTTTGATAAACAAAACCCTCCGGCAGTAGCTGGCCGCAAACGGATCGTGAGTGACCATGAGAATCGTCGCCCGATCCTGTTCGCTCAAATCCTTCAAGCTTTCCAACAAATCGGTCGCAGATTTGGAATCCAATGCACCGGTTGGCTCATTCGCAAGAATTAAACTCGGTTTTGACACAATGGCGCGACAAGCCGAAGTCCGCTGTTTTTGTCCGCCAGAAATTTGATATGGATATTTTTCTAAGATCGGACGGATGCCAAACTTTTCTGCTGCCTCGTGCACTCGTTCTTCCATTTCATCGGCGTTCATTTTTGCCAGTGCCAAAGGAAGAAGGATATTTTCTTTTACGGTCAATGTATCAAGTAAATTGTAATCTTGAAAAATAAAGCCCAGTTTATCACGGCGGAATGCGGCCAACTGATTTTCACTCATCTCAGAGAGATCGGTTCCGTCAATGATCACTTCGCCGGATGTGCGCTCATCAATCGTCGCTAAAATATTGAGCAATGTCGTTCTGGTTCTGGGCGTAGAAGATGAAACCCTCGGTGGCCATCTTTTATATATTCATATCAGCAGTTTCTTTTTTGCCGTCCTTTACACGGTAACCGGCTATTTTTATCAAAAAAAATTTTACCGTCAGTTGACAGAAGCGGTTAACAGCCCGCACGGAGAGATTGGCGCGCTGCTTCCCGAGGCAAAAAATGAACAGCAAAAATTATTTCTCGATCTTGTGAAAAAAATGGAACGAATCCACCGCGAGGAACTGCAGACGTTGTATGATGAAAAGCGGGAACATCAAGAAAACAAACCAAATTTGAATGTTTTATTTTGTAAGGACATATCAAATCCTCCGCAATGCGAATACACGTTCGATCTTATTATCATATAAATTTTGGCTATTGCCTGTAGATTTCATCTCCCGCCTGCCCATTTGTTATCGCCCTTCACATTCTTTGAGGCGGGAGACTTATTCCGGAAATTACTTTAAAAAGAGACGCCCCGTCCAACAAAAAAAAACGGAGAAACCGCCGGAACGGTTTTCTCCGCATAGTCACACGCAAAAACTCAATCTTCTTCTTTTTCTTCTTCCACGTCTTCTCCTTTTACGATGAGAACATCGCAACGGGCGCAGCGGGCAATTCCTTCAGACACGCTGCCCAGCATCCATCTTTGCAAAGCGCTCAAACCGGAAGAACCGCAAACAATCAAGTCAGCATCATATTCAGGGGCAATCTTTTTTCCCACTTCCACTTTTGGGGAACCGACTTCAAGACTGATCTCCACATCGGCAATACCTGCTTGTTCCGCCTTTTCCTTGTATTCTTCCAACATTTCCCGCATTTTTTCTTGGAGGTCCTGAAAATAATTCGGACTGAAAGCCTCCACCCTGCCCACACGCCGATTATCAATGACATGGGCCAAAATCAGCCGGGCATTATTCCGTTTGGCAATTTCAACTGCCCGGTGAAACGCCTTTTCCGCCGGTTCCGAGCCATCAATCGCTACCAAAATATTTTTGTAGTTCATAATAAACGGCCCCCCTTTAATCAAGGTTCAGTTTTTCATGTTTCAATAACAGTCCAATTCTTGATTTCACCCGACAAAACACAGCACCGGTTTCAGAAAGATAAAACATTCAAAAATAATTGCACAAATCTTTCGGTGTAAAAGGGCACATGGCTTGCAACTGATAAAAAAGGCCTATTAAATGGAGCACAAATTGTCCTTTTATGCAAACCCTCCTATGAAATTCTTACATTTTCATTATATCACAGAAGCAAATAGTGCCGTCTAAGTCTCAAAAAATTTCACTATCTTGTAAATTTTTCAACCATTGCCACTCCTTGTTGCGACATTTGCCGGCTTTTTATGTTGTCAACAGGCGGCGCTCCGGAGGCAGACTGCTTTTTTACCGTGATTATAGTACTTATTTTGACAAGTATTTAAAAAAATTATAGATAAATTTTAACATTTTGTTTTTTGACCAAGGGCCATTTAACCATTAAAATGTGTACGTATGTTATTTTTGAGGGTGTTAAACAATGAAAAGCAGTTTATTTCGCAAAAAATCAGCCGTCGAATTGCTTCAGGCAAAAAAAGAAACAAAACTCCAGCAAACCATCAGCGCCTTTGATTTGGTCATGCTCGGCGTCGGCGCCATCGTCGGCACGGGAATTTTCATCCTGCCGGGAACGGTGGCGGCCACCCATGCCGGACCGGCCATCATTTTTTCCTTTATCATCGCGGCCATCGTCTGTATGTTCGCCGGCATGTGCTACGCCGAATTTGCCTCGGCGGTGCCTGTCACCGGCAGCGCTTATACATACAGCTACCTTGTTTTCGGGGAAATCGTCGCCTGGGTGGCGGGCTGGGCCCTCGTGCTGGAGTACGGTCTCGCCGTTTCTTCGGTGGCCACCGGGTGGTCGGCGTATTTCGTTTCCTTCCTGGAAGGATTCGGCATCCACATTCCGAAAGCTCTGTCCGGACCTTTTGATCCGGCCGGCGGAACTTATCTCAACGTTCCCGCGGTGGGAATCATTCTGATCCTTGCGTTCTTGCTGACACTCGGCGTCAAAGAATCGTCCAAAGCCAATGCCGTGATGGTGTTTATCAAAATCGGCGTCATTCTCTTGTTCATTTTGACGGGAATGTTCTACGTCAAACCGGAAAACTGGCAGCCGTTCATGCCGTTCGGAATCGGAGGAGTGCTGAGCGGAGCGGCAATCGTGTTCTACGCCTATTTGGGGTTTGACGCCGTATCGTCGGCGGCGGAAGAAGTGAAAAACCCGCAGCGGGACATGCCCATCGGGATCATCGGTTCCTTGGGCGTCTGCGCATTGCTTTATGTTGCGGTTTCGCTTGTTTTGACAGGCATTGCCCCTTATACGGAACTGAACGTGGCCAATCCGGTCAGCTATGCCATTCAGCTGGTCGGCCAAAACTGGATTGCCGGCATCATTTCCCTCGGCGCCATCACCGGAATGATGACGGTCATCCTGGTCATGCTCTACGGCGGAACAAGGCTCCTGTACTCATTCGGCCGGGACGGGCTGCTTCCAAAAACGATGAGCGATGTCAACATGAAGACGAGAACGCCCATCAAAAGCACATGGATCTTCACCTGTTTCGTCGCCCTTTTTGCGGGGCTCGTCCCCCTTACCAGATTGGCGGAAATGGTGAACATGGGCACCTTGCTGGCCTTTTTGATTGTGTCCATCGGCGTCATCTTTTTGCGGAAAAATAAAGACATTCCCGCCAGGGGCTTCAAAGTGCCGTTTTATCCAGCTCTGCCCGTCATTTCTTTTCTGTTGTGCCTCTTTCTCATGACCCAGCTTTCCGCATTTACGTGGATTGCGTGCGGAATTTGGTTTTTGATGGGGCTTGTCATTTATTTTACCTACGGCAGAAAACACAGCATCATGAACGAATCATAGTATTTCCAGAAAAGAATAGGGCCGGTCCAAGCATTGGCTTTGGTACCGGCCCTTTTTATTGGCTGTTTTAAAAAAAATCGGCTGCGGCAAGGGATTATCCCGCGAAAAATAGAAGTTTAATCTGTGAATTTTCCTCGAAAAAGCGCCAGGAGAACGGCAAGAATGGCGCTTTTATCCGCAAATCTTCCATCCAAGCCGATGACAAAGGTTACTTGGCCTGAAAAATCCGCTTTCGGAAAAAGTAGACGATGGCGCCAACCAACAGAACAACCAAGACTGCATAAACAAAATTGGAATAGATGTCCATGTAATACACGATATACTCCCACCGGTCGCCCACCGCCGCGCCGATGTTGATAAGGACGACATTCCAAATGAGCGTGCCCAGCATCGTCAAAATCAAAAACAGCGGAAAGTTCATTCGCGACATGCCGGCCGGAATGGAAATCAGGCTGCGGATGAGCGGAATAAAGCGGCAAAAAAAGACCGTCCAAAATCCATGTTTCTGAAACCAGCGATGGGCTTTTTCAATATCTTCCACGGACAGCCGCAGCACATGCCCCCATCGCTCCACGATTTGTTCGATTTTTTCCACGTCAAAAAGGCGGCCGACATAATAAAGAATCATCGCTCCTGCCACCGAGCCGATGACGGAAAAAATCACCACTCCGGTGATGGTCAAATCGGTGGAAGCTGTCATGAATCCTCCAAAGGTTAAAATCACTTCCGACGGAATCGGGGGAAACAAATTTTCCAGCGCGATTAAAAACATAATGCCAAGATATCCGTAATTCTCCATGATTTCAATGATGACCTGCTCCATCCGCGACTCTCCTTCAAGATAAGTTCCCGCAACAACATGTCCGTTTTTACTAATTATATAAGGATAGACAAATTATATGCTTCGTCTTGCAAAAATAATCTTTTTGCCGGCCCGCTTAATCATATAAACGGTAAATTATTGCTTTTGTGCATTTGCGCCGGAGAGTCTATCCCGCAATCAAAGTTGAATTCTAAGGACGCTTTTCCAGTTTTCTTTTCTCCGCTAAAAGTCTCTGGAACTCTTGCTCCAATTCTTCCGATGGTTCCAAACTTAAGCGGCTCAGCACCTCGGCAATTCTCGTTTCCAAAACGAGACGCAAGTCTTCCGCCATTTCCCTTCTTTGGGGCCGATAATTCTTGTATTCTCTGTATGTCCCTTTAAAATACTCCATTTTTTGATCGCGAATCTCAACAATGGCGGTCGCCACATTTTCAATCAAACGGCGATCATGAGAAACAAAAATGACCGTTCCTTCATATTCCTTTAAAAGAGACTCCAGTGCTTCCACCGCTTCCATATCCAGAAAATTCGTCGGTTCATCCAAAACCAACGTATTGATATCGCTCAAAAACAGTTTGGCCAGAGCCGTCTTGACCCGCTCCCCTCCGCTCAGAACCTTGACAGGCTTGTAAACATCATCCCGGAAAAAATGCATCCGGGCTAAAACAGTGCGTATCAATGTCTCGTCATGTTTGGAATCACGACTGACATTTTCCAAAATGGTCTTTTCGTCGTCCAAAATATTAAGATTCTGGCTGAAGTAGCCGATTTTTACAGCGGGAGAGACGGTGATTCCCTGCTCCCGGGCGAAAAGCTTTTTAACAAATGTCGTTTTTCCGCTGCCGTTCGGGCCGATAATGGCCAACTTTTCACCACCGCGAACATAAAAACTAGCTGCCTCCCATAAAACCCGTTTTCCGATGACCCCCGCCAAATCTTCAATCCTGATGATGATTCGCCCTGAAACAGCCTCCTCATTTGGGAGATTCATTTTCAAAGGAGGCGCTTCATAAACTTTTTCCACTTTCTCCAGCTTTTCAATTCTCGTTTTAATCGCCTTGGCCGATTTTTGCAGTTTCTTTTGTTTCTTCGCAAAGTAAGGCTTTGCCCCGGTGATTTTCGCTTCTGAGCGGCTTACCTTTTTCGGTGTTTTTATCGCCCGTTCAGCTCTTCTTTCTCTTTCTCTCATCGCTTCTTCCAACTGCTTTTTCTTTTTCTCATATTGCTCATATGCTTGCCGTTTCTGTTCCAGTTCCAATTTCTTTTGTTCGGAATAGTCACTGTAATTCCCCGGATACTCCGTCAACTTTCCGTCTTTCAACTCCCAAATCTTTGTGCAAAGAGCATCAAGGAACGCCCGATCGTGGGAAACGAGAACAAATGCCCCCTGCCATTGGAACAACTTTTTCTCAAGCCACTCAATATGGTCTGTATCAAGATTCGTTGTCGGCTCATCCGCAAAAATAATCTCCGGATTCTTTAACAATGCTCGATTAATATATTCTTGGGTTACCTCTCCTCCGCTTTTTGTCGTATCTGTCCGCTTTAGTTGCGGCACGAGTTCACATGTTGTATGGCAAATTACATGGCCTTGTTCTGCCTTTCTTTTTCCTGATAAAATTTCCAATAAAGTGGTTTTCCCGTCGCCATTCTTTCCAACCAAGCCAATCCGGTCATGTTCATAAATCCGCAGCTGGTCGATATCCAGTAAAAGCCTTTCGCCGATAAAATGTTTCAAATGGTAAGCCTCTAACAAGACCACATCGATCATCTCCTTTTTCCATTTAAGGAGACAAAAAGCCTCCTACCCTGCTTTCAGAATAGGAGGCGACAATATGCGTGAACACCAAAAGAAAGGGCTCCCAGAAAGAACCTTCTTCCCTTAGACATCCGGCTATTGTACACCAATCCTATTCTGAAAAGCACATATGAAGGCATGACAAAAGAAGCAGGAAAATTCTGCCAAAAAACGCCTTCTGTTGTGAGTTTCCAGAGAATAGGATTAGTTGTACATGTCAGCCGGTTCACCCTTTCGTTATATCGTTACTTTCACTTTACCGTACACGGCTAAAAATTGTCAATTACTGATATAGGAGGCGGTATAGATTGTCCTGTTTGAACAAATCAATAGGGAAGCCCGAGCCGCAGGCTTCCCTGTTTTCTATGGGATTTAATAATTATATATTCCGTGCCATATGGAATCCTTGGTGAACAGCGGTGAGAATCTTATCCGGCTTGACTGCATCGCCAATCTTGTCGATATCTATTTTGCCGTTCAATTGATCAAACAGTTCATCATTGGCTTTATATCCGACAGCAATGATATACGTATCGGCTTGAATCGACTTTTCACCGTCTTTCACTTGATAGACAAGCTGCTCATCGCTGATGTTGGTCACTTTGGCACCGGTGATGATTTTGATGTTTCTGTCTTTCAACAGTTGGCGCAGTGCCTGGTCATTGTTCAGACAATGATCAGCTGTCAGCAAGATATCATCCAGCATCTCTATTATGGTCACTTCGTCCGCTTTTTCCGCACAATGAGCTGCCGTTTCGCAGCCGACAAGTCCGCCGCCGATAACCACGACTTTTTTGCCGTATTTCACTTTATTTGTTAAGACTTCATTGGCGTGAACCACCTTTGTGCTCCCTTCAATCCCTTTGATTGGCGGAATAATCGGAAGGGAGCCTGTAGCCAGAATGACCTTATCAAAGTTTCCGGCCAGAACATCTTCCGCCACGGCCTCTTTCATGAGCTTTAATTTCACATTGGAACGGTAAAGTTTTCCTGTCAAATATTCAACATAGTTGGCAACATCTTGTTTGAACGACGGCCCTCCGGCAGCCAGCAATGCTCCTCCAAGACGATTGGTTTTTTCCCAAAGTTCAACTTGATGCCCCCGTTCTGCCGCAGTAATGGCTGCCATCATTCCGCCAGGTCCTCCGCCAATGACCAGAACTCGTTTCGGTTCTTTTGTTTCTGTCACTGAAAAATATTCCTCATTGTAGCACAACGGATTTACGGCGCAATGCAAATGTTTTCCGGTAAATCCGGCATACAAGCACTCGTTACAACCAATGCAAGGAACAATTTCATAGGTTTCATTTCTTTTGACTTTGTTCACCCAATGAGGATCGGCCAAAGATTGATGTCCCAAACCTACAAAATCAGCTTTTCCATTTTGCAATACGGACTCGGCCAATTCCGGATTGCCCAGTTTCCCTTGCGTCAATACTGGAATATTTACATGTTTTTTGATTTCTGCCGCTATATTCGCTTGGGTTTCCGGCTCTTGATACACAGTGTTTATCGCTTTGTACCACGCTTCATAACATCCGACGTCAATATGAAGAGCATCCACGCCTGCTTTCTCAAACATTTTCGCCATTTCAATTCCTTCAGGCAATTCTCTTCCACCTTCAACTCCATGGTATGGAGTATATTTTACAATAATCGGAAAATCAGGGCCGCATGTTTTTCGTATTGCTTCAATAATTTCAAGTGTGAATTTCATCCGCCCCTGCAAATCGCCACCGTATTCATCCGTCCGCTTATTCCACAAAGTTGACTGGAACTGGTCAATCAAATATCCGCCATATGCATGGATCTCTACTGCATCAGCGCCTGCCGCTTTTGCTTTCGCAGCCCCTTCACCCATCTTCACAACAAGATCTTGAATTTGTTCAACGGACAAAGCACGGCAAGTGACATCCGGACGCCAGAACGCTTCGACTTCACTGGCGGAATATGGAGCCCCTTCTCTCGTCGGCAGCTGCATTCTGCCAAGTCCGGGAGTCAATTGAACACACAGTTTGGCTCCGTTATAATGAACTCTCCGCGCCAAAAAGCTCAACTGTTCAAATGAACGAGGCGTTTGCAAAACATTGCACGCCCTTGCTTCGTAATCCAAAGATACTTGATTTGCCCCTGTTATAATTAAGCCAATGCCACCCTTGGCCCTTTCTTCAAAGTAACGAATTGTCCTATCAGAATAAGATCCGTCCGGTTCGGTAGATGTTCCCATCGGGGCCATGAATACTCGGTTTCTTAATTCCATGGAACCGATGTAGCCTTTTTCAAGAAGTTTCATACTTGTTGTCCTCCTTATCTTGTGATGAAGTGAGCAAGTTTTCATAAACTTGCACATATTTACAATATCTTTAAAATTATTTTAATGGTAAGCGTTCCCAATGTATATATCTTTGTGATTGTTTTCACAATAATTTCTTAACTATATATGTACTGTGAAAACAGTAACCTTACAGAACGATCAGCCCTTGCTACTCAAAAGGATTAACACTGTAAATTAAATTCATTTCATCTTTCTGTTATATGAATTTCATATGATTGCTTCTAAAAATTTGACAACGCTCATTTTGTAAATTAATCGAAAAGCTCCGCTGCGATTTCTTATAACATTCTTGTTCCTGGTTTTTCAAAAATCCGCCATAAAAAACGGTGAATGCCGCTCAAAGCAGCTATTCACCGTTCTTGATAAGCATTATTCCAAAACATCGAAAAAACTGCTCAATCACTCGGGAAAACTCCTCACCAATACGCACACTTGAATTTCCCTGTGTCTTTATCAGCGATAAAGACCTTCCTTACCGTATCCTCCTCTGCCTCATCAACCCAAAAACGACCGGCAGCGCCATCGCAATTAAGAACAAAGGAAAAAACCACATGCCGAGACGGAAGCCCCACCCCATCGGAATCGAAATGGACTCCACCGTTATCAATGAAAACATGATCAAACAAACATTTTTCAATTGATTGAGCATCTTGCGGCTGTTCAAATAAAACTGTGCCGCATTGTTTTCATTAAACCGCTCCGGATAATTATGAACATGCGGAAATTTTTCAAGTCCCGTCATTATGAGAGCCAAGAAAGCCGCAATAAAGGGAAGAACGATCAGCGTCCCCTTCGAACCCCAGCGGTCCACTTCGCCGAGAATATTATAATGAGCCGGAACCTTGTCCGGAAGATCATTCCAAACATAAATCAAAAGAAACACAGAGAAAAAATATGCCGTAAACCCGATAATATCCCAAACCCATTCACTCATCGTTTTGGGTATGTCCATTCTTGGCCGCTTATGCGAATCATTCATCAACTGTATTTCCCCCTTAAAAAACCGCCATTTCCTCTTTATCTGCTGTACTCCATTTGATTTTAACAAATCCCGCCCCCGTCTTGCAGGAAAGTTTTTTTCATATTTTCGAAAAAACGTCCGGAACAAAAGGCGCCGGACAATTATTACAAAATTTTCCATCTACAAGCGCAAAATAAAACCACCCGTTTTTGCCCGGCGCATCTCCGGAAAGGAGAGAACGCATGCAATGGAGGCGGTTTTTCAGTGGAATAACAATTATACCGTTTCTTTGGCGGCGTTTATTTGTTTCATCACCATTTCCTCAACCAGGCTGTACACTTCATCCAGCGATTTATCCAAAACCCTTGCCAATTCTTTAAACAGCACATTCTGAATGTTTTCCATCAGCCGGCGGTCTTGATCATAGAGTTTCTTCTTGTTCATGCTTGCTTCCAAGTTTTTACACATCAAGGTGTTTAAAACACCGGCAATTTGACGGCGATCACCTGACTTCACCATTTGGTTGTACTGGGCCATTCTCTTTCTTACTTCATTAATCCAGTCGACTCCCGGTTCCGCAAAAGAGTGCAATATTTCTTCCGCTTCTTCCTTGTCCATCATCTTCATAATTAAACCTTTGTTTTCAACGGGAGTGCTGATCGTCAAACTGGGCTGATCGAGCGGATTCAGCACGTAGTACATCTTCGTCTCATTGGCAATTGTTTTTTCACAAATATCATTGATTCTGCACAGGCCGTGAACGGAATAGACGACAACATCGCCAACTTTGAACATTTCATTACCCCTATCCCTAAATTGTCAACTTGGTTTACAATATTATTTTATCGTAATAAAGCAAGATTGTCAACCTTGTTGACAATGACAAAAACCTTCTGTATTATTAAGGGCAAAGCGATAGGGGGGAACACGATTTTGAGTTTCGAGTGGGAAAACTTGGGCTTAATCGATCTGATTAGCGAGCGTTATCTCCAACTCCGCGGCATTTCAAACCAGCTATGGAGCGAAACGAGTGATATTTCCATATCCAATTCGGAATGGCTCATCATGGCAAGAACTTACAAAAAGAAACCGACAATCGCCTCTGTCACAAAGGGTGTAGATATATCCAGACAGGCGGTGCATAAAGCTATCAAAAACTTGGAAGCCAAAGGAATCGTCAAAGTAAGCAGCCTGGAAACGAACAAAAAGGAAAAATGCATTGAACTCACGCCCTTCGGCGAAGAATGTTTCGAAAAACGGGCCGCTTTAAAAAAGAACCTTGAGGATGCCATTGCCGAACAAATCGGCGCGGAGAAAACGGCTTTGCTGAAAGAAATCTTGAAAGCTGATTGGGGGCTTGACCGCTTTGAACCTTAGCCGGCACAGTGCAGCCCGTTAAATCAGCTTTTTTTATATAGAAAAAATAAAAGATTGACAGCATTTCAGAATAAAAGAACCGCAGGTGTTATAGCAATGGAGAGCATTAAGAAATTAAAAACAGAAGAGGGCAACGTCATAAACGGCGAAAGCGCTTTACACAAAAACATTAAAATCGGCATGAAAGTAAAAATAAGGGAAATTAATGATTTGTCAAAACGACGAATGGATCCCGAGGATTACTATTATTTGAAGCAATTTGAAAATAAAACCGGCGTCATCGGTGAAATCGCCGAAAGCCTGTCCGGCCTCTGCTCCTGCCGGGTGGACTTTGACGAAAGAAACTTCGGCTATTTTTACGAGGAAGATTTTGAAGTGATTGATAAATGAAT
>CALKIU010000051.1 GCA_937995745.1 uncultured Bacillaceae bacterium | reverse complement strand
CGTTTCTTTTTTTGGAGAAATTTTAAAAAAAGTGCAGAACTGTAATTATTTTTTATATAATATGGGAAGTCGGAAAATCATTATATTTGCCGTTCTGAAATAATATGCTTATTTCCGCGGCTGCTTCAATCCGGCCATTTTCTCAACGTCCAAAGGCATGCGGGGTTGCTTGTGATTTTGCGCAAAAACGTCCTTTACGATTGCAAAAACAGGGAATGATAGGAGTGGGCTAATGGATAGCGGTGGTTTGGAAAAAAGGATTGCCGTCCTCGACGTTATCAGGGGATTTGCCGTCTTCGGGATACTTCTTGTCAATATGCTGTCTTTTCATTCGCCGTATCTTTACATCAGTTTTGATCCGTTCTCTTGGTGGGATACGCCGGCAGATCAGGCCTTATATCGAGTCATTCATGTTTTGGCCGAGGGAAGTTTTTATCCGCTTTTTTCTTTGTTGTTCGGTTATGGCCTTGTTCTTCTGATGGAAAAAACGACGGCCAGAGGGCTGAATTTCCGGACGGTGGCCTTACGGAGATTAACAGTTCTCCTCCTTTTTGGTATGATTCACGCATTCCTAATTTGGCACGGGGACATTTTAATCGCATATGCCGTGATGGGCTTTATTTTTTTGTTATTCTTGCGGATGTCCGGCAAAGGGATGATACTGACAGGAGCGTTGCTGGCATCGATTTCTGCCGTCCTTTTTTCTGTGCTCATGTTTGCCGCCGTCTCCTTTGCTCCTGAAGAAGAATGGATGAGGGAGCTGTACGATCAGCACGCTGCGGAACAAACCGTTCAAGCATACCAGGCGGGAAGTTTTGCGGAAATCAGCGCGCAAAGATTCAGTGATTGGTCCATGGTGAACAATATTTGGAACGCAACAGGATACCTTTTTATGATATTGCCCTATTTTTTGCTGGGCGGAGGAGCGGCCAAATACAGGTGGATGGAAAGAATCGAAGAATTAAAAAGGCCTTTTGCCGCCGCTTTTGCCGTCTTTTTTGCGGCGGGGCTTTCTTTGAAACTCGTTCCGCATGTGGTCGATTTTAATCTGGCTTCACAATTTGTCGCCTATGCCATGGGCGGGCCTTTGCTGGCGATTGCTTACGGATTGGGAATCGCCCTTCTTTTCGCGGGAAATGTCGGCAAAGGTTTGTTGGCGTTTTCCCCAGTTGGACGGATGTCATTAACAAATTACATCATGCAGTCAGTCATTTGCACGCTTATTTTTTATTCTTACGGCTTGGGACTGTATGGAAAGGTGTCTGTCACGGCGGGCACGGTCATCGCATTTGTCCTCTTCGGGCTGCAAATGGTGTTCAGCCGCCTGTGGATGAACCGGTTCCGGTACGGTCCGCTCGAATGGCTGTGGCGGACGGCGACATACATGAAAAAACAGCCGATGAAACGTTGAAACTGCTTGATACTTTTCTTGACACCCAAAAATCAGGCGGTTGCACTATAATTGGAAATAAGCACATTTTCAGGAAGGTGATGACATGAAATTTGCCACTTGCATTAGAAACAACCGGGTATTTATCGGTTTGGTCATTGAGAATGATACCGCCGTCATCGATTTGAATAAAGCGGAACAAATTTGTCTCGGACGATCTGCGCTTCCGGGAAATATGTTGGCGTGCATTGAATTGGGGGAAAGCTTTTTATCAGCCGTTCGTGAATTGAAAAATGCGGCTCTCGCTCACCCTGAAAAAAAGGAATTTTTGTTTCCGTTGGAGGAGGTGGAACTCTCCGCGCCGATCCCGAGGCCGGCAAAAAATATTTTTTGCGTCGGGAAGAACTATGCGGCTCATGCGCTCGAAATGGGCAGCAAAGAGGACATCCCCGAACATTTGATTATCTTTACAAAAGCGCCGACCACCGTGGTCGGACCATACCGGGAAGTAAATCCCCACCGCCATTTGACGGAGCAATTGGATTATGAAGGGGAGTTGGCGGTAGTCATTGGAAAAAGGGGGAAAAGGATTCCACCGGAAGATGCCTTGAACTACGTGTTCGGTTATACGATTATTAATGATGTAACGGCAAGGGATTTGCAGGAGCGGCATAAGCAATATTTTCTCGGAAAAAGCCTCGATACAAGCTGTCCGATGGGACCGTGGATTGTTCATGCCTCCGCTGTTGGAAATCCGAACTGTTTGCAAATTGAAACCCGCATTAACGGGGAAATCCGCCAACTGTCCAATACAAAGAATTTTATTTTTCCCGTGGAAAGGATCATTTCTCAGTTGTCGCAAGGAATGACGCTTGAGCCCGGGGATATCATTGCCACCGGCACCCCGGCTGGAGTGGGGAAAGGAATGAATCCTCCGCAATTTTTGAAACCGGGGGATGTGATGGAAATAAAGGTAGAAAAAATTGGAACACTGGTCAATAGAATTGGCAATTAAAACGAAAGACCCCTTTCTGCAATGAAACAAGGTCATGATTTTAGAAAGAAATGGTAAACATGATACTAACAGTCGGATAAATGCAGAGGGGGTCTTAGTATTGACTGCGACTGTTCATATGCATGTGACTGCGTGGTTTACGGCGCTTGTTCTCTTCGGTTCGGCACTGGTATTTCGCAGAGCTGGAATGGTTCGGGCGGAAAAAATCATTTTTATTGTTCTCAGGATTTTCTACTTGTTTATCATTGCCACAGGCGTCAAACTGCTCAGCTTTCTCGCTGAATTCCAGCCGGTCTACATTTTGAAGACCGTTTCCGGACTTTTCGTCATCTCTTTGATCGAAATGGTGTCGGCGAGAGATCGGAAAGGAAAAAACACTCCTGCTTATTGGATATTATTGGCGTTATTGTTTGTTTATACTCTGTATCTTGGAATAAAACTGCCTTTATGAACAGAAAAAGCTGCCATTTTGGCAGCTTTTTGCATAGCGGGAGCTGTTATGGTGCGCCGCTTCTTTTCACGGTAAGGGTGCGGCAATAGAGACTAACGGTAAAACTGTGTATTCTTGGCTATTGGAACGGAATAAAGGACATTCTATGTAGCGGCCGTGCTCATTGTTTCGTTGAGGAAATGCCGGCCGAGATTTTCCTGTTCACGATAGAAAAGCAGAACCAGTATATTAAAACTTTTCGTGATTCAAGCAGAATGCGGGCAGCGGGGATTATGAAATTTTTTCTATAATCGTTCTTTTCCCGTTGTTTATGGTAAATTCGAAGCGATCCCGTTCTCTTTCATAATAGCCAAAATGATGCTGAACGTTGCAAATCATTTCTTGATTGTCAAAGATAAGAAAATTGACGCCTTCTTTTCTTTTTGCCCCCTCCAGGAAATTTAAATGATTGTAACAATAAATGCAATCATAAATCGAGAATTGCAAAGAGTTGAGATGAGTGACAAATTGATAAAACGCGTCATCAGAAATGGTGTCCAAAAATTGTTCCAACGAATAGGGGAGTTTTTTGCGAATACGGACATTATCATTGTGATTGAGGAAAATGATTTCATCCCTTGATTTCAATTTTCCCGGTTCGAATAAAATCCCCCTTTTCCAGTGGGAATGGCGGAACACTTCCACTTCCCGGTTCAGAAAATCTTCCAACGATGATGCTTCATCCGTTTCATCATCAAAAAAGACCCATTGGTTATTGATATATTCAACAGTGCCGTTCGTATAAGCCCGTGACTGATATTCAATAAGTTTCGTGCGCTGCTGTCGTTTCATTGTAAACCTCCATTAAGAGAAACTTTTAGTTGTCTCGAAGCTGATTTCATTGTCTGTGGTGTCTGCTTCTCTTGCCCATTTCTCTATGTTAAGTGTTGCTTGAAAAAGCAAAGACCATTCTTGCCAACTTCTTTTTGGGACAAACAGATTAGTATGACAGAAACTTACTTAGGACTATTAACCAATTTTGTATCATAACATAACATAAAACAATAAATACTGCGTTGAAATAAGTCACAATTAATTGTGAAAAGTTTGTGAAATATTTTTGAAATTATAAAAATGAATAATCGGCAATGAATGAAAAGAATCATTTAAGAAATCACTATTATTAAAAGAATATTCCGGAATGTGTTCTGTTGACACATTGCCCGAGCGCCAATTGTATGACTCGGTTGTTGAATCATTCCGGAAACATTATAGCGATCGCATTGTTAGGAGGGATTCGGATGCCGGGTGACACAAGTTTTGCAATTCATCCAGATAACCATCCGCAAAAAGAGGCGGTGGACTTTTTTGATATAGGAAATATTTTAAAAACCGTCCGGATACAGAACGGATTATTCATGGAAACAGAGAGCGGTGAGATGAAAATTCTCGTTTACCGGGAAGGAATCATCCGTTTTTTATACAAGCCCGGCGGCACGGCAGCTGAAGAGACAACCCCTGCCGTCACAGCCCGCCCCGGTCGGGTGCATTTTTCCGTACAGGAAACAGAAGAGAAAGTTTTTCTTGGCACAAAAAAGCTTACCGTGGAGATTCACAAGAACCCGTGCCGGGTGATCATTGGGGATAGAGAGGGGAAAATCTTACTGAAAGAAGGCGCGAAAGGAATCGGATACAACAAAGCAAAGGAAATCATCTGTTTTAAGGAAATGGCTGATGTCGACCATGTTTACGGACTGGGGGAAAAAACAGGATTTTTAAATAAAAAAGACGGCAAGTATGTCATGTGGAATACGGATGTCTATGCTCCCCACAATCCCGAAACGGATCCGTTATATTTGTCGGTGCCGTTTTTCATGGCGGTCAGGAACGGAACGGCGTACGGCATCTATTTTGATAACAGCCATCGGTCATTTTTTGATTTTGAAAGCGGCAGCGGCGTTTATTCTTTCGGGGCGGCGGGAGGGCAAATGGATTATTATTTTATAGCCGGTCCCCTTCCGAAAGATGTCATTTCCGGGTATACGCTTTTAACGGGCAGGATGCCTCTTCCCCCGAAATGGGCGCTCGGCTACCATCAGTCCCGCTACAGTTATCAATCTGAAGAAGAGGTTCGCAACCTTTGCGCCGCATTCCGCAAGAAAAACATTCCCCTTGATGCCGTTTATTTGGACATTCACTATATGGACGGATACCGTGTGTTTACGTTTGACAAGGAGCGGTTCCCGAATCCGGAAAAGCTTGTCGCCGATTTAAAAAAGCAGGGCATCATGACTGTGCCGATTGTCAATCCCGGTGTGAAAGAAGATCCGGAATATCCTGTTTTTAAAGAAGGGATATTAAACAATTATTTCTGCCGCTACATAGATGGAAGGGTTTTTTACGGCGATGTGTGGCCGGGAAAAAGCGCATTTCCGGATTTTATACATGCCGAGGTCCGCGATTGGTGGGGGGAGAGGCACCGGTTTTACAGCGGGATGGGAATGGAAGGCATTTGGAACGATATGAATGAACCGGCTGTGTTTAATGAAAGCAAGACAATGGATGAAAAGGTTGTCCACAACGATGAGGGGGATTTAAAAACACACCGGGAGATGCATAATCTGTACGGTTTTTACATGTGCATGGCCGCTTACGAAGGCATGAAAAAATTGCTGGACGGGAAAAGGCCGTTTCTGTTGACCCGGGCCGGTTTTGCCGGGGTGCAAAGATATGCCGCCGTTTGGACGGGCGATAACCGCAGTTTTTGGGAACACTTGCAAATGTCGCTTCCGATGCTAATGAATATGGGAATATCCGGCATTCCCTTTTGCGGTGTCGATGTGGGCGGCTTTGCCCACCATGCCACCGGGGAATTGCTCGTGAGATGGGTTCAGGCGGGAGCGTTTATGCCGTTTTTCCGCAATCATTCCGCCATTGAATCAAAGCGCCAGGAACCGTGGGCTTTCGGGGAAAAGTATGAAAAAATCATCAAGAAATATATTGTGCTCCGCTATCAATGGCTGCCCCATCTGTACACATTGTTTGCGGAAGCGCATAAAAAAGGCTTCCCGGTCATGCGGGCACTGTTTCTTGAATATCCGCACGATGAAAAAACGTATAATATCCATGATCAATTTTTGCTTGGCGAAAATGTAATGATTGCCCCGATTATGCAGCCCGGATGTGAGTGCCGGGCGGCGTATTTTCCGGAGGGCAGATGGATCGATTACTGGACGGATGAAGAATATGCCGGAAAACAATATCATCTCATATACGCCCCGTTGGAGAAGCTTCCGGTTTTCATTAAAAAAGGGTCGGCGGTCATCCACGGGGAAGCGAAAGTATCGACGGCGGTCCCTGACAAAAAGCTTGTGATTCATTTGTACTATGAAGACAATCACGAAACCCGATTTCAACTGTATGACGATGATGGGCGGACATTTTGTTATGAAGACGGGGTCTATTTGCGGAGAATATTTCATGTTTCATATCGCGGACAAGAAATAACGATTGAAACGAATGATGAAGGACAGTTCCGGCCGGAATGGACGGAAATGGAATTGGTCATTCATGGTTACAGCGGCGAGTCGTTGCAAGTGAAATGGAACGGAAAAAACGTTTTGGCAGAAAAGAAAGACGGAAAAGTGTTTTCCCTCTTGCTTTCCAATTTGCAGCGGCATGCACAATCCTGAAAGGAATCCGTTTCATTGATATTGGGGGCGCACGAAAAGCTTGGAACCGGTTTTCGTGCGCATTTTTACCGGAAAATGCCGCTGACTGCTGTGTTGCAGAATGAGGTTACCGGTAATTGACAAATTGTACCTCGATAGGAAGTTCCGTATTTTTGACAAGTGCGATCACTTTTTGCAAGTCATCGCGGCTTTTGCCGCTGACACGGATTTGGTCATTTTGAAATTGGCTTTTCACTTTGAGGCCGCTGTTTTTAATGACAGTGTTGATTGTTTTCGCGTTTTCTTTATCGATTCCTTGTACGAGGGCTGCTTTTTGTCTGACCGTGCCGCCGGCTGCTTTTTCAATCTTTCCGTATTTTAAATTTTTAATGGGCACCCCCCTTTTTATCAACTTGCCAAGGAGAACGTCCTTCAACTGCCCGAGCTTGTATTCATCATCGGAAACAAGGACGATTTCTTCATTTTCGAGCCTCACATCGCTTTTGCTCCCTCTGAAATCATAACGGTTGGAGATCTCTTTCATCGTCATATTGATGGCGTTTTTGACTTCCGAAACATCAACTTTGGAAACAATATCAAATGAATGTTCTTTTGCCATTGGGGAACCTCCGTAAATCATATTTGTTCGAAAAAATTCTTAATCTTGCTTCATTATAGACAACGGATAAAAATGGGACAACCTTTTTCATCACAAATGCAAAGTCAGCGGGGTGATAGGATGTCATTGCGCGGTTCTCTTGGCCGGACAGCCCGTTTAACGGTTGTCCGCAAGGCTCCCTTTGGGTGGTTTTTAACCGGAGCGAAAGAAGAAGTTCTTCTCCACATAAATGAAACGGACAGGGAATGGCAGGAGGGGGAAGAAGCGGAAGTTTTTCTTTACACGGATTCACAAGGAAGGATTGCGGCAACAACTTTTATTCCCGCCATTCAAGCCGGCACATACGGTTGGGGAAAAGTAAAGGAAGTAAGGGAAGATATCGGTGTTTTTGTTGATATTGGCATTAATAAGGACATGCTGTTGGGGGCGGAAGATTTGCCCGTAAGAAAATCGGCCTGGCCGAAACCGGGCGATTGGCTGTATATCACGTTGAAAGTGAGCAGAAACGGCCGTATTTATGTGAAATTGGCTTCGGATGAAGTGATTGAAGAAAAAAGGAACCATGCAACCCGGAAGGATTTCAACAAAAATGTTCAAGGCTGCATTTACCGGACCGCCAAAGCCGGCAGCTGGGTGTTTACTTTTGAAGGATACAAAGGGTTTATCCATGAGTCACAGCGGGGAAAAGAGCCGCGTCTTGGCGAAAAGGTGGACGGAAGGATTATCGATGTGAAAGAGGACGGAACCGTGAACATTTCCCTCCTTCCCCGCAAACATGAATCAATGGCCGATGATGCGGAACGAATTTATTCTTATTTGCTGGAAAGAAACGGGGCCATGCCCTATAGCGATAAGAGTCCTCCGGAGGACATCCGGGCCCGGTTCGGCATGAGCAAAGGAGCGTTCAAGCGGGCGCTCGGAAAACTGATGAAAGAAGGAAAAGTATATCAGGAAGGAATGTGGACGTATGCGGTGAAAAAGGAATAATGCGAATGACGCTGCAACGGCAAATCTGCTTCGGAAACGCTGCCGCCGGTTGTGAGAATTGCGTTTTGCACACGGGGGCGCCGCACCATGCCGGAAATCCGCCCCATGCAAAAAAGGAATGGGAACATCGGCGCTCCCATTCCTTTTTTTGCAGCGGCACCTGAACTTTGCCGGTTGCGCGCCGCCCGGAAAAGCGTCCGGCAGCGGCTAGAGATGGTCGGTCTTTTTTGAGTATTTGAATTTTCCGGCTTTGCGGTTCTTTTCGTGGAGCATATTTTTTTCATGATTGCGGGCATTGTTATCCCTTGCTTTTTTGTCATTATCGGAAGTGCGGGACATATGTTCAGCTCCTTTCTCATCCGCAAAGGTATTTGCATTCATTAGTTTTCATTCATGTACATGAAACATACAGGCAAATTCATCCGGAAACGATTTCTAATGGAAAATTTCAAAAATTCAACGAATGCGGTTAAGGAAAAAGACGGCGATCGTACCTTGTCCGGTGTGGGAACCGATAACAGCGCCGATCTGATTGATGTAAATTTCTTTTGGGCCGAATTCTGCTTCGATCATTTTTTTCATTTCCAAAGCGGTTTCTTCATTATTGGCATGACTGATGGCGATCAGCTGGTCTCCCAGTGAATCTCCCCTTTGCTTCATCAGTTCGATTATTCTTCGCAGCAGCTTTTTCTTGCCGCGGATTTTTTCAATCGGGACAAGCTTCCCGTCTTCGACATTCAGCAAAGGCTTGATGTTCAAAAGACCGCCCAAAAACGCGGAAGCTCTGGAGAGGCGGCCGCCTTTTGCCAAATGGTTGAGGTCTTCCACCGTAAAAAGGTGCTCCATATGCCGGGCGCGGAATGTTACATCTTGAATAATTTCTTCCATCGAAGCACCGGAGTTTGCCAGTTTGGCCGCAGCCATCACAACCAGTCCGTAACCCAAAGAGGCGCATTTGCTGTCAATAATGGTGCATTCGAAATCGGGATAGTCCTCTTTCACTTGGTCCAAAATCATGGCCCCTGTTTGATAGGTTCCGGACAACTCAGATGAAAATGCGATATAAATTCCTTTTTCGTTGTTTTCCGCCAATTTCGTAAAAACTTCCTTAAAGTCGGCAGGGGACACTTGCGATGTTTTCGGGAACTTGCCGGCGGCTATGGCTTCATATATTTGTTCCGGTGTAATGGAAACCAAATCTTCGTATTCCTTTCCGTCCATGACGACTTTTAATGGGAAAAGTGTGACATTGTTTTCCCGAAAAAAGCCGAGCGGCAGGTCGCAGCCGCTGTCTGCCAGGATTTTAACTGTCATAACGAATAACCCCCGCTTCTATAAATTGCTTTTTCTAGTGTATAGAATTTATTAGCAAAAAACAACATTGTTTAACATGAAAAAGCAAGAAATGGGAAAATTAATGAATAAATGAATAATGGAAGGGAATATACCGTAATTTGGCAGTAAGCTTCCGTTTTGCGAACGACAACAGACAGGCAGCACTTGATGGTATAAAGGAGGAGGAAAGATGAAATCCGCGACAGGACTCGTTCTGACTTGCGTCATTTTCACCTTGGTCTTGTTTGTGCCGGAAAAAACAGCCGCCTTGGAGGGGGACTCAACCGGACAAACATTTGCAGTTGAACAAGAGAAAGATCGGCGTAAAGAAAATCTTTTTTTCAGAAATGTCTCCGTGAAAGGAAAAAGGGGGAAATACGAAGTGACCGGGGAAGCCCGCCCGGCCACCGGGCAATTTTTTTACACGGTGGAGGACGGACATCATCAATATGTTGATGAGACAAAAGGGGAGACTAAAAACAAATACCCTGACTGGGAAAACTTCAAAATTTCCATATCCTTGGACAAGAAAACATTGCCTGAGAACGGGGTATTGATTTTAAACTTATATGAGCGGGATAATAAAGGAGAAATTTTTCATCTTTATCCCGTCGTGCTGGAGGAATTCTTTCCTCCGAACATGGATAAACGGAGCACACGTTTTTTTCGAAGGTAAAAACCGCACCACATCTTCGTAAAGCAAGGAACGGGATCACGGCAACGGAAAAAAGGCTGCGGCCCCGATGGCCGCAGCCTTTCGATTGCTTCATATGAACTTTTTGCCCCATTTTACAGAAGTTGATCCAGTTCGTTTTGCAATTCCCGCAGCTGTTTCTTTTGTGCCAGCGTGGAATTGGCATATGCCGAAGACAAAGCATTTTTGGCTTTTTCAATTGCTTCATGTTGGCCGCTTCCGGTGGCGTTTTTCGCCTCTTCGACAAACTTTTTCGCTTCTTGCAGGAGCCGGTTTCCCATCTGCTTTATGAACCTCCCCGGTCGGTTCCTTGTTCGTTTCTCATTTTTCTCGCTTCCGCTTCCGCATAAGTTGTAAAATAGGGAAACCTTTTGTCGTGTTCGTTAATGGCATTGACACTATGCTGGATAAAACGCCGAGATTTTCTGCCCACTGCCGTTCTCCCCCGTAGCCCGGTGTTTTTGAAACAGGCCTGTTTCAATTGCTAGTATTCGCCCGGAGCTTGTGGCCGATACAGGGGACAAAATGGCGGTAATTGCAGAATTTGCATGCAATGGTTGTCGCGGTCGGCGGTCCGCACGTTGTTTTTAAAACATTGTCGTGAGGAGGCAAATGAAAATGCCGTAAAAAGTTTGTCCCTTACAGAAGATTCAAGTTGAAACGCTCATTCAAATAAACGGCGATTCCGTCTTCCTCGTTTGTCAAGGTGACTTCATCGGCTATATTTTTCAATTCATCAATGCTGTTTCCCATTGCTACGCCGGTGCCTGCATATTCGAGCATTTCCAAATCATTGTCTTCATCACCGAAAGCGATGATATTTTTTCTCGGGATACTCAAGTATTCGGCCGCTTTTTTGACGCCGAGGGCTTTATTCATCCCTTTTCTGACAATTTCGATCACATGCCATGGCTCTTGCCAGCTCCGTTGATGGATGACATTGGCATGGGCATCGGCCAAATGATTTTTCAAAGCGTCAATTTCGGTTTTATCCGTATGAATCAAAATGCTTGTCGGAGAGTCGTCAAGAGATTGCCGTAAATCTCCCGTCTTTATTTTCGGATTTCCCGCGCTGAAGATTTTTACCAATTTTTCATCGGGATAATGAATGTATAAGTCATCAATCACTTCGGCGATGATGTTGTGAAACCGGAATGAATGGCATGCGTCGACGATATCTCTCGCCACTTCGATTTCCAATGGGGTGTGAAAAACACCGAAACTTCGGTCATGGGGATGATGAATAAAAGCGCCGTTAAAATTGACAATCGGGGTTTTTAATCCGAGCTCATCATAATATTTCCTGCTCGAACGGTAAGGCCTCCCGGTGGCAATCATCACATTGTGGCCCAGTTCGAGAAGTTTGTTCAGCACTATTTTGTTTGTTTCCGAAATGGTATTGTCTTCTTTCAAGAGTGTGCCGTCAAGATCCAACACAATTAAATGCTTGTCCCTCATTTTTTCTCCTTCTCATATTTATTCATATTTATTTGAAAATCCTCTCTATGATACACTAATTTTATGTGTAAAAGGAAATCCGGATTGCCTCTGCAAATTTTTGCTTCATTAAGTAATATTATACGACAGGCATGGAGGAAGAATCATCCCGTGTGAAAAAAGTCGCAGTACATATATGATATGGTATATTACGAATATTTACAATTATTCCGCTTGTAACTGGAAAAATAAGCAAATCTAACAGTTGGAGGTTTCGTTTTTATGGTTGTTGTTGAGGAACGGCAGGTCGGGGACATTACTGCAATCCATGTTGTCAAGCAATCGCTCAAAAATGTACGGTTGCCGCTCGTTGTGTTTGAACATGGGTTTAAAAGTTTCAAGGAAAAAAATCTTCATTATGGCTTCTTGTTGGCAAAAAAAGGATTCAGGGTCGTCCTTCCGTGCGCTGTTTATCACGGGGAAAGGCAGCAGGGATTGACAGATATGGAGATGGATTTTCATTTTTGGGATATTGTTTTACGTTCCATTGATGAGTTGGCAAAAATTAAGGAGTCTTTTGAAAAACAAGGATTGATTGACAATGGAAGAATCGGCGTTGCCGGAACGTCCATGGGCGGATTGGTTACGCTCGGGGCATTGACCAAATATCCGTGGATTAAAGTTGCCGTCAGTTTGATGGGGATGCCTGCGTTTACGAAATTTTTTCACCGGCAGCTTGCCGGCCTGAAACAGCAGGGCATTGAACTTCCTATGTCCGAAAAAGAGTTGGAATTTATTTCCGGTAACATTGCCGCTGTGGATTTGAGCATGCAGCCGGAAAAACTTGACGGACGCCCTCTTTTGTTCTGGCACGGAAAATTGGACCAAACGGTTCCCTTTGACTTGGCTTATGATTTTTATGAACAAACTAAACCTCTGTATGTGGACCATCCTGAAAAACTGGCATTTATCGTCGACGAAGAAGCGGGTCATGCCGTCAGCCGGGAAGCGGTCTATAAACTGGTTGAGTGGTTTGAAAAATATTTGTGAAGCCCGGTTCGGAGAATAAACGGTTCATGACGAATACAGACGAAAACCATTGCAGGATTACCGGACATGATTTGCCGTCAGTCAGCCTGAAAAGGGATGCCGTTGTACAGAACTTCCGGCGGTGGTTTTTAATTCCTTAAAAAACGTCCCGAGAATTGCACTATATTTTTATTACATACCTCAATTTGGTATCATAATATAAGAAAAATAAAGGAGGAAGGATCATGGATCAAGATTTGAAAGACAGCATCATGAATGCTTTGCAACTGGTAGTCGACCCGGAAATCGGGATAGATATAGTCAATTTGGGATTGGTTTATGACCTGGATCTGGATGAGGAAGGAAATCTCACCGTTACGATGACTTTGACGTCGATGGGCTGTCCATTGGCGGGAACCATTGTTTCCCAAGTGAAAGCGGCGGTGGAAGATATTCCGGAAGTGAAAAATACGGAAGTCAATATTGTCTGGGATCCGCCATGGACAAAAGACAGGATGTCAAGATATGCTAAAATAGCCTTGGGTATTCCCGATTAAAATCCAAGGCCGTGTTCATGTTATGACGGTTTTCATTGAACGCGGCAAGTTTTCTTGATTTTTCGGCAAAGCGGCTGCCTTTGTTTTCCGCAGCCATGTATCAAATACAGATAAGAAAGAAGGGTGCCGATGAAAAATAAAGTGATTTTAGTCGGTTCCAACCGCCTCGGCAGCGGGGCTGATGATCTGGGTGAAACGCTGCTTGAAAATTTTTTTACGGTTTTAAAGCAAAAGGAAGACTTACCGGCGGCCATTTTCTTTTTAAACAGCGGCGTATTGGCCTTAACAGAAGAATCCTTCGTTTCCGTTCATTTAAAGGAACTGGAGAAAAAAGGAGTAGAACTGCTCGCTTGTAAAACATGCGTAGAGTATTATGGAATTGAAAACAAATTGTCTGCCGGAAAAATCAGCGGTATGGCCGCTTTCATTGAACTGGCGTCAAAATACGAAGTTGTCAGATTGTAAAAAAAGGATATCTGTCCGGCAGTGCCGGAAGATATCCTTTTTTGTGTGAATTTGTTCAAAGGGCCCTCCGGTAACCTTGCCAGAACTTTCTTATAATCAACGTAAAGCGGGACCGCTGAAAGGGCTGTTCAATCTATGCGGCAAAATTCAATCGGGCAAAATTCGCAATAAACTTCTTTGCGCAAGTAATGAATATCGTGGATGATGATTTTCCCTTTATAGGATGAAATGATGGAATTTCTTTTTAATTCGTTTAAGATGCGATTAATACTTTCCCTTGAAGTTCCGCAAAAATTTGCCAATTCTTGATTGGTAACGGCGCAATCGATCAATATGCCGTCGCTTCTATTCACTCCGAAGCTGTTGGACAAACGAATGAGGGTAGAGTAGAGCGCTCCTTTTTTGCCATGGAGAATAAGGTCCCTGAATTTTAGCTGTATTTTTCTGGAGTTATCTGTCATCCATTTTAACAAGTCAACAGCCAATGCGTTATTTTTTGTAATTTCCGTTTCGATAGTGTGCTTGCTTATTGCGGCAACGGTGGACTTTTCCATTGCTTTGCCGCTGAACATATGCTTCGCATCATCCAAAAACAGAATGAGTTCCCCGCAAATATCGTTTTCGCTGCAAATCCGCAGTGAAAATTCCCGGCCTTCCGGCGTGCTTTTTGTGATCACTATTTTTCCCGAAAGAACCAGAAAGATTTCCTCGGCATCCATACCTTCTTGAAATAAGAAAGACCCTTTGTCAATGGAAAATTGATGATTGGAGAGGCCAAGCAGGTCATTAATCCGGTCTGCAGTCAATACCGTTGTGGAATCAAATTGATTTGACATACTGATCACTCCTGAAATAAAGGTGGGGAAGTGTTATAGAAATGCCTGAACGTTAAGTGTTTTAAAAGTTAAATTTTATAAAAAAGTTTTACAATATAATAATGCATCATTTATTTTATATAGTCAATTAAGATGATATGAGGAATAAACGACACGATTTTTTGCACAAGCGATTTTTCATTGCCGGAATAATGTAATATTGATATAATGAAAAAAATTAAAACGCTTGCATAGATGATTGGATATGGAACAGATATCGTGTGAAAGTGTGAACATTCCATGACATTTCGTTTGGTTTTACCCATAAACAACATTTTTATGGTGTAATACCTTTAGGGAAACTTTTTTCATTGAGTTTAGTTGAATGATAAAATATAAATGTTATTGGAATAGTTTTTATTCTGCACGTTCTCATATAGATATTGGAGTTGACAGAAAATGACCAAACCATATATAAGGGATACTTTTGACAGGCCGATGAGAGATTTGCGGATTTCTGTCATCGACAGATGCAATTTCCGTTGTCAATACTGCATGCCGGCAGATATATTTGGTCCTGATTTTGCATTTTTGCCCAAGAGTGAGCTTCTGACGTTTGATGAAATAGAAAGATTAGCGAGAATTTTTATATCCCTTGGCGTTGAAAAGATCCGTCTGACCGGAGGCGAGCCGCTATTGCGGAAAGATTTGCCCGTTCTGGTTAAAAAACTTGTTTCCATTGACGGATTGAAAGACATCGCTCTCACGACGAACGGGGTGCTGCTGGAACGGTTGGCCATTCCTTTAAAAGAAGCCGGTTTAAAACGGGTCAATGTGAGTCTTGACAGCCTTGATGACGAGTTGTTCGGGAAAATCAACGGCCGCGGGGTCGGAGTGGAAAAAGTGATCAAAGGAATCATGGCGGCCAAAGAAGCAGGGCTTGGAGTAAAAGTAAATATGGTTGTGAAAAAAGGCCTGAACGATCATGAAATTATCCCAATGGCCGAATTTTGCAAAAAACACGAACTGCAGCTCAGATATATTGAATACATGGATGTCGGTTCCACCAACGGTTGGAAAATGGATGATGTCGTGACAAAAAAAGAAATTTTCGCCAAATTGAGCGCCCATTTTGAACTGGAGTCGCTCTACCCTGATTATTTTGGAGAAGTGGCGAAAAGATACCGCTACAAAGGCACAAATGTGCAAGTCGGATTCATAACTTCCGTTTCGGAAGCGTTCTGCTCTTCCTGCACAAGAGCCAGGCTTTCAGCAAACGGCGAAATTTTTACTTGTCTGTTTAACGGCAACGGCCATGATGTAAAGTCGCTGCTCAGAAGCGGAGCAACGGATGAACATATCGAGCGCTTTATCATTGATATATGGAAACGCCGCACAGACCGGTATTCGGAGGAAAGAACGGCGGAGACCGTCCGCAACCGCAAAAAAATTGAAATGTCCTATATCGGCGGATGATTGTTTAAAAAAAAGAGAAATCGGTTTACACCGATTTCTCTTTCTGCTTTAAGACGGCAAATAGCGGGGAAATAAAATGTTGTTTTCCAGATGGATATGCATGAAAGTTTCCTCTTCCAGCTTTTCCAATCGCTTATAAACGATTCGATATGTTCCGCACGCATCAGGCGGCAAGGTATAGCCGGAAGTGACATCGCGCAGTTCTTTTAAAATGGCCCCGGTAATGTCATGTTCTTTTTCCAACTCCATAATTTCATTGATGATTTCTTCCTTGTTTTCCCCATTTCCGCCGGCGAGTTTGAGGATCAGCGGAAATGTACGTTCATCTTCCTTTTTCGTATGTTCTAAAAGCTCTTTTTTCAAAGTGAGGAACAATTCATGGACTCTGATTAATTCCGGATGATTCATGCCATGCACCCTGGCAACTTTTGTAACATAAGGAGTTAATTGGACAAGCTCTTCCCTGTGGGGCTCGTGGTATCTTGTTTGAATGTGCCGGATGATCTCTTCGCTGCCGGAGTCCGTCCAAACTTCCATGTTTTCTGTTCCAGAACGTTCTTTTTCGTAAAGGGCGAACAGCTCATTGGTTAATTCGCGCAGATCGGTTTTGCTTTCTGCAGCGGCCTTTTTTAACGGTACGGCGCCTCCGCAGCAAAAATCGATGCGGTGGCGTTTAAAAATGTCGCTGGCTTTCGGGAGTTGATTCACAATATCTCTGACTAACGTTGTTTCTGAAAACGGATATGTCAAAGGGAAAACCTCCTCATCATTTTTGCATGGAACGATTTAAGCATAACGGAATCTTATGGTTGATGTGGTGATATTAATCACTAGATAAAGTGTTTTGTTCGATTTTTTGATATAAAATTACATCTAAGAAGTGATTTATTTCATGTAAAATGGTATTTGTATCATTAAAATGGCCCCTGTAGGAAAAACTTGTTTACCACAACCATTGCAAGGATTTTCAAAAATAACAGCTCGTTTTGATGCGATCAACGAATAAAGGAGTTGTGTAACGTGGTGTTGGAATTCAGAAAACCGATTCCGGTGAGCGAAGCAGTCAAGAGGTTGATGGAGCGAAAATATCCGGGAAAAATGGAATATGTGTCCATCACGGAAAGCCACGGCAGATTTTTGGCCAAAGATTTAATCGCAACCAGCGATGTTCCCCATTTTTCCCGCAGCGGTTACGACGGTTATGCCGTGCGTTCTGAAGATACCATTAACGCTTCATCGCAAAATCCGATTGAACTGGAAGTGATTGATCATATCGGTGCCGGAATGGTTTCAGATAAAGAAGTGCAATCCGGTCAGGCCGTGAGAATTATGACCGGCGCCCAGATGCCTGCCGGAAGCGATGCAGTCATCATGCTTGAACTCGTCAAAGAGGAGACGAGAGATGGGAAAAACTATATAACGGTCAGACGTCCCGCAAAACCCGGGGACAATGTTTCGCACAAGGGAGAAGAAGTGAAAAAAGGCGCCATTCTAGTCAAAAAAGGGGTGCGAATAAATCCCGGAATCCAAGCTTTATTGGCTACTTTCGGTTATAGTGACGTGCCTGTGGCCGTTAAACCGCGGATCGGGCTTTTTGCAACAGGAACGGAACTTCTTGAGGTGGATGAACCGCTTGTGCCGGGCAAGATTCGCAACAGCAATTCCTATATGATCAGCGCGCAAATTGAAAGGGCCGGCGCTGAGGTGTTGTATTTCGGCAGCCTCCCTGATGATTTTGACACTTGTTACGAATCGATAAAAAGGGCTGCAACAAAAGTGGATATGTTGATCACCACCGGCGGCGTATCGGTCGGCGATTTTGATTATCTGGGGGAAATCTATCAAAAATTGGGAGCGGACATTCTTTTCAATAAAATTGCCATGCGGCCGGGAAGCGTTACGACCGTTGCCTCTTGGAACGGAAAGCTTCTCTTCGGCTTGTCCGGAAACCCGTCCGCCTCCTATGTCGGATTTGAATTGTTCGTAAGACCGGTCATCCGCGCCATGTTGTTTTCGGACAGACCCCATCTCCGCAAAGAAAAAGCGATTCTCATTGAAGATTTCCCAAAAACGAATCCATTTACCCGGTTTGTCAGGGCGAAATTGTCGGTCGACAACGGCCAGCTGGTTGCCGCCCCGAGCGGGAAGGATAAATCGAATGTTGTCTACAGTCTTGCTAGCGCCAACGCTTTCATAATTTTGCCCGGAGGCACAAGGGGATTTAAAAAAGGCGATGAAGTGGAAGTGCTCTTGCTCGAGGATCAGGAAGGCAGCGAATGGCCGTGGTGAATTCCGTTGTTTTTCAAATCGCGGGTTTTCAAAACAGCGGAAAAACAACCTTTATGAATAAATTGCTAGGGCTGTTGAAAGAAAGAGGTTTGCGAGTGGCGGCGCTGAAGCATCATGGACACGGCGGCAAACCATGCGTTGCCGAAGAAAAGGACTCGGCGCGGCACATATCTTCCGGAGCCGTCGCTTCATTGGTGGAAGGCGGCGGCCGCGTTCTTATCCAGGCGGAGAAATCGGAGTGGTCGTTCGAAGAAAAGCTGGCCCTGCTCTCTCCTTTTCAGAGTGACATTATTTTAATTGAAGGCCATAAATACGAAGATTTTCCGAAAGCCGTTTTAGTGCGCACTTGTGAAGAATTGAAAAAATTGTCCGCATTAACAAACATTCAAGCCATTTATTATTGGGATGCAGACGTGCCGAAAGAACTGGCCGAAAAAGATTTTCCCGCTTTTCATATCGACGACCGGAAAGGCTTGGAGTGGCTCGTTGACTATTTGGAAAAGAAGGTCAGGGAAGAAAACAACGATCGTTGTTAAAATATCATTTAAAAAAACCGGCAGCGGGATATGTTGCAAACCATCAAATGTGATATACATCACGCCTGTGCAGGCTCTTTTTATTTATAGTAATGTTAAGATCAATCAAGGAGAGTGTGAATGGTGGAAATTGTGGTACCTAAGCAACACGGGGCATGGTCCATGCTCATTATCCCTTTTTGGCTCGGCGTCGTTGCATCAGGTTTTGTTTGGCAGCATATCCCTTTTTTTATCGGCTGGCTGCTGCTTTATTTGGCCACCTATCCGGCGTTGTTGATTTTTAAAGGGAAAAATCAAGGCTTCTATTTAAAGTGGACGCTGATTTACGCTGTTCCGGGCGTGTTGCTGTTATTGATTCCTCTGTGGATGAGGCCGTCCATTGTCGTGTTCGCTTTGGCCATGATCCCGTTTTTCTTAATCAATATTTATTTCTCATGGAAAAAAAATGATCGCGCCTTTTTGAATGATTTAAGCGCCATTATTGTATTTTCCATTGCCGGCTTGGCCAGCGCATATCTTTATGAAGGCTCCTTGCATTCAGAAGCTTGGCTCATTTTTGCCGCTTCCGTATTATTTTTCACGGGCACGATTTTTTTCGTAAAAACGATGATACGGGAGAGGAAAAACGTTGTCTACAAACGGCTGTCGTGGGCCTATCACGCCCTTCTTCCGCTGCCGTGGCTGATTGCCAAGTATTTTATTGCCGCCATCGCTTTTCTGCCAAATGTGATTGCCGCTTTTTATCTTTACGGAAAACCATGGACGCCTAAACAAATTGGCATTTTGCTCATTATTAATTCGGTATTGTTCTTCATTTGCATGGCTCTACAAATAAAGATATGAAGGGAAAATTCCCGGCACAAAGGCCGGGGATTTTTTTTGCAAAAAACGGCAGTTTGAAAAGGAAAAATGAATAAAAATAAACGCTTTTATATTCGGAATAATAAAAATAATGGGGTATCTTGTCCGGAAAATTTGTCTGATTTCTTTATTTATAGCGGAAAAGGTGATAAAAATACAGTATAGCCCCCTTTCTTGAACGGAAATTTTTATTGCAGATGAGTTTCTTAATAAAAATGGGTTGATTTTATCGCCCGGTGTTTTTATAATAATAAGCAATATTTATAAAAATAAATTTTGATGATTAAATATACAATAAGCAACAAGGAATGATTTTAGAATGAAAGTTTCAATCATCGGGACAACCGGATATGGCGGAGTTGAGTTGTTAAGAATCTTGCGGGATCATCCTGTATTTGAGATACATTCCATACATTCAACGTCAGACGAAATGCCGATTTGGCATGAATATCCACATTTATACAATTTGTTGGATAAAAAGACGGAGAAAATCGATTTTGACCAAATTGCTGAAGAAAGCGAACTTGTATTCTTGGCGACACCGTCTGGAGTATCCAGCGCCCTTGCCGGGGAATTTGCAAAAAGAAATATCAAAATAATAGATTTGTCCGGTGATTTGCGGCTGAAAACGAAAGGCGAATATGAAAAGTGGTATAAGAAAAAACCGGCAGATGAGCACGTTGTAAAAGAAGCGGTTTATGGTTTAACCGAGTGGAACGAAGAAAAAATCAGCCGGGCGAAATGGATTGCCAATCCGGGTTGCTATGCCACGGCGGCACTCCTCGGTCTTGCTCCGGTCATCATAGAAAACATCGTTGAACCGCAGAGCATTATTATTGACGGTAAATCGGGAACTTCCGGAGCCGGCAAAACACTTGTTAAAACGAGCTTGTTTTCCGAAGTAAATGAAAATTTGCGCATTTATAAAGTCAATGAACACCAGCATACTCCGGAAATAGAGCAGCAGTTGAAAGAATGGAATAAAGAAATCAAGCCGATTACTTTCAGCACGCACCTTATTCCCATCACGAGGGGAATCATGACCACGATTTACGTTCAGCTATCAGAAAATTGGGATAACCGGAAAATCATTGAATTGTATCAAGAAAGTTATAAAAATGCGCCATTCATAAGAATCCGGCCGGAAAACCATTATCCTTCCGTGAAAGAAGTTGCGACTACGAATTTTTGCGACATCGGATTAAACGTCGATGAGCGGACGGGAAGATTAACGATTGTTTCCGTAATTGATAATTTGATGAAGGGAGCGGCAGGCCAGGCGGTGCAAAACGCCAATCTGATGTTTGGATTGGAACAGACAACAGGTCTTCGTTTTCTGCCGGTCTATCCGTAAAAGGGGGATATAAGATGGGAGCATTGACGGAAATTTCGAAAGTGAAAGAAATTGAAAAAGGGAGCATATTAACACCGCGCGGTTTTTCCGCGGGAGGAATACATGCGGGTTTGCGGTATACAAAAAAAGATATCGGAATGATAGTCAGTGAAGTTCCGGCTACAAGCGCCGCTGTATATACAATAAATCATTTTCAAGCAGCACCGCTAAAAGTCACACAAGACAGTTTGAAAGAAAGCAGCATGCTTCAGGCTGTCGTGGTGAACAGTGCAAATGCCAATGCATGCACCGGAGAGCGGGGTTTGCGAGACGCTTTTGAGATGAGACGGTTAACCGGGAAAAAACTGGGGATTAAGGAACATTTGGTTGCCGTTGCCTCAACAGGCGTAATCGGAGAATATTTGCCGATGGACAAAATCAAAAAGGGAATTGAAGAATTGGATATCGGTACAACGAAAGAATATGCCGAAGCATTTCAAACGGCGATTTTAACAACGGATACTTGCATGAAACAGTGCGGATTTTCTGCGGAAATTGACGGCAAAACCGTCTACATGGGCGGAGCGGCCAAAGGTTCGGGAATGATACATCCCAATATGGCGACGATGCTCGGTTTTATCACTTGCGACGCCAATGTCGAAGCGGAAAGTCTCCAGCAAGCGCTGCGGGAAGTGACCGATGTCACGTTTAATCAAATCACCGTTGACGGTGATACATCGACCAATGACATGGTTCTTGTGATGGCAAATGGATTGGCCGGAAATGAACCTTTAACGACCGAACATCCCGATTGGGCCGTTTTCGTGCAGTTGTTGAAAGAAACCTGCGAAAGCCTGGCAAAGCAAATAGCCAAAGACGGCGAAGGGGCAACGAAATTGATTGAAGTGGAAGTAAAAGGGGCCCGCTGCAACGGAGATGCCAGAAAAGTCGCCAAGCAGATAGTCGCTTCAAATTTGGTGAAAACTGCGATTTTCGGCAGTGACGCCAACTGGGGAAGAGTCATCGCCGCCATCGGCCAAACCGACGCTTTTATCAATGAAAACACAGTCACCATTTCCCTTGGTCCGATAAAGATGCTGGAAAACAGTGAAAAAGTCGTATTTTCAGAAGAGGAAGCAAAGAAATATTTGCAAGGGGAATTCATTCAAATCTTTGTTGATTTAGGCATCGGAAACGGTTATTCGAAAGCTTGGGGCTGCGATCTCACATATGATTACGTGAAAATTAACGCAAGTTACAGAACTTAGGGAGAGAAGGCACATGAAGAAAAGAGTTTTAATTAAGTGCGGAGGCAGTGTTTTGGAAGAGCTATCTCCAGACTTCTTTTCCAGTGTTCATGAACTGAGAAAACAAGGATACGGCATTGTGATCGTCCACGGGGGCGGACCGGATATCAACCAAATGCTGAAGACATTAAACATAGAGCCCGAGTATGTGGACGGCCTCCGCAAAACGGATGAAAAAACACTCGCTGTCGTAGAAATGGTATTGTCGGGACAAACGAACCGCAAGCTTGTGAAAATGCTTGCGGAACATGACCTTCCGGCAATCGGTTTAAACGGCAGTGATGCTCATTTGCTCCAAGGGGATTTTGTTGATAAAGATCGTCTCGGTTATGTCGGGGAAATTAAAAATGTAAACAAAGAGCTTTTGGAAGACTTACTGGAAAAAAATCTGATTCCTGTCATCACCCCGATTGCCATTACGGAAGACGGGACGAAGTTGAATGTGAATGCCGACTATGCCGCGACGGCAGTGGCCAATGCTTTGCAAGTCGATCATTGTTTGTTCGTGACGGATGTGGATGGAATTATTATCAACGGAAAAGTGAGAAAAGCCATCCCCTTGGGAGAAGTGAACGATTATATTGCAAAAGGCGAAATTTACGGCGGCATGATTCCGAAAGTAACGTCTGCCATTAAAGCCATCAGGAAAGGAATCGACAGTGTGAGAATTGTCGCCGGCAGAAAAAGCTTTTTCCATAACAACGAATGGTTCGGAACAAAAATTTATGAAAAGGAACGTGTCGTATAAATGAGCTATTTGTTTCCTACATATGCCCGTTGGGAAGTTGAACCAAAATTTGCCAAAGGAACGTACTTAACAGACAAGAACGGAAAAAAATACTTGGATTTCACTTCAGGCATCGGCGTCTTAAATTTGGGCCACCAGCCTCAGGCGGTGAAAGAAGCTGTCCAAAAACAAATGGACCGTTTCTGGCATATATCCAATTTATTTACGATTGCCGAACAGGAAGAAGCCGCCAAAATGCTCGCTGAAGCGGCGGGACTGGGTGCCGTTTTCTTTGCGAACAGCGGAGCGGAAGCCAATGAAGGAGCCATCAAACTGGCAAGGAAGGCTACGAAAAGAACGAAAATCATTACTTTTAAACAATCGTTCCACGGCCGGACGTACGCCACAATGTCAGCGACGGGCCAAGATAAAATTAAACAAGGGTTCGGACCGATGCTTGAAGGATTTGTTTACGTTCCGTTTAATGATTTGCAGAGCCTCGAGAAAGAATTGGACGAAGAGACGGCAGCGGTGATGCTGGAAGTCGTTCAGGGAGAAGGGGGAGTTTACCCGGGAAGTCGGGAATTTTTGCAAGGAACGGAAAAACTGTGCCGGAAAAACGGTTCACTGCTCATCATTGATGAAGTGCAAACAGGTATCGGCAGAACCGGAAAGCCGTTTGCTTTTCAGCATTTTGACCTTGATCCTGATATTGTAACGTCAGCGAAAGGGCTCGGCAGCGGTTTTCCTATCGGAGCCGTAATTGGAAAGGAATATTTAAAAGAATATTTCGGGCCCGGAAGCCACGGGTCTACATTCGGGGGAAATCCTTTGGCGGTGGCGGCTGCCACGGCAACGATGAAAATTATTTTTTCCGAGCCGTTTTTGCAAGAAGTGCGGAAAAAAGGCGAATTTTTCCATGGACAACTGGAACGTTCCCTCAAAGGAATAGAAATCGTGAAAGACATCAGGGGACTGGGAATGATGCTCGGAATTGAACTGGATGCACCGATCTCCAAAATTTTAAAACAATTGCGCACAAAAGGATTGCTGGCTTTATCCGCCGGCAACAACGTGTTGCGCCTGCTGCCTCCGCTGACGGCGACAAAAGAAGAACTGCAAAAGGGCGTTGAAATCATTTCCGCTGTATTGAAAGAACAATATGTGTCAGCCGTTTAGGCTGTTCTTTTTTGTCTCAAATGAATAATTATGAGTATTGTAATATAAATATACATACATCGCCGGAGGTGTGGATGGTGAAAGGATACTTGTATTTTCACGATGGTGAAACTTTTTCGGGAAATTGGCTGACCTCGACCTCGAAAAAGTTTATTGAAGGCGAAGTTGCCTTTTATACAGGAATGACCGGATTCGAGAAGGTCCTGACAGATCCCTTGTATAAAGATAAATTGATTGTATTCACATATCCGCTCGTGGGAACGTATGGAATTTCGGGAACTGACTTTTACGAAAACAAGCCGCTGGCTGCGGGGGTGGTTGTATATGAGACATTCCCGTTAACAAACCATTATGCGGCAAAATATACATTATCCGAATACTTGCAAAAGTGGGACATTCCTCTGTTAACTCACATTGATACGAGGGCGGTTGTAAGAAAAGTCCGGGAAAACGGATCGGCAAAAGCGGCCCTTGTTTCAGGGGAGGCCGTGTTGGAACAGGAGTTGCCGCAAAAAGGAATCGTGGAGAAAGAACCTGTTTTCTTATCTGCTGACAAGAAAGTTCTGGCAAATAAACAACATGGGAGCGCAGTAGCTTATGCCTAAAGATGCAAGCATTCACACAATATTGGTTATCGGTTCCGGTCCGATTGTCATCGGCCAGGCGGCGGAATTTGATTATGCAGGGACGCAGGCGTGCATCGCTTTAAAAGAAGAAGGCTACAAAGTCATTTTGGTGAATAATAATCCGGCTACGATCATGACGGACGAGGAATTTGCCGACAAAATCTATTTTGAGCCGCTGACGGTCGACGTGCTGGAACAAATTATTGCCAAAGAACGCCCCGACGGACTTTTGGCGACGTTGGGGGGGCAGACCGGATTAAACTTGGCCCTTGAATTGCACGAACAAGGAATTTTGGAAAAGTACGGAGTAAAATTGCTGGGAAGCGCAATTGAATCGATTAAAAAAGGGGAAGATCGGGAAGCGTTCCGGGCGTTAATGAAAGAGTTAAATGAGCCCGTACCGGAAAGCGCCATTGTCCGTTCCACAGAGGAAGCCGTCCGGTTTGCCGGCGAAATCGGCTTTCCCATTATTGTCAGACCGGCATATACCCTCGGAGGAACGGGCGGCGGGATAGCGGAAAATTTGGATGAACTCGTGCAGTTTGTGGAGAGCGGCCTGAGCGAAAGCGCCATCGGCCAATGTCTTGTGGAAAGAAGCATCGCCGGGTATAAAGAAATCGAGTTTGAAGTGATGAGGGACAGAGCGGGAAATTGTCTCGTTATTTGCAGCATGGAAAATATCGATCCGGTTGGGATTCACACCGGAGATTCGATTGTTGTCGCTCCGGCGCAAACTTTAACGGCAGAAGAAACAGAGATGCTGAAAAGGGCAGCTGTCAGAATTATTTCCGCCCTGGGCATTGTCGGAGGCTGCAATATTCAGTTTGCTGTCCATCCGACGGACGGAACTTATTATTTAATTGAAGTGAACCCCCGGGTCAGCCGTTCATCCGCTCTTGCTTCAAAGGCAACGGGAGTGCCGATAGCCCGGATGACTGCCAAAATGGCTGTCGGGTTCACATTGGATGAAATTTTCCATCCTTTTACCATTCATTCGTACGGGGATTTGGAGCCCGTGATGGATTATATCGTGGTCAAATTTCCGAAGTGGCCGTTTGACAAATTTCCCGAAATTGACCGCCGACTCGGCACGCAAATGAAAGCGACCGGGGAAGTCATGGCAATAGACCGCAGCTTTGAACGGGCCGTATTGAAGGCGGTCCGTTCATTGGAAATGGATACAGATGATTTGATCTTGCCAAGCCTGTCGAAAAAAAAGACAGGTGAATTGGAGATTCTTTTGCAAGAGAAAAATGACGAGCGCTTCTTCATTCTTTTGGAGCTGCTCCGGCGCGGCAAAACGATCGATGAACTGCACGAATTGACTAAAATTCATCCCGTTTTTCTCGCTTATTTTGAACGCATGGTTGCCCTTGAGAAAAAGATTTTTGAGACCAATCTTTCCGGGGTGACAAAAGAGGAGCTCCAACTGTTTAAGGAAAAAGGATTCAGCGACGCTTTCTTGGCCAAGGCTTGGAAGGTCTCTGAAAAGGACATCCGCCGGAAAAGAAAAGAACTGCAAATCACCGCCTCTTACAAAGCGGTCGATTCGTGCGCCGGCATGTATGAGTCAAAGTCCAATTATTTTTATTCCACTTATTTTGGCGAGAATGAACAGATTCCTTCCGTAGGGAAAAAGGTGCTAATCATCGGCAGCGGACCGATCCGCATCGGTCAAGGAATAGAATTTGACTATTGTTCCGTGCACGGTGTGTTTGCTTTAAAGGAAGAAGGCGTCGAAACGGTAATGATTAACAATAATCCGGAAACAGTCAGCACCGATTATGCCACCGCCGATCGCCTTTATTTTGAACCGTTGACGGTGGAGGACATTTTAAATGTCATCGAAGCGGAACAAATCAATGATGTGATTATTCAACTCGGCGGACAGACCGCCATCAATTTAGCAAAAGATTTGGAAGAGTACGGAGTAAATATATTGGGAACAGATTCCGAAACGATCGATTTACTTGAAGACAGGGAATTATTTTATCAATTATTGGATCATCTTAACATTCCGCATTTAAAAGGAGCTATTGCCCATAATGAGGAAGAATTGCTGGCCGCTATCAAAACGATCGGTTTTCCGGTTTTGCTGAGACCTTCATTTGTGATCGGCGGCAGGGGCATGATGATCATTGAGGACGATGCCGCCCTCAAACAATATTTGGCAACGGAACATGTCCGTTTTCCGTTTCTTGTTGACCAATTTCTCCATGCCAAGGAAGCGGAATTGGATTTGGTCACGGACGGGGAATCGATTTTGGCTCCGGCGATAATGGAACATATTGAAAAGACAGGCGTTCATTCCGGAGACAGTATGGCCGTATTGCCGGCAATGACTCTTTCGGAAAGTGTCAAAAAGAAAATGCTTCATTATGCGAAAAAAATCTGCCGGCACCTTCAATATAAAGGGCTGATGAATATACAATATATTATTGATGAAGAGAATGTTTACATATTGGAGGTCAATCCGAGGGCGAGCCGCACCGTGCCCATTGTCAGCAAAGTGACGGGGATTCCCCTTGTGAAAATTGCCACAAAAATATTGCTTGGGAAATACTCTCTGGCGCAAATGGAGGAAAAAGACCGTCTGATTCATTTTCCTTATGTATGTGTGAAGTATCCTGTATTTTCCAATTATGCCTTAAAAGGACTGGATGCCAAAGTCAGCGCCGAGATGAGGTCGACGGGGGAAGGCATATCCATAGGAGAAACCGTTTTGGAAGCGTTGCGGAAGGCATTTCACGGCGCGGTAAGAAACGGACGGGCAAGGAAGATTGTCGTCAAAGATGACCGGGAAGTATTTGCGGCTGCTCTGGAAGTTGGAGATTATGTGCTTGTACAATCGGATGATGATTCTTTGTTGGATGAACAGACTGTGGCCTATTACAATCCGTATCCCGGGGAACAAGACCGGAAACTGCGGGAGAGTGCGGTCAAGAAACGGATTCTTACTTTTACTGAAAAAGAAAGTTTGTTGGCCTTCATAAAAGGTTTGACTGTTCATGATTTTACCGTGAAAGCGTTGGAAGATTGGCACACAGATTTGAGAGAGGACGTGAACATGGGATGAGCGAGGTACAAATTCAAGAAACCAATTTAAAAGGAAAAGATTTTTTGGCCTTGGCGGATCATTCGCCGGAAACGATTCAAACGCTGTTGAAAATAGCCGCCCAGTTAAAAGAAGCCCATTTAAAAGGGGAAAGAACCGCTCCTCTTAAAGGGAAAATTTTAGGAATGATTTTTGAAAAACCGTCCACGAGGACGAGGGTATCCTTTGAAGCGGGTATGCTCCAGCTCGGGGGACAAGCGATCCATTTGAATGGCAAGGAAATGCAGTTGGGCAGGGGGGAACCCATATCCGACACGGCTAAGGTTTTGTCCCACTATGTGGATGCGATTATGATCCGCACTTTTGAACATGGGAGAGTCGAGGAATTGGCGGAGCATTCGTCCATCCCCGTCATCAACGGGTTAACGGACATGGCCCATCCGTGCCAGGCCCTGGCCGATCTTATGACAATCCAGGAAGTGAAAGGAAAACTCGCCGGTTTGAAAATGGCCTATATCGGCGACGGCAATAATGTTGCCCATTCGTTGATGATGGCTGCTGCAAAAACAGGAATGAAAATGATGGTCGCTTCGCCGGAAGGATATGAACCGGATCAGCAGGTTTTTAAACTGGCTGAAGAGACAGCCGGCGTAACGGGAGCTGAAATCATTATCACGAATGATCCGAAAGAAGCGGCGGCCGATGCCGATGTGATCTATACCGATGTATGGACCAGCATGGGCCAGGAAGAAGAGAACGAAATACGCCTAAAAGCGTTTGCCGGGTTTCAAGTCAATGAGGAACTGGTCCGTTTGGCAAAAAAAGACTTCATGTTCCTCCATTGTCTCCCTGCCCACAGGGGCGAAGAAGTAGCGGCGGAAGTCATTGACGGAAAAAATTCTTATGTTTTTCAACAGGCGGGAAACAGGCTTCATGCGCAAAAAGCTCTTTTACTCGAAATTTTAAAATAAATTCGCCCGATTGGCGGCAGAAAATCATCCACAAGATCCCTTCCGGTTCCGGGGCTTGTGGATGTTTTTGTTTATGGGAAAATTTAATTGTGTTCATGGTCTGCCGTTTTGCGGGCATAATAAGAATGAACCTGTTATGGAAGGAGAGTTGCGCAATGGCTCAACGCCATCAATTCCGCGCCGGGGAGAAAGCGCCCAATAACGGAATTTACATTGAAATCGGGGAAGAAGGCGACGGCGTCATGAATCCGAAGATGATCAAATTGAAAGCCGGAGACCGTTTTCCGGAAAACTCCAATCATAACCGCAAATGGACATATAAAAGAAAACCTTAATAATTCCCTCTTGTTTGTTGTTGAAGCAATCCGTTTTGATTATTGAGACGAATATTTCGCCATCCTTATAAAAGGATGGCTTTACTTATGGAAAATATATTTTTATAATGAAGATAAAGGTCAAAAATGGTCAAACGGGGAGGAATCATTTTGGATGTCAACCGGATGACTGAAAGTCTCCAAACTGCGCTGTTTCAGGCGCAATCGATTGCTGTCGAGCACCATCATCAGGAATTGGATGAAGCCCATCTATTTTTGGCGCTGATGGATTTGGATGACAGCCTCGTTGCCGCCATCCTTGAAAAAGCCGGACTTTCCGCTCAGACGTTTATCGGTGAATTACATAAACTTTTGGAAGAAAAACCCCAAGTTACCGGGAGTGGGGTGGAACAGGGAAAGATCTATATTTCAGGTATCTTGCAAAGGCTTTTCGTGACTGCCGGGAAAGAGATGAAAAAATTTCAAGATGAATACATCTCTGTTGAACACATTCTTCTTGCCTGTCTAAATACAGAAGGGTCGAAAATCGGCAAGATATTGAGAAAACACAAGGTCGGTTCTGAAAAAATTTTGGCAGCCATCAAAGATATAAGGGGGAACCAGCGCGTGACAACAAGAAATCCCGAAGCGACTTACAATGCTTTGAAAAAGTACGGCCGTGATTTAGTCGCCGATGTAAAGGCAGGGAAAATAGATCCGGTTATCGGACGGGATGCGGAAATCCGCCATGTCATCCGCATTCTCTCCCGGAAGACGAAGAATAATCCGGTTCTAATCGGCGAGCCGGGTGTCGGCAAAACTGCCATCATTGAAGGATTGGCGCAACGCATTGTCAGAAAGGATGTTCCGGAGGGACTAAAAGACAAGACCATTTTCTCCCTGGATATGAGCGCCTTGATTGCCGGGGCAAAATTCCGCGGGGAATTTGAAGAAAGGCTGAAAGCGGTCTTAAATGAAATTAAAAAAAGTGACGGGAGAATCTTGCTTTTTATTGATGAAATACATACGATTGTGGGCGCGGGAAAAACAGAAGGCTCCATGGACGCGGGAAATATGCTCAAGCCGATGCTGGCCCGCGGCGAACTGCATTGCATCGGCGCCACAACGATTGATGAATACAGAAAATACTTTGAAAAAGATCCGGCCCTTGAACGCCGTTTCCAGCCGGTGCTTGTTGAAGAACCGACTGTGGAAGAGACGATTTCCATCTTAAGAGGTTTAAAAGAACGGTACGAAATCCACCATGGGGTGAATATACACGACCGGGCACTCGTCGCGGCGGCCGTTTTGTCGGATCGTTATATCACGGATCGGTTCCTTCCGGATAAGGCGATTGATTTGGTCGATGAAGCCTGTGCGATGATCCGTACGGAGATTGATTCCATGCCCGTCGAGCTTGATGAAGTGACAAGACGGGTTATGCTCCTTGAAATTGAAGAGGCGGCATTGCAAAAAGAAGAAGACGAACAAAGCAAGAAGCGCCTTGAAGATTTGCAAAAGGAATTGGCCGAAATGCGCGAGAGAGCAAATATATTGAAGGCCAAATGGCAGAAAGAAAAGGAAGACATACAGCGGGTCCGGGAAAAGCGGGAACTTCTTGAAAAATTGCGCCGGGAATTGGAAGAAGCGGAAAATGAATATGATCTCAACCGGGCGGCGGAACTGCGCCATGGAAGAATCCCCGCTGTGGAAAAAGAATTAAAAGCCCTCGAAGAGGAAGTGAGCCGAAAAGGCGGGGAACGGCTTGTCCGCGAGGAAGTGACCGAGGATGAAATCGCCGCCATTGTCGCCAGATGGACGGGGATCCCCGTGACCAAACTTGTGGAAGGCGAACGGGAAAAGCTGCTTCGGCTCGAACAAATTCTTCAAAAAAGGGTGTTCGGACAGAATGAAGCGGTGAAGCTTGTCACGGATGCGGTTCTTAGGGCGAGAGCAGGCATAAAAGACCCGCGCCGGCCGATCGGTTCGTTCATCTTTCTCGGACCTACCGGGGTTGGAAAAACCGAATTGGCCAAAGCTTTGGCGGAAGCTTTGTTTGACAGCGAGGATCAAATGATCCGCCTTGACATGTCGGAATATATGGAGAAGCATTCCGTCGCCCGGCTCATTGGCGCTCCTCCCGGCTATATCGGTTATGAAGAAGGGGGACAATTGACTGAGGCGGTCCGAAGAAAACCTTACTCTGTCATTCTCTTGGATGAGATCGAAAAAGCCCACCCGGAAGTATTCAACATTCTATTGCAAATGCTTGACGACGGCCGGGTGACCGATTCTAAAGGAAAAACCGTTGATTTTAAAAACACCGTCGTCATCATGACCTCAAATATCGGTTCGGATATCCTGCTTGAAGGATACAAAGGCGGGGATGAAATTGCCGAAGATGTGAGGGAAAAGGTGTTGGCCCGGCTTAAAAGCCATTTCCGCCCCGAATTCCTCAACAGGGTGGATGAAACAATCATGTTTAAACCGCTCACCATGGAGGAAGTCGGGAAAATTGTCACCAAATTGATTGCCGATTTGGAGGAGAGATTAAAAGAAAAGCAAATTAAACTTCTTATTTCCGATGAGGCAAAACAGTATTTGGCCGAAAACGGATTCGATCCGGTGTATGGCGCCCGCCCTCTGAGACGCTTTATTCAGCGGAATTTGGAGACTTTGCTCGCCAGGGAAATCATTGCCGGTACGATCGAGGAAAACAGCACCGTGCAAATCGTTTTGACAGACGGGAAAATTGCTTTGAAAAAACTGAATTCGTCCTCGTGACGACCGGGAAGGAAGCGGTCAGGAGGAGCAGGGTCTCATCACAATAAAAGCACAAATCCTGCCGCCAATCTTGAATGCAGCAAAAAAGTCATCCTCATGCAATGGGGGATGACTTTTTATGTATTGAGATATTTCAATGTGACGTTTCACTTTTTTGGTCCGGTTTCTCCGGAATGAGAGTTCCGATGAGCAGAATGAAAGCAGTGACGGCGACGGAGATCAAAGTGCCAAGTTTCAAATCATAAGGGGTTCCGTACATTGAGCCGGCCACATAATACAACATTTGCACCAACAGGAATGTCCACACAAATGTCCAAAAATATTTCAATTTCTTCACCCTCTTGCTAACTATTTAAAATCTTAATACATATTATCATAATAGTGAAAATTAATAAAGATTTTGTAAACATTGATATAACATTTGCGGAAACCGGAAAAGTCTTGATGGGACAGTATTCGAATAAGGCGCCGGACCTTCGCGGCCTATAAAACACGGGTTGACCGTTCCCCGCCATGAAAAAACCGTTTTAGGATTTCCAAAAAACATTAAAGTTTTGTAAAAGTGATATGGACACATGAAGTAGGCGCCCTATCTCATATTAAATTAAAAAAGAGGCAAAGACAGCCGGCGCAAAAAACTCCTGCAGAAATGTTTTATATTGAATGCTGCCTGACGGAAATTGCCGGATATGGGCTAACTCCCTTGCAAGTCATTCGTTTAATCATACATTAAATTAAGAGAGAATTTCACAAAGGGGAATACCGGATGAAAAGCCGAAGCTTCCAACTGGATAATGAATGGAATATGATTCATTATCCTGACAGACCAAAGGGTTTCGGGATCTTAATCATTGGGGATGAGCGGCACTTCGTGGATGAAAAAAGCAGTTTTTGGATTCAAAATGAAGGGAAAGCTGCCTTTATTACCGCCTTGCAAGAAGCCGGCTATACTATTTTTTATTCAAATTTGTACGGCAGGCATTGGGGAAGCGATGCGGCGGTGAAACTGGCCAAACGGCTGTATGAATATGTATTCAGGACGGAAATCATGAACCGCAAAATCCATTTGATTGCCGAAGGAATGGGGGCGTTGGCGGCTATGAAACTGTTCAAGGAAATGGAAGAAGATCTTCGTTCCGTTGTTTTGTTAAATCCTGTTTTATCTTTGAAAGAACAGTTGTTGACAGAGAAGGAACACGTCTTTTTTTACAAAAGAATGCTGAAAGAACTGTCCCGTTCCTACGGAATTGAAAAAGGACAAGTTTTGGAGAAAATTCAAGCTATGGAAGAAGCTTTTCAAATTTGCCCCCGCATTCCCGTAAAAATTTTTCATGTATTGGCAGGAAGACGGGCTTACAAATTGTCAGAAGGTCTCAAAAAGATCACATCCCAGTGGAAAGAAGCGGATGCACCGGTGACAGTGCGGTATTACGTCCCTGAAAAAAAGCCCCAAATACCTTTTGACGTAATAAAGTTTTTTTCAAAGCACGAAACCGTTCTGTAAACGGCAAAATAGAGCTGTTTTGTTTCATATTATATACTTGAAGAGTCTTTGTTACGTCCGGTTCGTGGATTTACTTACTATTATCGTGTACGGGCGGCACCAGAGGGACATTTAATTTCTTTGTTGGTGCCAAAACGGAAGCAGGAACGTCCGTTTCACCTAAAACATTTCCGTGTAGGAGGTGCCTTCTGCGGTTACAAAAATCTTGTTTGCAAAAAAGAACGAATAGTCTGTCCGTTGTGACGGGCAAAACGCCAAAAATATTGACAGTCCATAAAAATGGACAGAATGCCTCAAACAGGGAAAAAGTTTCTGTTATATCTGTGGCGGGGGATTTTTGTAACCAATTTTGCGGATGGACAAGGCTGTTATTATAGGGGTCTATGATTTCCTCGGTTTTCATTTTTGCCGGATGTTTCTGGAACAGGGCATGGAAGTTGCCGGTCTTCATATTGAACACCACGGGACGGGGTATTTTCTAGAGGAAAAAAGAATGGAAATCGGCAGAAACGCCAATTTTGAAGAACACTTGCTGCAAGAATATTCATGGCCGTCCGGGGAACTTGATGACGTCGTCATCATTTTTGATTATTATGATCTATTTGTCACCAGAAGGGAAAAAAACTTCATTTGCACATCTTCATTTGAGAAGTTCCTTGCTGAAAAAAAATCTTCACAAATTTTGGGTGTTTTTTTATTTCCGGTGCAATTTCTATGCGAATGCGGATTTGCAAACGAGAAACGGCATGCCGACCTTTTTTTGCAGCTTGTCGAACATGAAAATCTCACCATTAAGAAATTTTATCTTCCCACCGTTTACGGACCATGGCAGTCGGAAGAATTTACGTTTCAACAGCATTTCTTATCCGGAAAAAAGGAGTTGTCCAAAGCGGCGCGGAATAACCGGGAATGGTTGTGGGATGCCATATATGTTGATGACACGGTCCGCTCCGTGTGGAACATCTGCTTGAACAAACACGGTGATGATGAATTTATTTTGACCGGCGGAAAAGAAAATCAATGGATGGAATGCGCTCGATTCCTTTCTCTTCCTGTTGGGGAAAGATCCGGGGACCCCCCCGTTTTGAAAAATGCCTTTACGGTGGAAGTGAAGGCACAGCGCCCTGTTGAAGCTGCTTTGAAGTTACAAAAACTGCATGTAGATCGGTTGAAATCACAAATTTGAATGCAACGGAGAAAAATAGCCCGCAGGCGGTTTTGCCTGCGGGCTATTTCTTTTGCCAGGAGTTGAGCAGAGATTGGATGTCGTTGAAAACAGGCTTTAATTGTTTGACAGCTTTTAAAAAACGATCGACGTTTTCGACAAGTTCAACATAATTGACGTTTTCTAAAAATTGCTGCAAATGATGAAGCGTTTTATTAGATGGTTCTGCCGATCTGGTTGCTGCCGGTAATACGAACGAGAACGGGTCGTCAGAGAAATGTCTATTTTCTTGGACAAATTGAGGCAACCAGGAGAAAAGTGTTTGTCCTTCCTGATGGCGGCCGGTTTCTCCGGAGCCGGGGCTCATCTCTTTCACCTGGCTGTCAGCGGGAATCCTGTCAGCGGGGACAAGAGAGTCCGTTTCCTCAGGAACATGAGCTTTGCCGAACATTAATTCCGTAAAAAAATCGCGTTTTTCCGGAAGTTCTTCCTGTTTCTCTTTTTTCGTCATTTCTCACTCCTTTCCGGTAAAGGGGGAAATTGTGTTTTCCGGCCCGCTTAATAAATAAATTATGTTATACGGGCGAATAATGTATAGACTATAACATAGCACAAAGAAAATTGCAGTGTGAGACATCAAAAATATTGCTTCACGCGGAAGAATTTGTTACTATTAATTAGTACCAAGTAATAATAATAGATAATAACATTTAGTGATACATTTTTCATACAGCCGCATGAAAGGAAAAAAATCTTAAGAGGGGATGGCTATATGAATGCAGGAATCATAGGAACAGGCAGATACCTGCCCGAAAAAGTGTTAACAAATTTTGATCTGGAAAAAATGATGGATACGTCTGATGAATGGATTCGGACAAGAACGGGAATTGAGGAACGGAGAATTGCTGATGAACAAACGGCCAGTTCGGATATGGCGTATGAAGCGGCAAAAATTGCGATTGAAGATGCAGGAATTTCACCGGAAGAGATAGATTTGATTGTGACGGCCACCGTTACTCCTGATAAACCTTTTCCATCCGTTTCATGCATTCTGCAGGATCGGCTCGGGGCCAAAAATGCCGGCGCCATGGATGTCAGCGCCGCTTGCGCCGGATTTATTTACGGCATCGTCACGGCGAAACAATTTATTGAAACAGGGGCTTATCGCTATGTATTGGTCGTCGGTGTAGAAAAACTTTCAAAAATTACGAACTGGGAAGATCGGAATACAGCCGTCCTCTTTGGCGACGGAGCCGGCGCTGTCGTGTTGGGTCCTGTTTCAGAGGGCCGGGGGATTTTGGCCTTCGAACTCGGTTCGGACGGTTCCGGCGGCAAATACTTGTACCAGGAACAATATATCACGATGAATGGAAGGGAAGTTTTTAAATTTGCGGTCAGACAAATGGGAGAAAGCAGCGTCAACGTCTTAGAAAAAGCAGGTTTAAAGAAAGAAGATGTAAGTCTTTTTATACCCCATCAGGCAAATATCCGGATTATGGAGTCAGCAAGGCAAAGGCTGGAACTGCCTCCGGAAAAAATGTCGAAAACGATTCATAAATACGGCAATACGTCATCAGCCTCCATTCCTATTTCCATTGTCGAAGAATTGGAGGCGGGGAGAATCAAGGATGATGATGTGATTGTAATGGTAGGTTTCGGCGGAGGATTGACATGGGGTGCACTTGTCCTCCGTTGGGGCAGATAGAAAAGTCATTTTACGTGTTCGCGGAAGGAGTTGATGCAAATGAAAAAGCGCAGAGTCGTTGTGACCGGGCTGGGAGCGGTAACTCCCGTCGGCAGCCGCGTTGAAAAAGCATGGAATAATATTATAAACGGCGTGTCCGGAATCGATACGTTGACACGGTTGAATCCCGATGAATTTCCGGCAAAGGTGGCCGGAGAATTGAAAGATTTTCAAGTGGAAGATTTTATGGATAAAAGAGATGCCCGGAAAATGGACCGTTTTACACAGTATGCTGTTGCCGCTTCGTTAATGGCTGTGGAAGACGCGGGGTTGAAAATCACAGAAGAAAATTCCCACCGCGTCGGGGTGTGGATCGGGTCCGGAATCGGAGGAATGGAAACTTTCGAATCACAGTTTGAAACGTATTTAAGCCGGGGATACCGGAGGGTGAGCCCTTTCTTTGTGCCCATGATGATCCCTGACATGGCAGCCGGGCAAGTTTCGATCACACTCGGCGCCAGAGGAGTCAATTCGTGCACTGTTACCGCCTGTGCCACGGGAACAAACTCCATCGGCGACGCTTTCAAGGTGATTCAGCGCGGCGATGCCGATGTCATGGTGACGGGCGGAACGGAAGCGCCGATTACAAGGATGGCAATGGCGGGTTTCTGCGCCAATAAAGCATTGTCCACAAATCCTGACCCAAAAACGGCTTGCCGTCCTTTTGATTTAAACCGCGACGGTTTTATCATGGGAGAAGGAGCCGGCATTATCGTTTTGGAAGAATTGGAACACGCTCTGAAAAGAGGGGCAAGAATTTATGCGGAAATTGCCGGCTACGGGGCAACAGGAGACGCTTATCATATTACGGCTCCAGCTCCCGGCGGGGAAGGCGGGGCGAGAGCCATGAAAGCCGCCATTGAAGATGCCGGTTTGAAGCCGGAAGAGATCGATTATATCAATGCTCACGGAACAAGCACCGAGTATAATGACAAATTCGAGACGGCGGCCATCAAAGAAGTTTTTGGCGAGCACGCTTATAAGTTGGCAATCAGCTCCACGAAATCCATGACAGGACATCTTTTGGGAGCGGCCGGGGGCGTGGAGGCGATTTTTACCGTCCTTGCCCTCTATCATTCCATTCTTCCGCCGACCATCAATTATGAGACAAAAGATCCTGATTGCGATTTGGACTATGTCCCGAATAAAGCGAGAAAACAAAATATTAAAGCAGCGCTCAGCAATTCATTGGGATTCGGCGGGCATAACGCCGCGCTTGTTTTCAAAAAGTATGAGTAAGGAACGGGGGTGCCCGTTCTTTTTTTTTGCCTTTTCAGTTCGCAGGGTCTTCTGTCTCGGCGTTTTTAATTTATGCGGCGATTCTGAGGCCGTTAGGGGCTTTCAGCTATAAGTTTTAATCTTTTGTCCCACTAACTTAAAGGGATGGTTTCAATTTTTCAGCGCACATGGCCCCTTACTTTCATAAGTTGAAGAAAGGAAAGGGGCTGAATGGTATGGGGTAGAGCCGACATATGAATGGCTTGCAGAGGATTTTGCCGATCCGGTCAGAATTTGTGAAAGACTGTTGCCTTGTTTTCCAAATTTTGCAGACAGCATGAAGCTGTACCGCTACCTGTCCGGGTTCGGAATGTACAGGCCAAGTCCGTCAAGTTGGGAAGGCATGCGCTGGCTGCATAAGGAAAAAATATGGCACAAAATTGAACATTTATGGCAAAAATACAAGAGAAGATGGAAAGGCCCCAGTGTGAAGATATTCATTTTCCCCAAGAATCCCCCCGGCATTTTTGCAAATCGCGGCGAAGACTTAAAATCCGGGATATCCTTTCCCGGCCAAATCATCCTGTTTCTATGTCCCGTAGGGGATGAAAAGGAACTAGAAGCGCTATTTGTCCACGAATACCACCATGTGTGCCGGATGGCCGCGCAAAAGAAAAGCATAAAACAATATACTTTGCTCGATTCCCTGGTCCTTGAAGGAACGGCGGAGTATACCGTGGGAAAACTCGTCGGCTCCGAATACAGGGCGGCCTGGTGCCGCTCCTACGGCAAGGAAATTCTGGAAAGCTGCTGGCGTTCTTTTATCAAAGACAACTTGACCATAACGAGGAAAAACAAGCTGCATGATGACATCCTTTTTGGCAGGGGACCGTTCCCGAAATTAATCGGCTACGCCGCGGGATATCATCTTGTGGAATCTTTTTTTAAGACTCGTCGCTATACAGAAAGTCTGTCTTTTTCCCTTCCGTCGGAAATTTTTCTTGAAAATGCGTTTTAATGGTCTGGCTTCGCCGGTGCGGATTTGTCGGGGGATATGCCCCCTTTGTTCGCCCGTACTGATTGGGGTTTTTGCTTTTTCCTGAAATGCTCAATCTTTGGATAAGAAGGGCCGGGAGAAATTGTTTCTTACTGCCTTATTAGGAATAAATTTACGGAGGGCTGACAATACTGATTTACAAATAAGAATTGAAGAGAGGTGCAAATTCCATGTTATATCTCCACGACGTGTGGGTGAACTGGTTTGAAGGGGAAGAGAACGGGTATAACGTGTGCCATTTTCACGAATGGCGGAAAGACGACAGTATCGAACTGTTGGATCAAGTTCCTTTACTATATGTGGATTCATCTCTTTATCATTACATAGAAAATGATTTGTCCGAACTGCCCCAAGCTTTGATGGATGAGATTTATCAACAGGCATATTTGCGGAAAAATCATGAACGCATCCAGTTGGATTATTGTTTTGTGGCAACGGACGGTACGGGGATCATTGCGGTCGACACCATGGGCTACAATATCCCGATCCGCAAAAGCAGGCTGATCCCCCGGCAGGAGCAGATGGTTTATGAGATGATTGAAGGGCGGGAACCGGAAAATTATGAATTCGATCCGCAAGCGGTTCCGGAAAAAGAATATCATATTTTATCTCCCGCTCCTGAATTGATGACGGGACTGACGCGGAAAGAAAGACAGTTGAAGCAACTCCTCTTTATGGCTCTTGACCAATTAAGAAACAGCCATAATGAAGCGGAAGTCCGTTACTGGTATACGGAATGGAGTCCGGAACGGTATGTGGAAATTCAAAATTTAAGCTTCGATGAAGCTTGGGAACAACTTTATGATGAAGTGAAAAAAGGCTGGTCCGGAAAACATGAGCAATTTTGCGAAAACATTATTAAAGGCCAGCCGTTTTTTGAAAAACTTTGGGAAATGGAACAAGGTCCGCGAGTCAATTAAAGACGTCTGCCGTTAAAAAAGCGCTTATCGCCGCCGATAAGCGTTTTTTTTTTACGGTCCGGAATCCCGCCCTGCATTTTCCGGAAACAACAGACGCTGGGGAAGGGATCATCTTCTTGAAAGGGAAAAACGGACGGTCCGGCAGACAAAACCGGCCGGTTGCCAGATTTTGTTCATGGAGAACAAAATTTTGGGCATTGCGGAGCACATTTGAATCAAAACGGGAAACCATTTCGGCTTTTGCCGGATAACCGATGAATAAACGGCCCCTGTGTCCGGTTTTGGGAAAAACTTTCATACCGGAAACACAGGGGCCATATTTGTCCGCCTTGTTTTTATTAAGATTTCACGCCGATGAGGGAACATGTTAATTATTTATTTCTGTATCTTCCTCTGCCCAAACCCATGGCATCTTCCATTTTCCGTACCATCTCACCGGCCACGCGATTGGCTTTTTCCGCTCCTCTGTCCAGTATTTCATCCAATTCAGGAGAGCTGATCAGTTCATTGTATCTTTCTTGGATCGGTTCTAACGTTTCAATGATCATTTGTGCCAGATCCGCTTTAAATTGACCATAGCCGATGCCTTCATACTGTTTCTCCAGCTCAGGAATTGATTTCCCCGAGAGGTTTGCGTAAATCGACAATAGGTTGGATATTCCCGGTTTGTTTTCCGGATCGAATCGGATCGTGCCTTCCGAATCCGTCACCGCACTTTTGATTTTCTTTTCGACTTTTTTCGGTTCGTCCAGAAGGCTGATAAACGATTTTGGATTCGGGTCGGATTTACTCATTTTTTTGGTCGGATCTTGCAGCGACATGATCCGTGCGCCGACTTTCGGAATTCTCGCTTTCGGAATGGTAAAGATCGGTGCATACCTTTTATTAAATCTTTCCGCCAAATCCCTTGTCAGTTCAAGATGCTGCTTTTGGTCTTCCCCGACGGGTACCAAGTCCGCATTATATAACAGTATGTCCGCCGCCATCAGCGGGGGATATGTAAGGAGGCCGGCTGAAACAGCTTCTTTGCCTCTGGATTTGTCTTTAAACTGGGTCATTCTTTCAAGTTCGCCAATGTAGCTGATGCATTGGAGCATCCAGGCAGCCTGCGCATGGGCGGGCACTTCCGATTGAATAAATAACGTCGCCTTTTCCGGATCAATTCCCACAGCCAAGTAAAGGGCGGCCAAGCTCCTGATGTTTTTGCGCAGTGTTTGCGGATCCTGCGGCACGGTAATGGCGTGCTGGTCCACGATGCAAAAATAACATGTATATTCATGCTGCAGTTCAACGAATTGTTTTAAAGCACCGATGTAATTTCCGATGGTGATTGTACCGCTCGGTTGGATTCCAGAAAAAATCGTCTGCATAAATCATTCCCTCCATCCTTCAATAACAAAATCATACCATTTTTTTTACGAAAACCAAAAAAATTTTACATAGATTTAGCATCTTTAATCAAAATAAGCATAAAGGACCATACAGATACCCCCAGTGCAGGCCTGCGGATTTTTTCTTCCCGACGAAGGGAAAAACGAAGCATTATAAACCTCGTGTAAAGGAGTGATTTGGTAAATTTCTAAAAGTATATAATATTAATAAAATAAATTTATTTGAACAAAATAAGAAAATCGAAAAATGTTTGTTGAAAAGGTAACATATAAGACATATACTTGTTATGGTCAGTTTTTGAAAACAAAGTCAAAAAAATTTTTATAAAATAATAATTTACTTCTTTTAATAATATCTGTATAATACCTTTAATTACTTTCAACAAATATTTCCAATTAAAGGAGGCGGCATTTTCGTGAAAAAGGCAAAAATTTTAATATTTTTCTCGTTTATTTTGATTTTCAGCTCATTCCTCGCGGCATGCGGCGGTAAAGACAAAGACACTGCCGGCGGAAAGGCAAAAACAGATTTAAATATTAATATCAGCACAGAACCGCCGACCCTACATCCCGGATTGGCGGAGGATTCAACTTCCGGTTCGGTTTTGCGCCAAATTTTTGAAGGGTTGACGCGTATCAATCTTGATGGCGAACCTGAATATGCAATGGCCGAAGATGTTCAAATTTCGGAAGACCAAAAAACTTATACATTTAAAATCCGCGATGCAAAATGGTCCAACGGCGACCCGGTGACGGCCCATGACTTTGAATATGCCTGGAAATGGGCTTTGGATCCGAAAAACAAATCTCCTTATGCCTATCAGCTTTATTACATTGAAGGGGCAAAGGAATTTAATCAAAACAAAGGAAGCGCCGATGATGTAGGAGTAAAAGCGCTCGACGATAAAACACTGGAAGTGAAGCTCGTAAATCCGACTCCGTTTTTCTTGGAGATGACGGCCTTCTTTACTTACTTGCCGATTAACAGCAAAGTGGCCAAAGAAAACCCCGATTGGGCGAACGATGCCGGCGAAGATTTCACGACAAACGGACCGTTCAAATTGGTTGAATGGAAACACAGCGAAAAAATTGTCCTTGAAAAATATGAAGATTATTGGGATGCTGATACTGTTAAATTGAAAAAAATCACCATGGTCATGGTCAACGATCCGAATACCGAGTTAACCATGTTTGAAAACGGCGAGTTGGACTGGGCCGGTCATCCTACCGGGAAATTGGAACTGGACGCTCTCCCAATTTTGAAAAAAGAAGGGCGGCTTCACACGCAAGCTATCGCCGGTATTTACAACTACAAAGTGAATACAACTGTTGAGCCTTTGAATAATAAGAACATACGGAAAGCATTGGCCCTGGCCATTAATCGTGAAGAATTAATAGAAAATGTAACTCAAGGGGAACAATTACCGGCCATGGCGATTGTTCCGCCGACGATGATTCCCGAGAATGAAAAAGGGTATTTCAATGACAATGATGTTGAAAAAGCAAAAGAATACTTGCAAAAGGGGCTGGAAGAGCTCGGCTATAAAGATGTTTCCGAACTTCCCGAAATTGAACTTATTTACAATACCGATGAGGGCCATCAAAAAATTGCCCAAGCCATCCAAGATATGTGGAGGAAAAATTTAGGCGTTGAAGTTACTCTCAACAACAAGGAATGGAAAGTTTATCTGGACGATGTATCCAATTTGGATTACAACATTGCGCGTATGGGATGGCTCGGTGATTTTAACGATCCGATTAACTTCTTGGAAATGTATTATGCTGCCGATACCGGAAACAATGATACCGGATGGGAAAACAAAGAATTCCAGGCATTGCTGGATCAGTCCCAGACGGAAACCGATCCGGACAAGCGGTTGGAACTGTTGAAACAGGCTGAAGCGATTATCATGGATGAAATGCCGGTTATTCCGATTTATTTCTACACGTATAACTGGGTTCAAAATGAAAACTTAAAAAATGTCTCTGTGACGGGCCTTGGGGATATTCAATTTAAATGGGCTTATTTTGAATAACGTGTTATTTCAGCGAAAGGTATATAGGCTTCGGCCTGTATACCTTCGTTTTCTGAAAAGGTACATAACGTGTTATTTTTTTCCTTTATTTTGAAGAGATTTTTTAGTAATGCGATGATCTGAAATTGGAGGCGTATAACCTTGCTTAAATATATCGTCAGACGATTTTTGTTTATGCTGTTATCTTTATGGGTTATCATAACGGCAACATTTTTCCTCATGCGGTTGGCCCCGGGAAATCCCTTTACCTCAGAAAAGAAGCTGCCTCCTGAGATTGAAGCAAACTTAAATGCTTTTTATGGATTGGATCAGCCTTGGTATAAGCAATACTGGGATTATATTACGGGAATTGCAAGCTGGGATTTTGGCCCTTCTTTCAAATATAAGAGCCAGACGGTGAATGATTTGATTAACTCCGGGTTTCCGGTGTCATTAACGCTGGGATTGGAGGCTCTTTTTATAGCCGTATCCTTCGGAGTGCTTCTCGGGGTGATTGCAGCTCTTTTCCACAACAAGTGGCCCGATTACGGTTCCATGGTTATTGCCGTTTTGGGGATTTCCGTGCCTTCATTTATTATGGCGACATTGCTGCAATATATTTTCGCGATGAAACTGCAAATTTTCCCTGTTGCATTGTGGGAATCACCCAAGCACACGGTGTTGCCGGCACTCGCTCTGGCCGCCACTCCATTGGCATATATCGCCAGGTTGACACGCTCGTCGATGCTGGAAGTAATGGCCAATGATTATATCAAAACGGCCAAGTCAAAAGGATTGAGCCAAAGGGCGATAACAATCAAGCATGCGATCAGAAATGCCATCCTTCCCGTTGTTTCCTATCTGGGTCCTCTGACGGCAAGCGTCATTACCGGAAGTGTGGTCATTGAACAAATTTTCGGTATACCGGGACTCGGGTCTCATTTCGTGACAAGCATTCAAAACAGGGATTATACCGTTATTATGGGAATGACCTCGTTTTACAGCATCATTCTTCTTGTGTGCATATTTCTTGTGGATGTGGCTTACGGATTCATCGACCCGAGAATTAAATTGGCCGGCGGCAAGAAAGGTGAGTAGAACATGTACATGGATCAGTTAAGGAAAGACGATTTTGAAATTGTAGGCGTAAAAATTGAAGATACTGAAAAGATTTCTCAACCAAGCCTTTCCTATTGGAAAGATGCTTTGAATCGTTTTCGTAAAAACAAATTGGCTATGGTCGGGCTTGTTATTTTAATTTTATTGATTTTCATGGCTATATTTGGTCCCCTTATTTCCGGATATGATTATCGAACGAATGATTTGGCGAATAAAAATTTGCCTCCTTCCGCTGAACACTGGTTTGGCACTGATGAACTCGGCCGGGATGTGTTTACGAGAACTTGGGAAGGGGCGAGAATTTCAATTTTTATCGGAATCGCCGCTGCCCTGATTGATTTGACCATAGGGGTTCTTTGGGGCGGCATTGCCGGTTATAAAGGCGGACGCGTGGATGAAATCATGATGCGAATTGCCGATATTTTATACGGAATCCCGTATTTGCTCGTTGTCATCTTATTAATGGTTGTGTTCGGCCAAAGTGTAGGAACGATGATTTTGGCCATGACTATCACCGGTTGGGTGAATATGGCGCGGATTGTGCGGGGACAATTCCTCTTGTTAAAAGAGCAAGAATATGTCTTGGCGGCCCGTACGCTCGGTGCCAGCACGCGGAGGATTATGGCGAAACATTTGGTGCCGAATGCCATGGGCCCGATTTTGGTAACGATGACATTGACGATCCCGTCGGCGATTTTCACCGAAGCTTTCTTAAGCTTCCTCGGCCTGGGATTGAACCCTCCGCTGGCAAGTTGGGGAACAATGGCATCGGACGGACTGCCGGCCCTCAGGTTCTATCCTTGGAGGTTATTGTTTCCGGCAACATTTATTTGTTTAACCATTTTTGCTTTTAACGTCATTGGCGACGGTTTACGGGATGCTTTGGATCCACGTTTGCGCAAATAGGAGTGAGAACATGAAAAAATTATTGGAGGTAAAAAATTTACGTGTTTCTTTCCAAACGTACGGGGGAGAAGTGCAAGCCGTGCGCGGCGTTTCTTTTGATCTATATAAAGGGGAAACATTGGCGATTGTCGGAGAATCCGGTTCGGGGAAAAGTGTTACGGCCCAATCATTGATGAAACTCATTCCCATGCCTCCAGGGAAAATAACCGGAGGACAAATTCTTTTCGAAGGCCGGGATATTGTGCCGTTGACGGAAAAAGAAATGGAATCGATCCGGGGAAAAGAAATCAGCATGATCTTTCAAGATCCGATGACATCTTTGAACCCGACGATGAAAATTGGAAAGCAGATTGCTGAAGTATTAATTAAACACCAGAATCTGCCGAAAAAAGAAGCACAAAAAAGAGCTGTTGAAATGTTGAAACTTGTGGGAATTCCCATGCCCGAGAAAAGGGTCACACAGTACCCGCACGAATTTTCCGGGGGAATGAGGCAGAGAGTAATGATCGCAATTGCCCTTGCCGCCAACCCGAAACTTTTGATTGCCGACGAACCGACGACGGCTCTCGATGTGACGATTCAGGCGCAAATTCTCGATTTGATGAAAGATTTGCAAAAAAAGATTGATACATCGATTATTTTTATCACCCATGATCTTGGGGTCGTGGCCAATGTGGCCGACAGGGTGGCGGTCATGTATGCCGGGAAAATTGTCGAAACAGGGACAGTCGACGAAATTTTTTATGATCCCCGGCATCCTTATACGTGGGGACTGCTTGCTTCCATGCCGGATATGGAAAAAACAGGTGATGAAGAATTGCCTGCGATTCCGGGGACTCCGCCGGATTTGACCAATCCGCCAAAGGGTGACGCATTTGCCCCGCGAAATCAATATTCATTGGCTATAGATTTTAAACAGGAGCCTCCCGTTTATCAAGTTTCGGAGACTCATTTTGTCCGCTCATGGCTGCTGCATCCGCATGCTCCCAAGGTAGAACCGCCGGAAGCGGTGAAAAAGAGATTGCGCCCGCTGCCCGGAACGTTTAAACAGCCTTTATTGGTAAAGGAGGCTTGAGCCCATGGCTGAAAAATTAATCGAAATCAAGAATTTAAAGCAGTATTTTAACGTGGGGAAACCGAATATGGTGAAGGCGGTAGACGGAGTTACATTTGATATTTACAAAGGAGAAACTTTGGGTCTTGTCGGCGAATCCGGTTGCGGAAAATCTACGACAGGAAGGACCATTATCCGTTTGTATGAAGCGACGGGCGGCCAAATATTGTTTAACGGGAAAAATATTACCGGAAAATTATCCAAATCTGAGGAAAAGCAATTAAACCGCAAGATGCAAATGATATTCCAAGATCCGTATGCGTCCTTGAATCCGCGCATGACGGTAGCCGATATTATTGCCGAGGGCATCGACATTCATGGTTTGGCAAAGTCAAAAAAGGAGAGGATGGAACGGATATACGAGCTTTTGGAAACAGTCGGTCTCAATAAAGAACATGCTAACCGCTATCCCCATGAATTTTCCGGAGGACAAAGGCAAAGAATCGGCATTGCCAGGGCATTGGCGGTAAAACCGGAATTCATCATCGCCGATGAACCGATTTCTGCTCTAGATGTGTCCATCCAAGCGCAAATTGTCAATCTTTTGAAAAGATTGCAGAGGGAAAGAGGGCTGACTTATTTATTCATTGCCCACGATTTGTCCATGGTTAAGTACATCAGCGACAGGATTGCCGTCATGTACTATGGGAAAATTGTCGAACTTGCTTCAAGCGACGAGTTGTACCAATGTCCCATTCATCCATATACAAAATCCTTGCTTTCGGCGATTCCTCTGCCGGATCCGGATTATGAACGGAAAAGGGTAAGAGAAATTTATGACCCGTCCAAACACGGATACGACCCTGATGAAAAACTTGAATTGCGGGAAATCACCCCCAATCATTTCGTTCTTTGTTCGGAAAAGGAATACCACCAGTACAAAAAACAATACGAAGGAAACTGCAGGGCTGCACAAAAAGTCAGATAAACTGACTTTTTGCCGCCCTTTTTTAAAAGTGAAAACTATATATAAGAGTGAAAAGAACGCAGTGTCAATAGAAAAAGCGGCATTTTGGCAATAAGGGGGCCGTTTAAAAACCTGCGGGCAAGGTAAACTGCCACATTTAAAAAGTGCCCCGATTTTTTGGAACATGTCCGTGTTTTTTGAGTGTTAAGACTGTTTTTTTAACAGAGAGAGTCCTTTAATGAAGTTAAATGATAAAATTGAACTGTATTTAAACCCGTTTTTCGGTTTGACCATGATGAGAGATTCATTTAACTTATTTTCGTTAATAAATTTTCATAGTTTTTGCTCTTTTTAAGCTTAAAATGGGCGGAGAGAAGTAGTATGATAGACATTGGGAAAATGGTGAAAGGGAGATTGCAGGGATGAAGAAACTTTTCTGGACAGGATTTGTGCTTTTTTTATTTTTAGTCCTACTTTCCGCGCAGCCGGTGTTCGCGGAAAACAATCAAGAAAATACGGTCAAGTTTCAGCCTGTGCGGGAACATGTTTCCATGGTCAGGGAGCTTCCCGAGTTTACGAAGCGTTTCGGCTTTGATTCCGGCTATCATTTCGAGTATCCCGATGCCGTCAGGGGAATTTATGTGACCGGGCATTCGGCAGGGGGAGCCAAATTTCATAGCCTTGTCAACTTAATCGATAATACCGATTTAAATGCCATGGTCATTGATATTAAAGATGATTGGGGCAATGTGACTTTTGTTCCCGATGAAAATTCCCCTTATCATAAAGTGGGCAGACCGTATATTAAAGACCCGAAAAAAATGATGTCCATTTTGGAAGAAAAGAAAATTTATCCGATCGCGCGTATCGTTGTCTTTAAAGATACCGTTCTTGCCAAAGAACGTCCTGATCTTTCTTTCTTGGACGGAAATCAAGTTTGGAAAAACCGGCGCGGAGAAGCTTTTGTGAATCCATTCTTGAAGGAAGTATGGGACTATAACGTGGGAATTGCCATCGAAGCGGCAAAATTGGGATTCAAAGAGATTCAATTTGACTACGTGAGGTTTCCGGAAGGATTTGAAAAAAGAGACACCATCTTAAAATATTCTTATGGCGATTATAAAGATTTGGATATGGACAACGTTCAAAAACGGGTGAAAGCGGTCACGGATTTTGTTGCTTATGCGAAGGAGAAACTGGAACCGTACGGTGTTGATGTATCCGTCGATATTTTCGGGTACACAGCCACGCTTCCCGAAGCACCGGGAATTGGCCAGAATTTTTCCAAAATATGTGAACATGTGGATGTAATATCATCGATGATTTATCCGAGCCACTGGTCACCGGGGTATTTCGGTATTCCCAAGCCTGATTTGGATCCTTACCGGCTCGTTTCCGAATATATGAAGGTTGAAAAAGAAATTTTGTCCAAACTTAATAATCCTCCGGTGTCAAGACCTTGGATTCAGGACTTTACGGCATCATGGCTGGGAGCGGGAAATTATCAGGTGTACGGAAAAGCACAAGTGGAAGCGCAAATTAAAGCATTATACGACCACGGGATTAAAGAATTCTTGATTTGGAATGCCGGGAACATTTATACACCGAATGTTAACTATCTCTTGAGATAACCGGGTTAGCCGAAAAAGAGAAACAAAAAATCTGAGACAATCCTGTCTCAGATTTTTTTATT
>CALKIU010000050.1 GCA_937995745.1 uncultured Bacillaceae bacterium | reverse complement strand
GACGATGATGATCATGATGACGACGATGATGACCATGATGATGACGATGATGATGACGATGACGACGATGACCGAGATGATGATGATTGATGGAGGTTATAAGAAAAAGGCACCTGCGGTTTTCTCAGGTGCCTGTTTTTATGATCGTAAAGCTGAATAGCGCTATCTATCTGATAACAACCGGTCCGACGAGGGATTCGGGTTTTGAACCGAGGGCCAGAAGACAAATTCTGCCGTATTCATGATTGGTGAAGTTGGCAAAAATCCTCTTTAATTCTTCGGCATTCGGATCGTCTTTTAATTTTTGCAGTTCGGAATGATACAGATTTAAGACGGATTCCGGGACGTATACGGGCGCATACTCGTGTGCGTCTTCGTCCATAAACAAGCTGCCCATATACTGGTACTTAAATTGAAGAGCCCTTGTCAGATGAATCATGTGCAGAAACTTCGCGTAAAGCTTTGGATAATTTCTTTTCAGTTGGTCCAAAGAATCCTTGGCGGCTTTCAACTCGTGAATACTGCAAAAATTAATAATCATCCTTGATTAAATTCCTCCTAAATTTTCCCCTTTATTTAAACAGTTTCCTGTTTCCAACTTGAGTCAGAAAATGGCTGCACCAGGGGGTGATTGGCAGCAGCCATCGAGATGATGAGTAATCGCAATATTTGAACAATTGGGCTCATAAAGTCATTTTTTGACAGTGAACGGAAACATGATGATTTATAGACGAGGTGCTACTTATAGTGTAAAAGTACTTGATGTATAAGTAAAATAGTTATTTTTCATGTCTGAAATAGCTATTATCAATACATTAAGGCCAAGCAAACAGGCCGGAACGGTTTTTGCCCTATAAGGAAGCATGATGCAACGGCTGCATTTCAGTTTCCTGCTGAAGCATTTTTTTGGCAAAACGAAGCCATTCTCTGGCGGCATAGGACAAGTAATGATTTTTGGCCCAAATGATGGCTAAATGCCAATGAATAGATGGATTGACAATTTTTATAGTTTTCACTTCGTTGCCCAACTGTTTGCAAATGCTTTCCGGAAGCAAGGATACGCCCAGCTTTTCCGCCACCATTTCCTCGATAAACGGCCATTGGGAACTTTCCGAAATCACGTGCGGTTCAAAGCCGACACCGATGCAGGCGGAGATAATCCGGTCATTGAGGACGAAATCTTTGTTAAAAAGAATGAAAGGTTCATTGCGCAGCTCCGACAGTTGGATTTCTTCCCTGGCTGCCAGAGGATGAGAATGGTGGATGACGAGCTTTAAATCTTCCTTCAAAAAAGGAAGAGAATGGAAAAGTTTGTTATCGGTGGGCAAAACCACAATTCCGATGTCGAGTTGCCCGGTTTCGACCGCCTCCTCAATTTTTTTTGAACCGTCTTCGACAAGTTGAAACGTAATGTCCGGATATTTTTTGTGAAAAAGGGCGATCCATTTCGGAAACAGTTTGGTGTTAAAAATGGGAGGCAGGCCGATGCGTATATGGCCGGTTTTTAATTCGACCAAATCTTGCAGCGCCGTATACATATTATTGAACGCTTTATCAATTAACAAGGCTTGTTCCAACAGAACCTCTCCCGCATCTGTCAACACGAGCTTTTTGTGCGAACGGTCAAAGAGGGGAACGCCGAGTTCTGATTCCAAGTTTTTTATCATTTTGCTGATCGTCGGCTGCGTAATGTACAAGTTTTCCGCGGCTTTGGAAAAACTGTTCGTCTTGGCGACTTCGATAAAATATTGTAGATGTTTAATATCCATATGTCCGATTACACCTGCTTAAATGGTCATGATTTTTATTTTTAAAATAATTTTCTGATAAAAAGAATAGACACACTTTTCAAAATCTAACGTCTTTATTATATCATAAAGTGAAAAACGGACGTAATGAGGCGCATGGGAAAAACGGCATTTTTTGCCGTTTTTTCTTTAAAGAGAGGGAGGAAACATAAGAATCAACGGAGCTTTCCGCATAGGAATTGCCCAACATTTTAAGCAAATAATTGTGATCCATATCCCCATATGTGTTACAATACGGTACAGGGTATCATAAATCAGGTCATGAGGAGTTGAATGGACGTGCAAATTACTGATAAAGCCCGCGATTTCTTGTTAAAAATTTTTAAAGAAAAGAATGCCAATGGAATAAGGGCCTATTTTGGCGGCTTTGGCTGAGGAGGTCCGCAAATCGGAGTGGCTCTGGATGAGCCGCGTGAAGGAGATAAAGTGGAAGTGATTAACGGCATCCGCGTGGCCATGGACCCGGACATCGCCCCTTGGCTGGCGGGGGTCACCCTTGAATACGACGAGTATTATCAGGGCTTGGTTTTAACGGGCGCACCCGGCGGCTGTTAAAAAGAAAAGAGCTTGAAGACACCATGTGCCTTCAAGCTTTTTTGGTTATGATTTCAATACATCATGGTCCACGTAACGTTCACCGTTCAATTCACTAATGATGTTGATTGCTACTTTGGCGCCGTCGCCGGCGGTAATGATCGTATGCATGCTGACCCCCGCGCAAGTTCCGGCTGCCCAGACGCCTTCGATATTCGTTTTTCCGTCGGCATCGACATCGTAAATCGTCTTCACTCTCGGTTCGGTGCCGGGTTTTGTTTTAACTCCCGCTTTTTCGCCGAGGGAGGTGTTCATTCCTGTGGCCAAAATGACATGCTTGGCTTTATATTCGCCTTGGTCCGTTTCCACAATGATACCGTCATCGGCTTTCTTCATATTGGTTGCTTCCGCTTCTAAAATTTCCCCGCCAAATTTTTTTATTTGCTCTTTGCCCAGTTCAACCATGTCAGGACCGGAAATCTCCGCCACTCCATAGTGGTTTTCCATCCACGCCCGTTTTGTGATGCTTTTGCCGTTATCAATGACGAGCGTTTTCTTGCCTGCCTTTGCTGTAAAAAGACCAGCGCTTCCTCCCGCCGGACCGACTCCGACAATAATTACATCATACATGGCAACGTCTCCTCCTGATTAAAATCATTCTCTTATATTAATAATAACAAAATTTAGAATTTTTATCTCTTTAATTGCTTTTAAATTACCAAATTTGTAAAGTTCCCATCCGTTATAATTTTCCCTATCCGGCACAATTATGTTCATGTTTTTTCGTTGACAGGCCCGCTGCGGCATCGGAGCGGAAAGAATCTGTTCCGGCTTTTGCCGCGTGCATGCTGACTTTTTTGGGGTGGGAGGTTGGGGATGAATGTGTATCGTTTTCGTTGAGAGAAGCCGCATAAATGGGTAATTTTTGTACTTTTATGATGATTATGGTAAAATAACAGAGGACGCCTCTTAAGCAAAGGCAGGGGAATACGCCTTTGCAGAGAGCGACCTCTGTGTTTTGTGATATATCTTGTTGAGTTTTTAAACGATGCCAAGTTAATCTTCTAAGTAAGCGGACAACATCCAAACATGGGTGTCAATTTTTTCTATTAAACCGATGGCAAGGTCATTGGTGACGAAATCATTTTGTTCATCAGCTGCTTCGGCCAATTCAACGAGTTCATCTTTGATCTTTTTGTAATCGGCAATGAGTGCGGCCACCATTTCTTTCGCTGTCGTTTCATTTCCGGCTTCTTGCAGTGTGGTCGTTTCCAGATATTCTTTTAAAGATGCAACCGGTTTTCCGCCGATGGCCAACAGGCGTTCCGCAATTTCATCAACAACTTCTGCAGCTTCATCATAAAGTTCCTCAAATTTTTCGTGAAGGGTGAAGAATTGTGATCCTTTCACATACCAATGATAATTGTGAAGTTTTGTATAAAGTACGCTCCAGTTTGCCACTTGTACGTTCAACGCTTGTTTCAGATCCATCATTGAATTCCTCCTTCGTTTCTTTAATTATATTATACCAGGTATTTCATAAAAATCAATATTTAATAATAAAAAATTTTATCAAATAATAATTCTAATTTAATATTAATTATAATTATTTGAATTTTCATAAAAAATAATAAGGAACCGGAACAACACTTCATATCAGCCGGGAGTTTATCTGATTCTCCATGTTTCGTGCAAACCGGACGCTTAAGGTTTAAAGGCTTCTTTAATAGGAAGCAAAAATAAATCCGGACCGCCAAATCGCGGTCCGGATTTTATTTTTTGGAATCGGAACTGAACATATAGGTTTTATGGTGGTATTTTATGCTGAACACGATCCCCATGGCGAGCATATTTCCCATTAAGGAACTTCCCCCGTAACTGATAAACGGCAGCGGAATCCCCGCAATGGGCAGCACTTGAATTGTCATGCCGATATTTTGGAACACGTGAAAACTGATCATGGTAATAATGCCGGCGATGACATACGTATTAAAAGGATCAATCGTTTCCAACGCAATCTTTGTTAAATGGTAGATCAAGATGAAATACAGCCCGATGACAATGCTGGCTCCGATAAAGCCGTATTCTTCGCCAATGACGCTGAAAATAAAGTCGGTATGGGCTTCGGGAATGTAGACGGCCCGTTCGCCAAACCCTTTCCCCGTCAAAAGGCCGGAGCCGATGGCTTGAAGTGATTTGTACAAGTTGTACCCGGAGGTGGCCTGGAATGCTTCCGGGTCAAGCCATGAATAAATCCTGTCAAATTGGTAGGGCGGTATTTTCAATTTTTCTTGCAAAAAGTTCGGTGCATAAATAACCATGTACAAGACCCCGGCAATCCCTGCCGCAATGATGGCGAAAAAAGAACCAATAATTTTCCATGAGATGCCGGAGACAAGAACCATTCCGACGAAAATAGCGAAAATGACCAATGCTGTCCCCAAGTCCTCTTGCCCGATCAGGACAAACGGAACAAACGATGTGATGCCGAGCTTAAAGAATAACTGCAAGTCTGTTTGTGTTGTTTTCGGCAAGTCTTTTTCCTGATGGGTGACGATCAGTTTGCTCAAGGCCAAAATTAAAAAGATTTTCATAAATTCGGAAGGCTGTATCGAACCGATGTATGGAATTTGAAACCAGTTCTTTTGTCCGTTTACCGGTTTCGCAATAGATTCCGGAGCGATGATAAGAAGCACGAGCAGCAAAATGCCAAACCCGTATAAAATCCAGCTAAGTTTGCGGTATTGAAAACTGTCGAAAAACATGCACGCGGCCACAATGAAAATACCGACAATATAATAAGCGATTTGCCTGATGAGATAGTTATTCCCCTCACCTTGGGCGCTGTGAATGGCCAAAAGGCTTATGACAAAAAAAAGGAGCAAGATAAAAGCCAGCGTCCAATCAAATCTTTCCAATATGGTTTTTGATGATTTGTCCATTTTGCAACACCCGGTTTCTGTTCATGTCAAAATTGATCGTATCAAATAAAAATGTCTCTTACAATTATTAATAAAATCCAATTGTCCCTATTTACGCTGTCGATAAAAAATAGGGTTTAAGACAGAGAAGCGCAGGAAAACCTCCCGCGCAAAGCTTTGCCCATCCCCGCCGGCCGGCCTTTCCTTGCTTGCGGCCGGCCCCTGGGGAAATTTTTATAAGAAAGTCACAAAAAATGATTGATAAAAATCGTGGCCAGACTGAAATATATGGTCAGTGAGAAAATGTCGTTCAACGTGGTAATGAGCGGTCCTGACGCAATTGCCGGGTCAATATTCAGGCGGTATAAGACAACGGGAATGACCGTGCCTGACAAAGCTCCGATGATTAATGTCAAAAATAAGGACAAACCGACGACCAATCCCAAGATTACGCTGCCTTGCCAGACGTAGGCGATAAGGCTGATTAACAATCCGCACACAAGACCGATGAGAATGCCGACAATCGTTTCCCTGAAAATTAACCGGGTGATCACCTTTTTGTTCACTTCTTCGGTAGAGAGCCCCCTGACGACAACAGCGAGGGATTGGGTGCCGATGTTACCGGTCATCCCGCTGATCATGGGGATAAAGAAGGCAACGGCCACTACTGCTTGCAATGCAGATTCGAAAATGCTGATAATGCTTCCGGAAATAATTCCGATGAACAGAAGAAGAATCAGCCACGGCAAGCGCCGGTATGCGGCCGTAAAAGGTTTTGTTTCAAAATCGACCGTTTTTCCGGCGGCGGACAATTTTCCGATGTCTTCATGCGCTTCTTGGATAAAGACGTCGATAATATCGTCAACGGTGACAATTCCGACTAAAACATTTTCATCATTCACAACCGGAATGGCGAGAAAGTCATACCGTTCAATGAGACGGGCCACTTCTTCCTGGTCGGTATATTCCGATACGGAGATGACCCGCTCATACATGATGTTGCGGATGATATCGTCCGGTTCCGCCAGAAGCAAATCCCGGTAAGAAACAACGCCCACCAGTTTCCGGTTTTGATCGATTACATACAAATAACTGAGCGTTTCTGCGAAATCGGCAAATGATTTTAATTTATCGACAGCTTCCCGGACTGTGTAATAGTCACGAATCCAGACGAAGCGGTTATTCATCAAACGTCCCGCTGTTTCCGGAGGGTATTTCATGATATTTTGAACGGCTGTCGATTCTTCTTTCTTCATTTCCGACAGCAAAGAAGTGATTTTCTCCGGAGACAGCTCTTCAAGAAGGAGGGCCAGGTCGTCATTATCCATTTCATCGAGGACTTCGCCCGACTTTTCGATTCCGAGACGGTTCAGAACGTCGATTTGTTCTTCCTTTTCCAATTCTTGAAGGAGATCGGCAATGGCATCAATTTTCAAAAATTGCAAAAAACGGGTTCGGTGCTTTTCCGGGAGGGTTTCGTATATGCGTGCATTGTCATAAGGGTGGAGTTCATCCTGGATGGCATCAAATTCTTTGCGTTTGTTTTCTTTTAAAGCTTTGATGATATACAAGGTAATTTGATCTTGAGTCATATCTTTAATCATCGGCATACACGCTCCTTTCACCGGAAAAGTTTTATGAACCATGATTATTATAAGAAAAAATGCGTCCGAAGGATACGTTATCATTGAAAAAAATTATAAAGTTGGAGTTTTTTCACCAAAATTTCAGTATTTCGCGGATTTATCATAATGGAAAGAAGATATTCTTTATAATTTTTGCTAAAATAAATATAAGTACTCATTTTTTGTAAAACCGCCCCGAAAAAATACCATTTCCTTTCTGTTCTGCCCATTTGGGAACACATTTTGCCAATGCCGCCCGGAACGATTCTTGCGTCATTGCCCCTGTGTGAAAACGGACAAGACTTCTCGCCGGTACTTTTTTTCACAAGTGAGATAAAATACATATACTTGGAACATCATCGTATCCGTGCCGAAGGGTCTGCTTATAAATAATCATGATGTGCGGAGGGTGTCTTCTTGAAAAGATATAAGGGCAAGATAAATGATCTCGTTTACGTCTATTTAAATGAAAGCAAACAGTATGTTTTATCATTCGGCATTGAATTTCCCGAGTTCGTGCATGCTCTCCATCATGTGATGAACAATCTTTTGATCTTGGCTCCGTCTTTTGATGAGAGCGAATTCAATCTTCACACCCAGCTGGAATACATACCGGCAAAAAGAATTTACCGTTTGATTAAAAGCGAGAAATACAAGTACGGCGAGTTCAGCTGGATTGATTTTGAGGAAGTACAGGCGCTCAATGAATTATCCGGTCAGGAATTGGCGGAGATCCTCTATTTGGGCCATATGAAAACCCATTTGCGGTCGCCGTTTTACAACCGGCTGGGGAACCGTTTCGTGTATTTGTCCAGGGATGACGGCTGGTGGAACAAGGTCTATTACCGGAACATGAGGGATTTTTACCGGATGGTTGGCGATGTCATTGCCCTCAAAGCGGGCGAAAAAAAGACCGATAAAGGAATCTTGGGCATGAAGAGAAAACAACCGCTGCTGCCAGGCATTAATATTGATGTGTTGTTGAATTTAAAACAATTGATGAAGGAAGGTCTTTTGTTTTCCATCCGGGACATGAAAAAGACAAGGAACACGCTCGAAATCCCGTTATGGATCATCGGCCACTTTGAATATATGGACGATATGATTGATGAATATCGCAAAGTGGTGAAATCGAGATTTGATGTCAAACTGGTGTTTGACAAACGTCTTAAAGAATGGAAGATGTTTGTGAATTAAGCATGGCATCCATTGTGCCTTGCTTTTTATTTTTCGGGGAAATGGTCCTTGCCCGGCCGGTTTAGAGGCGGATTTATTTTCATATCATATACTCCATATATACTATAAACGATTGTGAAAAAAATAACATCTTTGAACAAATAAATCGGCTCACTCGGGTGGCGGACCGGGAATTTGTCCCATGGATATTCGGAAATTTCAGAGAAGGTGTTCGCCGGCTTTGCCGGTCGGCACATTTCTCTTTCCGGGACAAGCGCCATGTCCCGCAAAAGCGCCTTTTTGGGCGTGAGCCAGTTTGGAACAAAGGAGCAGGAGGACTTGAATGGCTGTGAAAATTGATTTTCCAAAGACATTGACAAAGGCGGAGTTTTTGGAGCGTCCCAACCGATTTGTGATTCATTGCCGGCTTCCGGATACGGGGGAAGAAGTGGCGGCCCATCTTGCCGATTCCGGCCGGCTGACAGAACTTTTGGTGCCGGGCGCCGCTGTCTGGCTTTTGGAAAGCGGCAATCCGAACCGGAAAACAAAGTGGAGCGCCGTATTGTGCGAAAATGAGGAAAAAAACGGACTCGTGTCGATTAATACGTCTTATCCGAATAAGTTGGTTGAAAAAGCATTGCAGGCAGGTGTCCTTGAAGAGTTTTCCGGATGGTCTTATAAACAGGCGGAGTTTAAGCTCGGCGGGTCCCGCTGGGATTTTTTGCTGGAAAATGGGGAAGGAAGGCAGCTTCTTCTCGAAGTGAAAAGCGTCACTTTGGCTTATTCCGGGCGGGGGTTGTTCCCCGATGCGGTGACGGCAAGAGGAACGAAGCATGTGAGGGAATTGACAAAATATGCGAAAGACTCCCGCTATGAGACGGCCATATTCTTTGTGGCCCAACGGGAAGACATCGAATCGGTCTCCCCGGCGGCCCATATTGATGCGGCATTTGCCGAAGCTTTGCGGGAAGCGGAGCAAGCAGGGGTGCGGCTTTTGGCCCGGACGTGCCGGGTTTCCCTTGAGGGCATTGAAATGGGCCGGGCCATTCCGGTTGTTGTTTAATCTTTATTCTTCATTTGTTGAAAAAATTGAAAGGAATTGTTAATAAATGTAGAAATTTGAAGTCTCTTTGAAAATTTTGTCTGGTCAAACGATACATTTATTGTATAATTTATGTAAAGGAAAATTGAATAAAGGCAAGTGAATTTCGGGGCAAAAAAGCTTTTCCCGGATAACAGTTCCCGGGAAAACCGGCAAGAAATTCACTTATGCAGCAAGGAACAGGTGTCGCATGCCGACTTAAATGGGAAGTTGGTGAAAATCCAACGCGGTCCCGCCACTGTGAAATGGTAGCGAGCTGAAATACGCCACTGTACACATCGTGTATGGGAAGGCTCAGCAAGCGATGACCATAAGCCAGGAGACCAGCCTGTTCTCAAACACCGGAAACCTACGAGGATAGGGAGGTGGTTGGAAAAAATGCTGTTATCCAGACATATCATTGTAAGCGTTTAGCCAACATCTCCGCATTCGTATTCGAAAAGGAGATGTTTTTTTATTTCTAAAAGCCGAATGCTTGTTCCGGTGCAAGTATTGCGGAACAAAGACAACTTGGAGGAGGACGAGGAAATGAAGAAAGTACAGAAATTATTGTTTGCGTTCATCGTATTGTTACTCACAGCGGGGATGCTGGCGGGCTGCGGAAGCAATAATGCCGCCGACGAAAAGAAAGGCGGGGAACAAGGCACAGAACAGCAAACGGGCGGCGCTTTTCCGCTGACGGTGACTGATGCCACCGGCGCGGAAATTACGATTGAAAAAGAGCCGCAAAGAATTGTCTCCCTTGTTCCGAATACAACGGAAATCGTTTTTGCCATTGGTTTGGGTGAAAAAGTGGTCGGCAGAAGCGAATGGGACAATTACCCTGAAGAAGTGCTGGAAATCGAATCAATTGGCGACATGAATTTTAACGTGGAAAAAGTGATTTCCCTGAATCCGGATCTCGTTCTGGGAATCGCGTCACAAGCCGCTTCAACTCCGGAAGGGCTGCAGCAGCTGAAAGATGCCGGCCTCACGGTAGTCCTCGTCGAGGAAGCGGCCAGTCTGGAACAAGTTTATGACAACATTGCCTTGCTCGGAAAGATAACCGGTGCACAAGACAAGGCCGAAGAAGTCATTCATGACATGAAAAGCAGAATTGCAAAGGTGAAAGAGAAAACAGCCCAGATCGAAGAGAAAAAATCTGTCATTTTTGAAATAGATCCCGAACCGTATGTAGCCGGTAAAAACACATTCATGGATGAAATGCTTTCCATTATTAATGCCGAAAATTTAATTACCGAAGAAGGCTGGTTCAAAATTGATCAAGAGTCCTACATTGAGAGAAACCCGGATGTGATTCTCACTACCTATGGTTCTTTCTTTGAAGATGACCCCGTAAAAATGGTGACATCCAGACCGGGCTGGCAAGATGTTACAGCGGTGAAGGAGAACCAAGTGTATGATGTCCATAATGACTTGGTAACCCGCCCGGGGCCGAGACTTGTTGAAGGGGTAGAGGAAGTTGCCAAACTCGTTTATCCGGAAGTTTTTAGCGAATAACCGGTTTTCAGCCTACACTTTGGCGGCGGCATTTCTTGTCGGCGCATTGCTGCTCGGCATCTCCATCGGCACCGTTTCCGTTCCCGTACCAAGCATTCTCAAAATCATCGGGGCGGAAATGTTTCCGTTCATCAGTACGGACGGGGTGGACCCGATGCATGCCAACATCGTATTGAATATCCGTCTGCCGAGGGTGGTATTGGCCGGGCTTGTCGGCGCTTCCCTGGCCATAGCGGGGGCGGCGTTCCAAGGGCTGCTCCGCAATCCGTTGGCGGACCCGTACACGCTGGGGGTTTCTTCCGGCGCATCGGTCGGGGCGGTGTTGACGATTTTCTTGCATATATCGCTGCCCCTCATTGGAGCGTTCACCCTGCCGGTATTGAGTATTCTGTTTTCATTTTTGACGATCTTTTTTGTGCTGGCTTTTGCCCGCAAAGTGGACCGGGCAATGAAAGTGGAAACGATTATTTTGACGGGAATCATTTTCAGTTCATTTCTCGGCGCCCTTATTTCTTTGATGATTGCCTTAACCGGAGACGAGTTGCGGCAAATTGTCAACTGGCTTCTCGGGAGCGTTTCCATGCGGGGCTGGTCGTACGTGAAAATCATTTTGCCGTTTTTTCTCCTCGGTTCCATTCTGTTAATGATGAACGGAAAAGAACTGAACGCCATGTCTTTCGGCGAGGAACAGGCCCGCTATCTGGGAGTGGATGTACAGAGGAGAAAATTGATGGTGCTTACGGCCGGTTCCATTTTAACGGGAGCAGCCGTGGCGGTGTCGGGAACGATCGGTTTTGTCGGTTTGGTCATTCCCCACTTGACCCGGCGGCTCTGGGGGCCTGATCATATGCATTTGCTTCCCCTCTCCGCCTTGGTTGGAAGCGGATTTTTGATCATTGCCGATTTGACGGCAAGAATGGTCATCTCGCCGCAAGAGCTTCCCATCGGAGTCATTACGGCCCTTATCGGCGCCCCGGTGTTTGCGGCCATATTAGTGAAGACGCGCGCAGAAAGAAGAGGATAAAAATGCTTAAGGTGCACAATCTCAAAGGGGGATACGGCGGAAAGCCGATCATCCGCGATGTTTCTTTTGAAGTGGAAAAAGGGGAATTCTTCGGCATTTTGGGGCCGAACGGAAGCGGAAAAACGACGTTGTTAAAAATGCTCAGCGGCATTTTGCCGTTTGACGAAGGAGAAATCGTGATTAACGGGCGGCCCATTTCCGATTATTCGGCGAAGGAGCTGGCGAGAATCGTTGCCGTTCTTCCCCAGCATGCGGCCAATTCGTTTTCCTACACGGTGAAAGAGACCGTGTCATTGGGCCGTTATGCCCATCAAAAAGGTTTGTTTCACGCATGGACGCAGGAAGATGAAAACCTCGTCCAAGCGGCGATGAAACAGACGGGGGTGGCCGCTTTTTCCGACAAGGATATTCAAACCCTTTCCGGCGGGGAACGGCAGAGGGTGTTTCTGGCCCAGGCGTTGGCGCAGGAACCGAAAATCCTCCTTCTGGATGAACCGACGAACCATCTGGATCTTTCTTATCAAAAAGAATTGCTTGATATGCTGAAAGCATGGACGAAGGAACGGGAGTTGACGGTCATTTCCATTTTTCACGACCTCAATTTGGCCGGTCTTTATTGTGATCGGCTGCTGCTCCTTGAAAAAGGAACGATCAACGTCCATAACCGCCCCAATGAAGTTTTGAAAGAGACAAGAATCAGGGAAGTGTACCGGACGGAGATTGAAAAACATCCCCATCCGAAAGTCCCCGTTCCGCAAATGGTTCTTCTGCCAAAATGGGGGGCCAAGGACAAAAAAATGCGAGCCGTAATTGAACCGTCCCTTTTGGACATCAAAAAGGAACACGTCGTGCTCCGTTCCCCCGTTCCGCTGCGGACGATGTCATCGGGTGTGGTCGGTTCGGGAATGGGCTGGCACCGGATTTTCGTGAACAGGCATGTTGATAAAAACTACCATTGTGACGACCACCGCGCCGAGATGGTGCAATATTTGAAAAAGCACGGCTTTGATCCGCTTGATACAGTGGGAATGATGACGGCGGTCTTTCTGGAGGATGTTTCCTATAAAATGGTGTCCGGCGACGGTTTTTCCGTCCTGGCCGTTGTGACGGCGGGAGTCGGAAATGCGGTCGACGCTTCGCAGAGCGGTATGCATGAATATGCCTTCGCTCCGGGAACGATTAACACATGGATCTTCGTCAACGGTGAAATGACGGAAGAAGCTTTCATTCAAGCGTTGATGACGGCAACGGAAGCAAAGGTCAAAGCTTTGGAGTTTCACGGCGTGCGGGACGCGGTGACAGGCACCGGTGCAACGGGAACGTCGACGGACAGCATTTTGGTGGCCGCTACCCAGCAAGGGAAAATGCTTGAATTTGCCGGAACGATCACTCCTCTCGGGAAACTAATCAGCAAAGCGGTTTTTGAATGCACGGTCGAAGCGATTGGAAAAACAAAGAAAAGGAAAGAAAAATGTTGCTAGAACATGTTCTCGCCCTAACGCTGGCATACTTTTTGGACCGTTTGCTAGGCGATCCGCCCCATTGGCCCCATCCCGTCAGATGGATCGGAAAGGGCATTGCCGCCATGGAAAAGCGCCTGAATCGCGGCGGCATACGCAAGTTCAAAGGGGCGGCAATGCTTGCCGCCGTCGCGGGCATGGTGTTTGCCGCCGCATGGGGCATCACGGCCTTGTGCCGCTTGCTTCATCCGGCTTTGGCAGTTGTTGCGGAAGGCGTCATCATTTTTACGGCCATTGCCCCGCGGAATTTGCAGGAGGCCGCCCTTGATGTTTACCGGCCGCTTTCCGAGGGCAACTTGCCGGAAGCGCGGTCGCGCCTTTCCATGATTGTCGGCCGCGACACGGAACATCTTGATGAAGGGGAAATTGTCAGGGGCACGGTGGAAACCGTGGCGGAAAATATCAGCGACGGAGTGACTGCTCCCCTCTTTTGGGGATTTGTCGGCGGCGCCCCGCTCGCCCTTCTTTACCGGGCGGTGAATACGTGTGATTCGATGGTCGGTTATCAAAATGAAAGATTCCGGGAGTTCGGCTGGGCATCGGCCAGATTGGACGATTTCTTGAATTGGCTTCCGAGCCGGCTGACGGGGATGCTGATTTTGCTCGGCAACAAGCCGCGTAAGATGTCCCACAAGGAAGCGTGGCGGATATGGTTCCGCGACGCGAAAAAACATCCGAGCCCGAACAGCGGCTGGCTTGAAGCGGCCGTTGCCGCCGTTCTCGGCGTCCGTCTTGGCGGAATCAATTATTATCAAGGAAAAATGTCCAAACGGGCCGTGATGGGCGAACCGCTCATGCCGCTGGAAAAACGGCATATTCTTCTGGCCAACGGCATTCTTGTGCGGACAACCGTATTGTTTCTATTAATCTTGTGGATAGGAGGGATCGCTGTTGAAATGGCCGGCGCATGGCTCTAACCCGCAATATCTTTACCGGACGGCGGGCATTCCCGTCCCCGAGGAATGGCTCGACTTCAGCGCCAACATTAATCCGCTCGGCCCGCCCCGGCGTTTGAAAGAGAAATGGAACGAATTTTTTGCCGGGATTATGGATTATCCCGACCCGCATTCATCTTTTTTGCGGGAAAAAATCTCCGGGATGGAAGGATTGCCTTCCGATTCCGTCCTCATTGGAAACGGCGGGGCGGAACTGATTGCTTTAATCGGGAGATGGCTGGCGGAAAAAACGGTCTTCATCATCGAGCCGGCTTTTTCCGAGTATGAACGGGCGTGCCGCCTGAACGGATGCCGCGTTCTCTATTACCAGGTCCGGCCTCCGTCCTGGCAGCCGCATGAGGGCGAACTTTACGCCGCCCTGAAGGAAGCGGACGCCGTCTTTCTGTGCAATCCCAATAATCCGACAGGCGTTGTATATCGGAGGGAATTTATCGCTTCTTTTGTTGAACGCTGCCGGGAAAACGGCACCCTCCTGATCATCGATGAAGCTTTTTATGATTTTGTGGAAGATTACCGTCCGATTGCTCCGCTTCTGCATGAACATGAAAATCTCATCATCATCCGATCCATGACGAAGATGTATGCCATTCCCGGCCTTCGTCTCGGCTATTGTCTCGCTGCCCCCGCCGTCATCCGGGAATTGGAAAAGCATCAGCCTCCCTGGAGCGTCAATGCGGCCGCGGCCCGCGCCGGGGAAGTGTGTCTGGAAGAAAAAGAATTCGTCCGCTCCACCGCCGCTTACATAAGCAAAGAGCGGGAAAAACTGTTTGCCTTTTTTGCCGCGGAAGGGTTCGAGCATACCCCTTCCAAAGTGAATTTTTATTTGCTGCGGGATCCCGCATTTGAAGACCAATATCCTCTTTTCGAATTTTTGCTGAAAAAAGGGATTGTGCCCAGGCATACGTTTAATTTTCCCGGTTTGGAAGGGCGCTGGCTCCGTTTTGCCGTAAAAAGCGGAGCGGCCAATGAGCGGTTGATGGAGGTTTTGGCGCAATGGAAAGCCCGTCATTGATTTTCATCACGGGCGGTGTGCGCAGCGGAAAAAGCAGTTTTGCCGAGCGGTTGGCCGTTGAAACGGCGGCCGGGACCGGCGGGGATCTTCATTATATCGCCACGGGCGTTTCTTTTGATGAAGAGATGAAAATCAGGATTAGGAGGCACCGGGAAGACCGCCAAAAAAGCGGCATCCGGTGGAGGACGTGGGAACAGCCGGAGAATATCGGCGCACTGGCTTCTTTTTTCACAAAAAAGGATATCATTCTTCTCGATTGTATTACGACGCTTGTTAACAATGAGCTGTTTTTTATGGGCGGGAGATTGGACGAACCTCTCGTGGAGGGGATTTACGGCCGGGTTGTATCCGGGGTGGAAGCGATCAGGGAAAAGGGCCGGCTGCTTATTGCCGTCAGCAATGAAGTGTTGTTTGAACCTTATTCGGATGACGAATTGCTGTTTGTGTACCGGAAACTGTTGGGCAAGATTCACCAAAAAATGGTCCGCATCGCTGATGAAGCGTATTTGGTGGAGGCCGGGGTGCCGCTGTTGATGAAAGGAAACAGGGCCGCCGGGGCGGGGATTGCACCGCCCGCGCTTGGATGGACGGGAGAGCGGAAACATGAAAGTGATTAAAGGGTTTATCATCAATTTGCAATTTTTTACGGCGCTGCCGATTCATATGGAGATTCCGATGGACCGGGAACATTTGCGGAATGCCGCCGGGACGTTTCCCGTTCTCGGGTTGTTGCTGGGGGGATTTTACGCCGTTCTTTTGTATGCCCTTGTTGAATGGACTCCCCTTTCGCCGCTGGCCGTTGCTTTTTTCTTGTGGCTGGCGATGATTGCGGCGACCGGCGGGCTCCATTTGGACGGCTGGATGGACGCCAGCGACGCCTTTTTTTCGTACCGGGACCATGAGCGGCGTTTGGAAATTATGAGCGATTCGCGGACCGGCGCCTTCGGGGTGCTGTCGGTGATCGTTTTGCTGTCCGCCCGCTTCTTGTTTATTTATGAAGTGGTGTTGATGTTAAATCCTGTTGCGTACATTCTTGTCATCTGGATTCCGTTTTTGAGCAGGTGCGTCATGGGGGCCGCTCTTTTCACCATTCGGGCCGCCAAACAAAGCGGTTTGGCCGTTTTGTTCCGGGAAGCAGGCGGTGTCCGTTCCCTTTGGCTATATCCGGTCTATTTCGCTGTTTTGGCGGCGATCTGTTTCATGGCGGAGCCGGCATCGCTTTGGCCGGTGTTGATCCTCGCCGGTGCGGCCGCATTGAGTTATGTTTTCATCCGCAGGGGAGCCGTCGCCTGGTTTGGGGGCATTACCGGCGACGTCCTCGGCGCTTCCGTGGAAGGGACTGAGGTTGTGTTATGGATGACGTTGTGGTTGTTACATTATTCCGCCATGCTTTAACCGAGGAAAACCGGAAAAAGGTATATTTGGGCTGGAGCGATTCCCCGTTGACCCCGGAAGGCAGGGACGCTGTGCTGCGGTACCGGTTGCGGAAGGACCGTTATGATTATTTTCTCTCGAGCGACCTCGGCCGCGCAGTGGAGACGATGAAGCTGCTGTTTCCCGATGTCCGCCCCGACCTGTCCCGGGACTGGCGGGAGATGAATTTTGGCGCATTCGAAGGAAAGACTTATGAGGAATTGAAGGATGTTCGTGAGTACCGCTTGTGGCTTGCCGATTTGAAGCGGCGAAAGCCTCCCGGCGGGGAATCGTTCGCCGATTTTGCCCGGCGGGTGGAAAAAGCGTGGGACGAGCTGGTGGAACGGGTTGTCAGCCAACATAAAAGGCGTCCTTTTGTGGTCACGCACGGCGGGGTGATTCGCTGCCTGTTGAGCCGGTACGGCCCCGTGGAAAAGGATTTTTGGGACTGGAACTTGGATCACGGGAGCGGTTATGAACTTGTTTTTCACATCCGGCAATTGAGGGGGAAGGAACGATGCATTTTGTTACGGGAGGCGCCTTTAACGGAAAGAGAGCCTGGGTGAGGGAGCGGTATCCCGGCGCTCTTTGGATTTCCGCTTATGAAGGGGATTCTTTGGACAGGTTCCGTCCGGAAGAATGCCGCCGCTTTGCCGTAGTTTTTGAAGGATTGGAAGCGTGGGTGAAAGAAATATTGGCGGAGAAGGGCGCGGATGAAACCCGTTCTTTTTTCCGCGGATTGTTTGGCCGGTGGCGCGCTTGGGAACAAGAGGACAACAGACGCACAGTCGTCGTCATCGGGACGGATATTTTGAAAGGGATCGTTCCCGTTGAAAGGGAGCTCCGCAACTGGCGGGATTTAACGGGATGGGTGTATCAAGATCTAGCCGGAATGTGCCGGCGGATTGATGTCATTTGGTATGGAATCAGTCAAACAATCAAGGGGGAATGGGAAAATGAGAATTTACACGCGGACAGGCGACAAAGGGAAGACGAGCATTATCGGCGGAAGAGTCGATAAGGACGATGTTCGTGTCGAAGCTTACGGCACGGTTGATGAATTAAACAGTTTTGTCGGAAAGCTTGTTTCAGAGCTGGATGGGGAAAAATTTGCCGATGTATTGGCCGATTTGGAAAAAATCCAGCATGAACTTTTTGATATGGGCGCCGATTTGGCCAATGTTTCCAAGGCCAGGGAGTCCAAGTTGGCGGAGGACGCAGTCGGATATTTGGAAGAAAGAATCGATGCCATGTCAGGGGAAACGCCTGCTTTGCAAAAATTTATCCTGCCCGGCGGCGCGCCCGCTTCCGCTTCCGCCCATATTTGCCGGACGGTGGCGAGAAGAGCGGAGCGGCAAGTGGTGAAATTGATGAAAGCGGATCCGGATGTTCCCGGGGTCTGCTTGCAATATTTGAACCGCCTTTCCGATTACTTTTTTGCATTGGCAAGAGTCATCAATTTCCGTTTGAATGTGAAAGATGTGGAGTATGTGCGCAGCCGCGCCGTGTTCAGGGGAGGGAAAAGAAAAGGAGACCAGGAATAAAGATGAATATAAAAAAATTGAGTGCGTTGGCTTTTTTTATCGCTTTATCCGTTGTCGGCGGCATGATTAAAATCCCGGCGGTTGTGACCAGCGTTGCTTTGGATTCCTTCCCCGCCCTCCTTGCCGGAGCCTTGCTTGGAGGCGGAGCGGGAGCGGTTACGGGAGCGTTCGGCCATTTCATTTCCGCTTACATCGGCGGGATGCCGATGGGGCCGCTTCACTTTCTCGTCGCTGCGGAGATGGCCGTTTTGGCTTGGATTTTTGCCATTCTTTACAGACGGGGGAAAAAGCTGCTTGCCGGTTTGCTCTTTTTGTTGGGCAATGCTTTTGTCATCGGGATTCCGTTCATTTTTATTTTCAGTTTCGCGTTTTATGCGGCCCTCATTTCTTCCTTATTTATAGCGACTCTTGTCAATGTTGCCGTCGGTCTTTTGTTGATTCCCCGCTTAAGCGCGTTTTTCAAGGGAGCGGCGCAAGAAAGGGAAGCAAGAGGATGAGGGATGCGGTTGTTCTTCCTCTTAAAGACGGCCTATCCATTGTCATCACAAGCGACAACAGCGGCGGCATCGGCATGAAGGAAAAAGACGCGGTCAAGGTTCCCTATGAGGTGACCGGCTACTTTTTGTTCCGCGTGGCAGTGATGGAATGCATTGCCGCCGGCGCCGAACCTGTCTCTGCCGTGATTCAAAATTTTTGCGGAGACGAGGCATGGGATGGAATCATGAAAGGCGTCCGAAAAGGACTCTCGGAGATTCATATGGAACAATTGCCGGTGACCGGAAGCACGGAGAGCAATTTTCCCCTGTCCCAGTCGGCAATCGGCATCAATGTTATCGGATTGCGCCACGGAGAAACAGAGGATTTGTCCTCCCGTGACAAAGTTTCTGTCGGTTTGGTCGGCCTGCCCTTGCTTGGCGATGAGGTCGTTTTGCAACCGGAGAATGTGGCCCCTTTGTCTCTGTTCCGCAGGCTCAGTGCCATTCGCGGTGCGGTGCTTTGGCCCGTAGGTTCTAAGGGCGTCCTGCATGAACTGAAACGGATGATTCGAGAACTGAACCTGCCTGTTCATGACGGTTCTTTTCCCGGGAAATCGGTTCTTCCGGACGGAGTGGACGGCCATAAGTCCGGCGGACCCGGAACTTGTTTTTTAATCGCTTATTTGCCGGAACGGGAGGAAAGCATCCTGGAGATGTGCGGGTCTCATTTCCGTAAGTGTTTGTTTTGATGCTGTACGGGGAAGGGGCCGCTTCACTTTTGGCTGCGGGTAACCGGAAATGATAACGGGTCAGGCAAGGAGAGGCGAATGATATGCTTGAACTTTATTTTGTGAGACACGGAGAAACAGAGTGGAATGTGGAGAACCGCTTGCAGGGGCGCCTTGATTCGCCGCTGACAGAGCGCGGCATAAAGGAGGCCCGGCTTCTTGCGGAACGTTTGGCACAGCTGCCTTTTAAAGCTGCGGTTTCCAGCCCGAGCACAAGAGCCGTGGAAACGGCAAAGATACTGATTGGAATGCGGGGTATACCCCTTTATACCGATGAGAGGCTGATGGAAATCGATCTCGGTGATTGGCAGGGAAAAACGAAAGCGGAAATACGAGCGGCCGATCCATGGAATTACGAATGTTATTATCATTATCCCCATCTGTACGCCCGGGAGGGAAGCGAGCGCTTTTTGGATGTGAAAAAGAGGGTGGAAGGCTTGCTGGCCGATCTGGAGCGCCGTTTTTCTTCCGGGAATTTGCTCGTTGTCTCGCACGGAATGGTCATTAAAGTCGTCCAGCAGCTGATTTGCAAGGGGCTGCCCGTTGCCCGGCTGTGGGACCCGCCGTGGATTGAAGGAACAAGCGTCACGGTTGTCCGGGCCGGAGGGGGCAAGAGAGAACTTGTCGTTGAAGGAGACATCTCCCATTTGGAGAATAATGGAACCAAAAAATAATGAATAAGGCAGGCGCCCGGGCATCATGGCCGGGAAGGAATGGCGCACTTTTGTTTCGGATTTTGTGCCGGCGGCAGGAGATAAGCCGGGCGGGAACCCCCGCCTTCTTTTTTTGGCTCCTTTTTTCAGGACATCACCACTTTTTGCCCTTTCATCTTTCCGTTTTAAACAGATGGTAAGGATGTCTTTTTCGCCCAAAAATGTTAAATGCCCCTCAGAAAATGTTTCCAACCTCATGAATGGGCCGGTTGCATGCAATTGTTAACCATTTTGTAACAACTTTTACGGTTATAACCATAGAAATACCTGTAAAATGAAAAGTGAAACATTTCACATTTGCGAAATCGAGGAGGTACCTACTTTGACCAACCGCAATTATGATATCCTCTTTACGCCGTTTAAAATCGGCAATATGGAAGTTAAAAACCGCATTGTCATGTCCCCGATGGGAACGAACTCTGCAAGCCCCGATGGAAGAAAATCCGTTGATGAAATTGATTATTTTGAAGCCCGCGCCCGCGGCGGCGTTGGAATGATTATTTTGGGCTGCCAATTTTTAAACCATGATTTGGCGCAAGGGTCCATGGAAGGCGTCTTGGAAGATACGTACGTTATTCCCCGATTGACGGACCTGTGTGAAGCCGTGCAGCGCTATGGAACGAAGATCGTCGGACAGATCAGCTGCGGCACGGGCCGGAATGCCTTCCCGAATATGTACGGCGAACCTCCGGTGTCTTCATCCGCCATCCCATCCTCATTGAATCCGGACGTTATCTGCCGTCCGTTGACCGTGGAAGAAATTAAAGACATTATGAAACAATTTGCCCGCTCCGCCAAAATTTTAAAGGATGCCGGTGTGGATGCCATTGAAATCCACGGACATGCCGGGTATTTAATTGACCAATTCATGTCCCCGATTTGGAACAAACGGACCGATGAATATGGCGGTTCTTTGGAAAATCGCATGCGCTTTCCGGTAGAAATCGTCCAGTCCATCCGTGAAGCGGTCGGACCGGATATGCCGATTTTGTTCCGGATCGCTTTGGATCACCGCTTCGAAGGCGGAAGAACGCTGGAAGAAAGCATGGAAATCCTCAAGATTCTCGAAGAAGCCGGTGTGGATGCATTTGATATTGATGCCGGTTCTTATGAAACGATCGATTACATTTTCCCGCCCGCTTATCTTGGCGATGCCTGCATGGAATATGTATGTGAACCGGCCCGGAAAGCGGTGTCTGTTCCGATTTTAAACTCCGGAAACCATACGCCGGAAACAGCGGTGCGCCTGCTTGAATCGGGCAATGCTGATTTCGTCATGTTCGGCCGCCAGCTAATTGCCGATCCGGATATGCCGAACAAGCTTATGGCCGGAAGACGGGAAGATGTCCGTCCGTGCATCCGCTGCAATGAAGAATGTATCGGCAGAATTGCCGGACGGTTGACGAAGTTGAGCTGTGCCGTGAACACGCAAGCGTGCAATGAAAAGCGCCTGGAAATCAAGAAAACAAGCACGCCGCGGAAAGTGGTCGTTGTCGGCGGCGGTCCGGCAGGCTTGGAGGCGGCAAGAGTGGCGGCCATCGAAGGCCATACTGTCGTTCTGTTTGAAAAAGACCATGCTCTCGGCGGACAAGTGCGAAGCGCGGCTACGCCAGATTTCAAGAGCCAGTTGCGCGAACTCATCTCTTGGTATGAAGTGCAATTAAAGAAACTTGGAGTGGATGTCCGTCTCAATACGGCTGTTAACGCAGATGATCCGATCTTGGAAGAAGCCGATCACATCATCGTCGCCACCGGTGCGGTTCCGGTCGTGCCGCCCATTCCGGGAATTGAAAATACAGTGGGCGCCATCGATGCCCATCTTCAGCGCGATCTGGTCGAAGGCGAAAACGTCGTTATTGCCGGCGGCGGTTTGACCGGCTGCGATCTCGGCCTTGAACTGGCGATGGAAGGCAAGAAAGTGACCATTGTTGAAATGCAAGACAAGGTCGGCGCAGATGTGTTCTTTATCAACGCCAAATCTCTGTTCGACAAACTGGCAGAATATGATGTCAAGTTGAAGCCGGGCCACAAGATCACCGCTTTTACAGAAAACGGCTTGACAGCGGTAGGTCCGGAAGGCGAAGAGGTATTCATAGAAGCGGATACGATGATCAACGCCCTCGGTATGAAGCCGAATACGGAAGTGGCAAAAGCCATCGATGCCAAGTATCATAACAAAACCACTTGTGTCGGCGACTGTGTGAAAATCGGCAAAGTCGGCACGGCCATCCGTTCCGGATTCTATGCCGCATTGGCCATCGACGACCGCGTAGTGCCGAAGAGAGAACCTGTTTTCGTTTAAATAGTGGATTAAATTTGGGGCGCCCGAAGCCGGCCAACCGGCTTTCCGGCGCCCTTTTTGTCGGTTTGAAAGGCCCCGGCCGCGGATTGAAGGCTTCGTTTTGCAGAATAAAACATCTTCTTTCGCGGATGGATTCGGAAATATTTGCGGCATAAACGGGGGGGATTCGCTGCCGAACCGGCAAAAACCGCGGACTCCGGATAAACGCCGCCGGTCTTTGTTGTCTTTCACATGATTCAGCGGGAACTTTTCTCCGCCCTTTTTAGAAAATCGTTTTTAGAGAGCAAATACGCCCATCAGCCCTACGGTTCCGCACCGGACAAGCCCCCGGAATGGATATGAGAAAAAGATAAGTTCACGGCGCGCCGCTTCCCGCTTTTTTAAACCGCCAAATCCCTTATTGCAAACAGCTGATCACTTTCTATCGCGCAAAAAAGCATCCGGATTCGGGAAAAACCGTGTTCCGGATGCTTTGTTGTTTCAATATTAAGATGAACTCGGCTGTTGCGCGAGGTTCGGTTCCGCCGCTTTTTCTCTGTTGCAAAGTTTGTCGGCCAGGATGGTAATCGCTCCGTCCCCCGTTACGTTGCAGGCTGTTCCGAAGCTGTCCTGGGCGAGATAAAGGGCAATCATTAAGGCAAGCATGGAAGAATCAAAACCGAGCATCGATTCCAGAATGCCGAGTGCGGCCATGACGGCTCCCCCCGGAACGCCCGGTGCGGCGACCATTGTAACCCCAAGCATTAATATGAAAGGCATATAGGAAACAAACGTGGCTGTTTGCCCCATCAGCATCATGATGGCAAGGGAGCAACTGACAAGGGTAATCGTGCTTCCCGACAAGTGGATGGTCGCCAAAAGCGGGATTGAGAAATCGGCCACCCGCGGATTGGCCCCGGTTTGCTTCGCCTGTTTTAAAGTAACGGGAATTGTTGCCGCGGACGACTGTGTCCCGAGAGCCGTAAAATAAGCCGGCAGCATCGTTTTAATAAGCTTGAACGGGTTTTGCTTCGCGGCAGCGCCGGCGGCCGTATATTGGGCCGTCAAATACAATATATGCAAGGAAATAACCATAATAAAGACTTTGGCAAAAACACCGAGAATGACCGTGACTTCCCCGCCTTGCGTCATATTGGAAAATATCCCGAAAATATGAATGGGCAAGAGCGGAATGATGATTTTTTCAATCAATTTTTGAATGATGGCCTGAAAATCATCCATGACATTTTGCAGTGCATCACCTTTAATGACGGCCATTCCGATTCCCAGGATAAAGGCAACGAGCAATGCGCTCATCACGCCCATGACAGGAGTCATTTCAATCGTGAAATATCCGGACAAAAGGGATTCCGACGGGTCGGCAAATTCCCTTATTGTTTGACTTTTTAGGATAGAAGGATAAAGTGCTTTGGCGGCAAAGAAAGCAACAAGACCGGCGATGATCGTGGACACATAGGCCAGGACGGTCGTCACGCCCAGCAGCTTTCCCGCGTTTTTCCCCATTTTGCCGATTCCCGGAGCGATGAAGGCGATGATAATGAAGGGAATGACAAAACTTAAAAAGCCTCCGAACAGATCATTAAAGGTGGCAAATATTCTGATCAACCAATCCGGTGAAACGATGCCGAAACAGATACCGAGGGCAATCGCCAGGATAATCCTCGGCAATAAACCAAATTTCTTCATGATGTGTCCTCCTGAATTGTACAAATGTTTTTGTCAGATGGATAGATTATACTACGTTTGACTATAATTGTTAATACGAAAATGGTTTTTCGGAATAACAAGAATTAAGCATATAATAAGAATTTTCTGTCGTAAGTAGCGATTAAAAAAGGTTTCTGTGCGGAAAAAGCGTCTCCGGCACAGAAACCTCTTAATCTATAAGTTTAGTTTTTGTTTTTTAAAATAACTTTCTTCGCCTGTTCGGCAATATTGTCAGCCGTAAAGCCGTAATGTTTTAACAGTTCGCCTCCCGGGGCCGAAGCTCCGAACCGATCGATGCCGATGACGGCGCCTTCCGAACCGGCATATTTATGCCAGCCGTAAGTGGAACCCATTTCACAGGCCAGACGGGATTTGTTGCTGCTTGGCAGCACTGTTTCTTTATATTCGTCCGGTTGTTTTTCAAACAGTTCCATGCTCGGCATGCTGACAACGGAAGCTTTGTAGCCTTCTTCAGCCAGCAGTTTGCGTGCTTCCATCAGCAAGGAGACTTCCGAACCGGTTCCGATGAGGATGATGTCTGCTTCTTCGCTTGTTGTGTCAGTGACCACATATGCTCCTCTTGCCACGCCTTCCTTCACCTTTTCGGCATCAACAGGGAGGATCGGGAGGGCTTGGCGGCTTAAGACCATGATGACCGGATTTTCCCGCTGGGAGAAAGCATAGCGGTATGCTTCCGCCGTTTCATTGGCATCCGCCGGACGGATGACAACAAGATTTGGCATGGCCCGGAAAGAAGCCAGTTGTTCAATCGGCTCATGGGTCGGTCCGTCCTCCCCGACGGCAATGGAATCATGTGTCATCACGTAGACGACAGGCACGCCCATTAATGCGCTGGAACGGATGGCCGACCGCAAGTAGTCGGAAAAGACGAAGAATGTACCGCCGAACGGTTTGATGCCTCCGTGCAGAGCCAGGCCGTTCAAAATGCCGCCCATGGCAAATTCACGGACGCCGAACCAGATGTTTTTGCCGCTGTAGTCGGCAGCACTGAAATCGCCAAGGTTTTTCAATGTTGTTTTATTGGAAGAAGCCAAGTCGGCCGAACCTCCCAAAATGGAGGGGAGATTTTTGGCGATTTGGTTGAGAACATTGCCCGAAGCTTCCCTGGTGGCGACCGCTTTATGATCGGCGGGAAGATGGGCGATGTCCGCATCCCAGTTTTCAGGCAGGCGGTTTTCCGCAATGAGTTTAAATTCTTGTGCCAGTTCGGGATATTCTTTCTCGTAATCTTGCACAAGTTTATGCCATTCTTCTTCCAGCTCAGCGCCCAGCTTTTTGCGCTGTTCCTTAAATTCTTCCACTTCTTCGGGAAGGGTGAACGGCGGAAGTTCCCAGCCGTATTGTTTTTTGGCAGCGGCAGCTTCTTCAGGCCCGAGGGGCGCACCGTGAACGGCGGAAGTTCCCGCTCTGTTCGGGCTGCCGTAACCAATAACGGTTTTAATTTCAATCAGTGTCGGTTTGTCCGTTTCTTTTTTC
>CALKIU010000049.1 GCA_937995745.1 uncultured Bacillaceae bacterium | reverse complement strand
GGCGGAGATACGATGGTCCATGTACTGAAAGCGTTGGGGGCCAAAGGGATAGAATTGGTTGATTATGTCATACCCCAGGCTGACCTCGGGAGGATTATCGGGGGCGGGCAAGACGGTCTTGTCGTTGTCGGAAAAGGGGGCTTGACCGGGAAAGACGATACGGCTGAATTGATTGTCAAACGGATATTTGCCGAGTCGGCGAAGAAGTGAATGCAGTTTCTCCGATCTGCTCCAGAATTTGAAATGAGAAAGCTTATGAAAAGCGTCCAAAAAGGCGGAATTCCGTCTTTTGGACGCTTTCTTTTTCAGAACGCGGGAAGAAAAGACGCCGGCTGTTTCCCGCTGCAATTTTATTTATCCTTCCGGGAAAGGTTTTTTGAATTGTAGGACAGATTTAAAAATGTCTTTGTTGTCCGTTTTTCTTTTTCCTTCTATGTAAATGAAATTGTTATCCGCCCCGGCAATATCTTTATAAAGAGTGATGGAATCTCCCGGCAATGCTTCATTGTGGAATTGAATGTCAATCGATTGAATGGAGCGGGCTCGATGTTCTTCCACCGGGAAACAGTCCATCATGTAATCCACATATTTTGAATTGTTGAGATGGCCGTTAAAATCAATATCGCTGTAACCGATGACCTTCGTGTACACTTCTTCCGGCTGACCGAAAGGGGCCAATCTGGCCAATTTTCCGGGAATGGCCCGTTGGGTGATTTTTTCCGGATAGCGAAGGCCAATCAAATCGCTCCTTTTCAGCCTTCTTGTGTTTATATCCATGATCACCCATTTGGAAACGGCGTTAATGATTGCTTCGCCGTTTGCATCTTTGACAATAAAATCCCGCTCAAATTCCACTTTTCCCGGCTCCAGCGGCCAAGTTTCAATGGCAATTTTTTCATCGAAGCGGGGGATGCGGCCGATTTCCACCCGGACCCTCGTCAAAACCCAAGCGACCCCGAATTGTTCCCGGAGGATGTCAATCCCGGCACCGAGGTGTTCCGCCGCTTCGCTTGCTGTCTCTTGAAAGTAGGAGAAGAGTGCGCTTAATTTCAGCTTTTTTGTAAAATCAATGTCGCGCAAATCAATGTGAAATACCTTTTTATAAATGGTTGACACGGTTTCCATGTTATTTCTCCTTTCCCGATAGTATTCATTCTCTTTGGAAAGACTGAAAATTACAGGATGTTTTATAAAAATCCCCGCTATTGCGCCGCCATATTGGGGCAAAGAGGGACGCCGCATAAACGGGAAAACTTTCGCACAATGCCACCTTTGTTCGTGTCTTCACTTTAACATAAACCAACAAAAAACTTCTACCCTTTGCCGGGACATGGGGACAG
>CALKIU010000048.1 GCA_937995745.1 uncultured Bacillaceae bacterium | reverse complement strand
ATTTGCTGACGGCGGCAAAGCTGTCACAACATTAAAAAAGATCGGAAAATCAAATGAGACAGGAACGACCATCCATTTCAAACCGGATACGACTATTTTTTCCAGCATTAATTTTAATTACGAGATCATTTGTGAACGGATGAGAGAATCGGCGTTTCTTTTAAACGGCGTCGCCATTGAAGTAATAGACGAGAGAAGCGGGCAGCGTGAATGTTTTCAATATGAGAACGGTTTAAAATCGTTCGTGGAATATTTAAATGAAGAAAAGGACGTGCTCCATCCCGTCGTCCATTTTCATGGAAAAAATCATAACATAGAGGTTGATTTTGCTTTCCAATTCAACGACGGCTATTCTGAAAATGTCTTGTCATTTGTCAATAATGTGCGCACAAAAGACGGCGGGACACACGAAGTCGGCGCCAAAGCAGCCATGACCCGTGTGATCAATGAATACGCACGCAAAGTCGGATTGTTAAAGGAAAAGGACAAAAATCTTGAAGGTTCCGATATCCGTGAAGGGCTGTCAGCTGTCATTGCCGTCAAAATTCCGGAAGAATTGCTGCAATTTGAAGGACAGACTAAAGGAAAACTGGGAACGAGCGAAGCCCGTTCAGCGGTTGATGCGGTTATCTCAGAGCAGCTTTCTTATTTTCTTGAAGAAAACCCGGATATCAGCACGCTTTTAATCAAGAAAGCGATCAAAGCTTATCAAGCGCGGGAAGCGGCGCGGAAAGCGAGAGAAGATGCCCGGAGCGGGAAAAAACGCAGGAAGTCGGAGACGCTTTTGTCCGGCAAATTAACGCCCGCTCAATCGCGAAATCCGAAGCGAAACGAATTGTATTTGGTGGAAGGCGATTCGGCGGGAGGATCGGCAAAACAAGGGCGCGACCGGCGTTTTCAAGCGGTGCTGCCTCTGCGTGGAAAAGTGATTAACACGGAAAAAGCCAAGTTGCAGGATATTTTTAAAAATGAAGAAATCAACACGATCATTCATACAGTCGGCGCCGGTGTAGGACCGGATTTCAATATTGAGGATTGCAACTATGATAAAATCATCATCATGACCGACGCCGATACGGACGGAGCTCATATTCAAGTGCTTTTGTTGACATTTTTCTACCGTTACATGCGCCCCCTTATTGAAGCGGGAAAAGTATATATAGCTTTGCCTCCTCTTTATAAAGTGAGCAAAAAATCCGGAAAAAAAGAACTGGTTGAATACGCATGGGATGATGAACAACTTCGGGAGATTACAAAAAAGTTCGGAAAAGGGTACACCATTCAGCGTTACAAAGGTCTGGGGGAAATGAACGCCGACCAGCTGTGGGAAACGACGATGAATCCGGAAACGAGAACTTTGATTCGCGTCCGCATCGATGACATCGCCAGAGCGGAACGAAGAGTGACGACCCTCATGGGAGATAAAGTCGAGCCGAGGCGGAAGTGGATCGAAGCCAATGTTTCTTTTGGTCTCGAGGAAGAAGGCAGCATTTTGGATAACAAAAATATTTTGGTAACAGAGGAGGTTCATGAATGACGGGGACTCTGGAAAAATTTCGCGATCTTGCTTTGGAAGATGTGCTAAGCGACCGGTTTGCCCGCTACAGCAAATATATTATTCAAGACCGGGCTCTGCCCGATGTGCGGGACGGACTGAAACCGGTGCAAAGGCGAATTTTATATGCAATGTATGTAGATGGAAACACTCACGATAAGCCGTTCCGCAAATCGGCAAAAACGGTGGGAAATGTAATAGGAAATTATCATCCCCACGGTGACAGCTCGGTATATGAAGCGATGGTCCGGCTCAGCCAGGATTGGAAAATCCGCAACGTTCTAGTGGAAATGCACGGGAATAACGGAAGTATTGACGGCGATCCCCCGGCAGCCATGCGTTATACGGAAGCGAGACTTTCAGCCATAGCGGCGGAATTATTAAAAGATATTGATAAGAATACCGTCGATTTTGTGCCGAATTTTGATGATACCATTCATGAACCGACTGTTTTGCCGGCTGCCTTTCCCAACCTCCTCGTGAATGGTTCCACGGGAATTTCCGCGGGATATGCGACGGAAATCCCTCCGCACAATTTGGAAGAAATCATCGACGGCGTCATTATGAGGATAGAAAATCCGAATTGTACCGTGGAAGAGTTGATGAAAGTCATTAAAGGGCCTGATTTTCCGACAGGCGGTATCGTGCAAGGAATTGAAGGCATTAAGAAAGCTTATCAAACAGGCAAAGGGAAAATTGTAATCCGCAGCAAAGCGGAAATTGAACCGTTGCGCGGCAACCGGAAACAAATTGTCATAACAGAAATACCTTACGAAGTAAATAAAGCAAATCTTGTCAAGAAAATTGATGAATTGCGCATTGAAAGAAAAGTGGAGGGCATTTCCGAAGTCCGGGATGAAACGGACCGCACCGGGTTGAGAATTGTTGTAGAACTGCGCAAAGATGCCAATGCTGAAGGAGTTTTAAATTATTTATATAAAAATACCGAACTGCAAGTCACATACAATTTCAATATGGTTGCCATCCATAACCGCAGGCCGAAATTGATGGGACTGACAGATCTTCTTGATGCGTACATAGAACACAGGAAAGAAGTCATAACCCGGAGAAGCCGTTTCGAATTACAAAAAGCCGAGGACCGGCTTCATATAGTCAACGGATTGATAAAAGCCATTTCGATTTTGGATGAAGTGATTGCAACCATTCGTGCTTCAAAAGATAAAAAAGATGCAAAAAGGAATTTGATGGCCAAATATCAATTCACCGAACCGCAAGCGGAAGCAATTGTTTCTTTGCAGCTTTACCGTTTAACGAACACGGACATTACTGCGTTGCAAAAAGAAGAAGAAGAACTTGCCAAAAATATTGCCAAGTTGAAAGAAATTTTAGAAAGCGAAAAAAAGTTGCTGGCCGTCATTAAAAAGGAACTTCGCGATGTAAGAAAGCGCTTTGAGGAACCGAGACGGACCGTCATTGAAAATGAAATCGAGGAAATCAAAATTAATATGGAAGTCCTTGTCCCCAATGAAGACGTGATCGTCACCGTTACCAAGGAAGGGTATGTGAAAAGAACAAGTCTGCGTTCTTATTCCGCTTCAAACGGCGAAGATTTGGGCATGAAAGATACGGACCGTCTCCTCGCCCAGTTGGAAATGAATACGACAGATGTGCTGCTGTTGTTTACGAATAAAGGGAATTATCTTTATTGTCCTGTCCATGAACTTCCGGATATACGCTGGAAAGATATCGGTCAGCATGTGGCCAATATTGTCCAGATCGGCCGGGACGAAGAAATCATTCATGCTGTGCCGGTGCAAGATTTTAATAAAAATTCTTTCTTAATCTTTATAACAAGGCACGGGATGGTTAAGAAAACAGAATTAAGCTTATACAAAGCCCAGCGGTATTCCCGGGCATTGGTGGCAATAAATTTAAAAGACGATGATGAGGTAGTTGCCGTTTACGAGACGGAAGGAAATGGACAAATTTTTATTAGCACTCACCTGGGATATGGATTGAGATTTCATGAAGAAGAAGTTAAACCGATCGGGATTCGGGCAGCAGGCGTCAAGGGAATCAATCTAAAACCCGGGGATTTTGTGGTCAGCGCTCATATTCTCAATGAAGGTGACGATTTCGGTCTGGTCGCGGCTACACAGAGAGGCGCTGTGAAAAAAATGAAACTGGAACAATTTGAATTATCAACAAGAGCGAAGCGCGGCTTGATCATGTTAAAAGAATTGAAGAAAAATCCCCACCGCTTGATCGGCACCGTTTTAGCAGGGGAAGCAGACAAAATTTATGTTCAAACGGAGAAAGGATTGATCAAAAGCTTTAAAGCTGCAGATTTAAAATATTCTGAACGATATTCCAACGGTTCTTTCCTCATCGATGAAGCAGAAGAAGGAAAGGTGACGGCGGTATGGAAAATTTCCGGGGACAGTGGTACTGAAGGGATTAGCAACGGCGAAAATGATTAACGTTTATGCCTCCGTTTATCCGTTTAACGGAGGCATTTTTTATTTTTACATTTCAAACCGCCTTATTTTTTTTAACCGGGTTTGATGAAGGAGCGTTGTCTTTTATGGAAGGAGATAATATTTGCCGGTGTAACCGGTTTCCGATAATTCCCCAAAGGCACATTTAAATCACCCTCGGAACCTTGCTGTTTTGCGTTTTGCTTCCGATGCACCGGCTGTCTACAAAAGCTATATATCAAGATAAAAAAAACCCGATATATTGAATCGGGCAAGTATAAGCCTCTCTATGGTCATGAAAGGTGCACACTTTATTTTTGCAAGGCGCATATAATATCCGCAAGAACATCTTTGCAGGGGAGTTTTTGCAATGGGCGGACAGTCATACAAATTATGCGTTACCTATTTTCCGCCGGCCACGTCATATCGGCCCGTTTGCGAAAGAAGGTATACATTTGCGAAAAACGTGGAGACGGGCGATTGTTGTTTGACAATTGGCTATTGCTTTGATGAGAGCATCATACATTGCGGCAAACATAAAGATATGGTTTTTCAATGGACTTTTCACGACGGAAAATATGTATTGAACGGAACAATTTTTCCAAATAATAAGAATCACTACCAGGATTTGATGGGGGAAGTTCAGGAAGCATTAATTTCTCTCGTGAACGGCGACAAGAAGTTCTTTTTGAATTATCCAAATCTTTTGGTTTCACCGATTTATATTCATATTCTCCGGAATAACGCACCAAATAATGAAATCATATATGTTGGCATGCCAAAACAATATATCAACGATTAAAACTTTTTTGTTGATCGAGCGAATGTCCGAACCTGTTTATAACCCGTTGAGAGTGTGAAACAAAAAGAAACGTATCCTCAATTTAATTTGCAAGAGACTGGGGTTGTTCCGTTTTCCCGAAGCGGGATTTTCTTTTTTTAAGATATTTAATTTTTGTTTTGACAATGGTTTTGTTAGAATGAAGATGAACGATGAACAGGAAAAAATTGAAACTTATGTGAAAATTTGCGCATATTTCATAAAATAAAAAAAGATCGGAGGCTATTTGAAATGGATCATATTCAAAGTTGTGCAACATTGAATAATGGTGTAAAAATGCCATGGCTCGGACTCGGAGTATACAAGTCAAAAGAGGGAGGAGAAGTGGAGCATGCAGTAAAAACAGCGTTAAAAATAGGCTACCGGAGCATCGACACCGCTTCCTTGTATGAAAATGAACGGGGAGTGGGCCAAGCGATAAAAGAATCAGGCATACCCCGGGAAGAAATTTTTGTAACAACCAAAGTATGGAACGACCAGCAAGGGTATGACTCCACGTTGCGGGCATTTGAAGAAAGCAGAGAAAAGCTCGGTCTGGATTACATAGACTTGTATTTGATTCATTGGCCGGTGCCAGGAAAGTTCAAGGAAACATGGAAAGCGTTGGAGAAACTGTACCGGGACGGACTAGTAAGGGCCATCGGCGTCAGCAATTTCCAAGTTCACCACCTGCATGATTTGTTGAATGATTGTGAGATAAAGCCCGCCGTCAATCAAGTGGAATTTCATCCGTATTTGACGCAAAAAGAATTGTTGGCTTTTTGCAAAGAAAACAACATTCAAATGGAGGCTTGGGCTCCTTTAATGAGGGGAAAAGTTTTTCAAGAACCGGTTATTCAAGAGATTGCGGCAAAATACGGAAAAACCCCGGCCCAAGTGGTTTTGCGCTGGGATTTGCAGCACGGCGTCATCACGATTCCGAAATCCGTCCGGGAAGAAAGGATCCGAGAGAACAGCGAAATATTTGATTTTCAACTGACAGCGGAAGAAATGGAGCAAATTGACCGTTTAAATAAAAATGAACGGACGGGTCCGGATCCGGATGTCTTTGTGGAGCAATGGAGGTAAGAAGACAAAAGACGGCAGGTGCAGCACTTGCCGTCTTTTTACTAGCTTTTTAGCAATTAGTAAAAAGTAATAAAGAGAAAAAATCATTTCACCATAATGACGTTATGTAAACTAATGAGCAATAAATGCACGAGAGAGGATGTTGGAAAACTTCATTTATCCGGAAGTTGCAGCGCAAAATATAAAATATGATAAATAGCTGCACCCGAACTTAAATTCAATTTAATTAATAATAAATAATGAAACCGGTTGATTTTGAACGTCCTTAAACTATAAAAATTTATTTATTGTCTCAATATACCAAGTATACTAGGTTTTTGAGATATATTAAACAAAGTCGATTTTACTTCTCATAATTTATATTATGTAAACT
>CALKIU010000047.1 GCA_937995745.1 uncultured Bacillaceae bacterium | reverse complement strand
AGCGCCGATGGTAGTAAGGGGCTTCCCCTTGCGAGAGTAGGACGCTGCCGGGCCGATCATTATAAATTAAAATATTGTTTTACCATTGTGATTCAAGTTTTAAAAATATTATTATCGCGGAGTGGAGCAGTCAGGTAGCTCGTCGGGCTCATAACCCGAAGGTCGCAGGTTCAAATCCTGCCTCCGCAATACGGTCCGGTAGTTCAGTTGGTTAGAATGCCTGCCTGTCACGCAGGAGGTCGCGGGTTCAAGTCCCGTCCGGACCGCCATATTTGATAAAAACGAAACAAAGTTTCGTTTTTTTTATTGCCTAAAAAAGGATACACCGGATTTTCGCCATAATATTTTTGCCCTACAAATGCTTTTCTTGTAAACTACATATAGTGATTCCGTTCCTTAGGAGAAATTCCTAAGGTTTTTTCATTTGTAAAGCATAAAAGAGCGCCGAAAATTTTTTTAAATACAGATAGATGGGTTTTTGTTATAATTTTGGAAAGACTAATCATTTGCGCAAGATATAGTCAAAAAGGTGTGAGTTTAATGGGTGAGTATCGGTTTGTTTCTTCCAAGCCGGAAGAAACCATGGAGTTTGCCGAGCGATTGGCCAAACGGCTGCGCCCGAAAGATGTCATCGCTCTCGAAGGAGATTTAGGCGCGGGAAAGACGACTTTTACGAAAGGGCTTGCCCGCGGATTGGGCATAAAAAAGACGGTCAACAGTCCCACTTTTACGATTATTAAAGAGTACCATGGCATAATGCCGTTATACCACATGGATGTCTATCGTTTGGAAGAATCCGGGGAGGATCTGGGGTTTGATGAATATTTTGACGGAAGCGGTGTAACAGTCATTGAATGGGCCCATTATATTAAAGAGTATTTGCCTCCCGAACTTTTGACGATTCGCATTGAATTGGAGGAGGACGGAAAGAGAATGATTACCGTTGTCCCCAAAGGAGATAGATACGAACAATTATGTAAGGAGCTATTCTTATGAAAATTTTGGCCATTGATACATCCAATCATCCGTTGGGAATTGCAATCATAGACGGACAAAAAGTGATCGGAGAATACATAACGAATGTCAAAAAGAATCATTCCGTCCGGGTGATGCCGGCCATCGAAAAATTATTGAGGGAATGCGAACTTACGCCGCAAGATTTGACAAAGATTGTTGTCGCCAAGGGACCCGGCTCTTATACAGGGGTTAGAATCGGGGTAACGATTGCCAAAACGATGGCTTGGGCGTTAAACATTCCTCTTGTCGGGGTGTCAAGTCTGGCGGTCCTCGCTGCCACAGCCGGGCGATATTTTAACGGCTTTTTGTCTCCGTTGTTCGATGCCCGGAGAGGACAAATTTACACCGGCCTGTACCGGTTTGCAGAAGGGAAGTTAACGGTTGTTGAAGAAGACCGCATCATATTGGCCAAGGATTGGGCGGCTTATTTGAAAGAATTGCATCAACCTGTTTTATTGATCGGCAATGATCTCTCCATTCACCGCGAAGTGTTCGCGGAGGAATTGGGACAACAGGCTGTTTTTGCGGAAATGACGGAGCATAACCCCCGGCCGGCCGAATTGGCTTTATTGGGGAAAGATTTGGACGGAGAAGAGATACACACTTTTGTACCAAATTATATCCGTTTGGCAGAAGCAGAGGCAAAGTGGCTGGAAAAACAAAAAAAGACAGGGACTCAGTGAAGGAACAGGCTCTTTTTTGCACACTTTTTGTCAGACGACTAAAGAGGAAGAGAAAAAATGGAAGAACGCTACACCTTCAGATTTATGGAAGAGAAAGATATTGACCAAATTGTAAAGATAGAAGAAGAATGTTTTGCCGTGCCGTGGAGCAGAGAGTCATTTGAAAATGAATTGCGCCTGAATCGTTTTGCCCGGTATGTTGTGCTCGAAGATAGAAACAAAATTATCGGCTATTGCGGTTCTTGGGTGATTATTGATGAAGCCCATATTACGAACATTGCGATTCTTCCCGAATACCGGGGGCGCAAATTGGGAGAGGCTTTGTTAAAAAAAGTGATGGATGTCGCCAGACAAGAAGGGGCAAAACGCATGACGCTTGAAGTGCGGGTCAGCAATCATGTGGCCATTTCTTTGTATCGGAAATTGGGATTCCAGGGAGGCGGAATCCGCAAAAATTATTACACAGATAATCAGGAAGATGCTTTAATAATGTGGGTGAATTTATGATGGATAAAGACTTGTACGTGTTGGGCATTGAGACCAGTTGTGATGAAACGGCGGTTGCTATTGTGAAAAACGGCCGGGAAATCATTACGAATGTTGTAGCTTCGCAAATTGAAAGTCATAAAAGATTTGGCGGTGTTGTTCCCGAAATCGCTTCCCGACACCATGTGGAGCAGTTGACGATTGTTCTTGAGGAAGCGATGGAAGATGCGGGAATGGGATTGGATGAGATGGATGCCATTGCTGTGACGAGCGGTCCGGGGCTCGTCGGCGCGCTCTTAATCGGCGTCAATGCCGCAAAAGCGCTCGCTTTTGCTTTGAACAAACCGCTCGTTGCCGTTCACCATATTGCAGGACATATTTATGCCAACCGCCTGGTCACAGAAATGAAATTCCCGTTGATTGCCCTTGTTGTTTCCGGCGGGCATACGGAACTTGTCTATATGAAAGAGCATGCCTCTTTTGAAGTGATTGGCGAAACGAGGGACGATGCCGCCGGGGAAGCTTTTGACAAAGTGGCGCGGGTTCTTCATTTGCCCTATCCGGGAGGACCTCATATTGACCGCCTGGCGCAAAAAGGAAAAGCCACTATCGAGTTGCCGCGCGCCTGGCTGGAAGAAGGTTCTTATGACTTCAGTTTCAGCGGGTTGAAATCGGCGGTTATTAACACCGTTCACAACGCCAGACAGCGGGGTGAAGAAATTGTCCCTGAAGATCTGGCTGCAAGTTTTCAAGAGAGCGTCATTGATGTTTTAGTGACAAAAACGGCCAGAGCGGCAGAAGCTTATGGAGCCAAACAGGTTCTTGTCGCCGGGGGAGTGGCGGCCAATAAAGGATTGCGCGCCGCTTTGGAAAAAGAATTTGGGAACAAAGATATAGAGCTGGTCATACCCCCGTTATCTCTTTGTACTGATAATGCAGCGATGATTGCTGCAGCCGGAACGGTCTTTTTTGAAAAAGGGCAGCGGGCATCTTTGGATTTGAATGCCGATCCGGGCTTGGATATAACGATCCACAATTGTGGATAAAGAGAAGGCATCCTTTGTTTAAAAGGGTGCTTTTTTTGTGGATAAGTCCTGAATAACTTGTCAATTATGTGGACAACTTTATAAGTATTTTGTGGATAATGTGAAAAAGTCTGTGGAAAGCATTGATAAATGAGTTATGATTGTGAATATCCATGTGGATAAAGTGGGTATATGTTTTGGAGAAAAATCATTTTTAAAAGCCTTTTTTCCACCGCATTGCCGAAACGGTCAGAGACGGTTTTTTTCACTTAAAAAGGCGGTCCCGCCCTTCGGTTATTTGTTTGTATGCAGGTGTTCCAAAGAGAGATAGCCATAACTTTGATGAGGAAATTTGAGCACATGATTGGGGACAGAAGCTCCCGGTTACGCCGAAAAGTTTGCAGGAATCGGCATTAAACAAACGTTTGAACAACGGACAAAGTGGCATTTGAAAAGTACTGACAAGAAAGTGGAGAAAAATGTTTTTTGGAATGTCTTTATCAACGAGATTCAGAGACAAATGGCCTTTTTTTGTTGGTGTTTGACTAAAAAGACGGCTCTTTGAGGACAAAATGGTTAGTTTTTTAGGAGATTTTTTTTAGCGCGGCTTTCACGTGTACCTGTCAAGTGGATAGTGCTAAAGTGTCCTGTGAAATTTTAGACAACCCCTGAATTTCAATAGTTTGGCTAGTAACGAATCCTCCACCCTTGCTTGGCTTTGGGTTTGTGGTGGTGGATAAAGTGGCAAATGGGCAAAATTATGCTAACAGAGCCCAATCGCTCACATCACGTACCACAAACCATCTCTTCTAAGCTCTCGCGGGCCGGGGCCCGAACCCCGGACACAGCGAATCGCTACGAAGAGGCATGCCAATCAAAGGCAAGCAGTTCCGCTGTGGCTCCCTGCGTTCATTTAATTAGTTGCTGCATATCGGACTCGTTTGTAATTTCGTGGATGAGGGGGCCGATTCGCATAAAGTTTGCGCTTTCTCCTCGGCTTTGTCTGGAACGAGGATTTCATGAGGACAAACACCGGGCAGAATTAATAAACGTTGTCTAAAAGGGGGTTGAATGTTGACAAACGCCGGTTGGATTCATTGGCTTTTGTCCAAAATGGGCGGCAATTTGGACAACCCTTGGTCAAAACTCAATCCCCTTGTCCAAAATCATGGACAATTTGGACAACCCTGCCGGAAAAACCGACCGCTTTGTCCAAAAAGAGCGTGAATCTGGACAAACCCAAACGGGCTTACTAGAGAGGTCGATTTGTCCAAAGCCCGCGTTTCAGGACAAAAAGGCATTTACAAAGGTTGAACGGCTGATTGAGAACAAAACGGACCGGTTTTCCATGGCATTTGCCTTCAAACTGGAAGTTTGAGGAACACCCCCGTGCTTTTCCAAGGCTTTTGCCTATACATTGCTCTCGGGACAAACCGGACGAATTTTTCCAAGACTTTGTCCGCAAAAAGAATCTGGACCGGACATTAAAAAGTGCGAACAACACTTTTCCCAATTACTGCCTCTGCAAGTTAAAAACTGCCATTCCCCCAGCAATCCCATGAACGTATGAAAATCCCCAACAAAAAAGAGCCGTCCGAGAAATCATTGCGATTTTCCGGACAGCTCCTTACTCTGTTTCGTTTCGGGAAGATTCTGCTTCCGCAATAAAATGATTCTCTTTCCGCGCCGGGACAGAAAACACTGCAAAAAATTTTATTCAGCCAGTTCCGCCCATTCTTCCAGCAAGGCATCAAGTTTGCTGCGGGCTTCCTCATTCTCCTCTTGAATTTGGCGGACTTTTTCATGGTCCTGGTAAACATCCGGTTCGCAGAGGAGCAAGTTATTTTTCTCAATTTGTTCCTCAAGCATTGTAATCAAGTATTCAATTTCCTGCAGCCTCCGCTGTCTCTGCCGCTCCAGTCTTCGGGCTTCCTTCTGTTTTTCATAGGAAGAGCGGCTCTCTTGCCCGGCCTGTTCTTTTTTCTCTTGAGCCGCTTTAAATTTCGCCAATTCCTCTTGTTCCAGTTTTTTCTCGACGTAGTAATCATAATCGCCCAAATATTCTGTCACGCCCGTGCTATCCAGTTCGAGCACTTTTGTGGCGATGCGGTTCATGAAATAACGGTCATGGGAAACAAACAAAATCGTTCCCGGATAGTCAATCAGGGCGCTCTCCAACACTTCTTTGCTTTCCAGGTCCAGATGGTTGGTCGGTTCGTCCAAAACGAGAAGGTTGGCATTTTTCATCATCAGTTTTGCGAGGGCGAGGCGAGCTTTCTCTCCCCCGCTCAAGGAACGGACAGGTTTGAGGACATCGTCGCCTGAGAAAAGGAAACTCCCCAATATCGAGCGGATCGTCTGCTCTTTTTCCATGGGATGGTCGTCCCACAATTCATGGAGCACGTCTTTTCCGGCATACAAATCGGTCAATTCTTGATCGTAATAGGCGACGGTGACGTTCGTTCCGAAGCGGATGGTGCCCCCCAGAGGAGGCAGCTTCTTGACGATCGTTTTTAACAGGGTCGATTTCCCGATCCCGTTCGGCCCGACAATGGCGACGCTTTCCCCTCTTGTCACTTTGAAGGAGATGTTGCGGCAGACGGGCTTATCCCCGTAGCCGACGGACAGGTCTTCAACCATCAACACGTCATTTCCGCTTTGCCTGTCAATTTTAAAGCCAAAGGAAACCGTTTTTTCTTGCCCGGCGGGTTTGCTGATCCTTTCCATCCGCTGGAGTTGTTTTCTTCGGCTTCGCGCCAATTTTGCCGTGGCGGCGCGGGCAATGTTCCGTTGGATAAATTCTTCCAATTTGGCAATTTCCTCTTGTTGTTTTTCGTAGCGTTTTAATTGCCGTTCGTAATTTTTTGCTTTTTGTTCCAAATAAGCGCTGTAGTTGCCGGTGTATTTTGTGATTTTTGTTCCCGAAAGTTCATACACATGATTGACGATTTTATCGAGAAAATAGCGGTCGTGGGAAACGACGAGAATCGCCCCCCTGTAGTTTTGCAAAAATTGTTCCAGCCAGGACAAAGTCTCAATATCCAAATGGTTCGTCGGTTCGTCGAGAATTAAAATATCCGGTTTTGTCAAAAGCAGCTTTCCAAGGGCGAGACGCGTTTTTTGCCCGCCGCTCAACGTGGAAATTTTTGTTGAGTAATCGTATTCGTGAAAATTCAACCCGTGAAGAACGGAGCGGATGTCCGCTTCATATTGGTATCCGCCTTTTTCTTTGAATTCCGTTTGCAGGCGGTCGTATTCCGATAAAATTTTTTGAAAATCGGCGGGATCCTGAAAAGCATCCGGATCAGACATCTCTTTTTCCAGCCGGCGCAATTCCTTTTCCTGCTTCCGCAAATCTTCAAAAACGGACAACATCTCTTCCCATATGGACAGTTCCGATTCAAGGCCTGTGTCTTGCGCAAGATAGCCGACGGTCACATCTTTTGGTTTCACGATTTCACCTGAATCATAGGACATTTGCCCGGCGATAATCTTTAATAGCGTTGATTTTCCGGAGCCGTTCCGGCCCACCAAAGCGACCGAGTCGCCTGACTGTATTTCAAGTTTTATATCCGATAAAATAAGGTCAGCGCCAAAGTATTTCGTCAGTTGATTTACTTGCAAAAGGATCATGGGATTCACCTCGGCATTTCTGGAAACAGTGTACCGCAATCAACCAGGTTCAGCAATAAAACGGACAAAAGATAAAGACAATCTTGTGAAGAGTATAACAAATCTTACACAAAATTGTTAAATTAGTGTATCATTTGAAGAGAGGTGTATAATAAATGTCAAAGTTTACCCATTTTAACGAGCAAGGAAGAGCCCGGATGGTCGATGTCAGCGGCAAAAACGAGACAGTCAGAACAGCCGTTGCCAAATCGAGCATTACCGTAAACCGGGAGATATATGAAAAAATAACCAGACAAGAAATAGAAAAAGGAGATGTTCTTGCCGTTGCCCAAGTGGCGGGAATCATGGCCTGCAAAAAGACACCGGATATCATCCCCATGTGCCATCCGATTCCGCTTACGGGTGTGGACATTTCTTTCGAATGGAACGTCAACGAAGAAGAACAAAAATATACTCTCTTCATCACCGCTTTCGTCAAAACAAAAGGGATTACAGGCGTGGAAATGGAAGCATTGACAGCCGCTTCCGCAACAGCATTGACGGTCTATGACATGTGTAAGGCGGTGGATAAGGGAATGGTCATCGGCCCCACTTATTTGGTTGAAAAAACAGGCGGTAAAAGTGGAGATTTCAGAAGAGAGGCAAGAGACTGACGATTTAAAAATTAAGGAGAGGAGATAGGTATGGGTAATGATTCAGTAAAAATCCCACAGGCGACAGCAAAAAGACTGCCGCTCTATTACCGTTTCTTGCAAAATTTGCATGCTTCCGGAAAGCAGAGGGTTTCTTCGGCGGAACTGAGTGAGGCTGTAAAAGTGGATTCGGCAACGATTCGCAGAGACTTCTCTTATTTCGGGGCATTAGGAAAAAAAGGTTACGGCTACAATGTAAACTATTTGCTGTCGTTTTTCCGCAAAACCTTGGACCAGGACGAGATTACAAAAGTGGCTTTAATCGGCGTGGGTAATTTGGGAACGGCATTTTTAAATTATAACTTTTTAAAAAACAACAACACCAAAATCGAAGTTGCATTTGATGTGGATGAAAATAAAGTGAATACGAAAATCGGCAACGTGACGATTTACCATATCGATGATCTGGAAAAAGTCCTGTCTGAAGATGATATTCCTGTCGCCATCCTGACTGTTCCGGCATCAGTTGCCCAACAAATTACGGATCGTCTGGTAAAGGCAAATGTGAAAGGAATATTGAATTTCACTCCCGCTCGCTTGTCCGTCCCGCAAGGCATCCGGGTTCATCACATAGATTTGGCTGTCGAATTGCAAGCACTTGTCTACTTCTTGAAGCACTATACCCTTGAAGAGGAACCGGCCGAAGAGTGATGCGGCTTTTTGGTTTTTTTGGTTTTTTTGGTTTGCGGACAAAAAATACCCGCCGTTTGAAACAAAAAAGAAGCTAACAACTCCGAAAACGATTGTTAGCTTCTTTTTCATTTCTATTTCATGAGCAAAAGGAAAAGGGTGATTATCCGTTTTCATTGTTCTCATCATGTGCGGATTTCAGCTTAAAGTGAAAGAGAATCAGTTTGATGCCGCTGCCAAAGTCAAAAGTGGCAATCAGCACGAACAGGTAGGTCAGAATCCCCCATTCCCCGTTGGTTTGCACATCATGAATGGCGATGATCGTGAAAATGACGCCCAAAGCTATATAAATGATTCCTGAAAGCAACGGTGATGGCCTCATGACAATAATCCTCCAATAAATCCTTGAATTTGTTCCGCTTCCCTGATGATTCGTTCAATGTCTTCCTTAAATACCGATTGCAGGAGGACAACGATTGTATTCATAGCCACATGGGCAAAAATGGGGACGAGGATTCTTTTTGTTTTTACATATAAAAAAGCAAATGTAAAGCCCATGGCCGTGTACAAGAGCAAGTGTTCCAACTCCCGGTGGGCAACGGCAAAGATGAGCGAACTAATCAGGGCCGAAGCGGCGAAATTGAATCGTTGATACAATGAACCGAAAATCACTTTCCGGAACACAATTTCTTCTAAAATCGGACCGATAACCGATGTGATGATGATAAAAACGGGAAAGGCTTCAATAATATTAAGAATCGCCTCGGTATTTTCAGATTTCATTTCTATGCCCAAAATACTTTCAATCGAAGCCGCCGCAACTTGCGCAAAATAGGCGAGAAAAATTCCGCCAACGGCCCAGGCGACAGAAGTGCCCAAGGGTGCCTTTTGTTTGCGCAAATCCCGGGAGAACATCTCTTTTCTTAAAAGAAACAATGTAATAAGCAGAGCGGCGGAAAAGCTGAACAGCGTCCAAATGATAAATGAATAGGCAAACACTGTCTCTTCATCGTAACCGAGGAACAGGCCGATGCCGTTGACAAGGGGCACCCCGATAAAAGATGAAAACTGCATGATAATGTAAGTGATCAGGATCAGCCAATATTCTTTTTTCACGTAAATTTCTCCTTTGATTCAAGCACTATTTCCATTCTACTATAGATTTGGCGCCAATCAAGTAAATAAGCGGAAAGTTCTGCTTTTCAAGCCTTATCAATCTTTTCTGTGAAATTTTCCCCTAAAATATATGATACAAAAGTTTTTTCCGTTGCGCTTCCCCGATGTTGAAAAAATGCTTCCGGGCAAAAATTTTTGTACCCTTCTGGAAATAACGCCCAATTCCATGCCGCAGCCCGGGGGAATGAGGGCGTCTGGCGGCCTGAACGGAGCCGTTTATGAATGCGTTTAATGGATAATTTTGCATATATTGTATATACTTTGTATTTGGGTGGCTGAAATTAAAAATTAAGTTTTTTTCTGGAAATTTTTCAAAAAGTCATTTACCTACTTGAAAAAAAAATAATAATTCATTAATATAAATATTGGTATTAGCACTCGGTGAGGCCGAGTGCTAACAGAACGTCATTTACATAATTTCGTTGAGGAGGTCGTTTCCCTTGTTAAAGCCTTTGGGTGATCGTGTGGTAATCGAATTGGTTGAAGTAGAAGAAAAAACTGCCGGCGGAATCGTGTTGCCTGACACTGCCAAAGAAAAACCGCAAGAAGGAAGAGTAGTGGCTGTAGGAACAGGAAGAGTTCTTGACAGCGGCGAACGTGTGGCCCCTGAAGTATCGGTGGGCGATCGAATCATCTTCTCAAAATATGCCGGCACAGAAGTAAAATACCAAGACAAAGAATACTTGATTTTGCGCGAGAGTGACATCCTGGCTGTCGTTGAGTAATCATCATCCGGGTAACAATAGAAAATTTTTTTCAGGGAGGTCTTCTTAAATGGCAAAAGATATTAAGTTCAACGAAGATGCGCGCCAAGCATTACTTCGTGGTGTAGATAAACTTGCAAACACTGTAAAAGTTACATTGGGACCGAAAGGACGCAACGTCGTTCTTGAAAAAAAATTCGGTTCTCCTTTAATTACAAATGACGGTGTAACCATTGCCAAAGAAATCGAGTTGGAAGATCCGTATGAAAATATGGGCGCCAAGCTCGTAGCTGAAGTTGCCAGCAAAACGAACGATGTGGCAGGGGACGGTACAACAACCGCTACAGTACTTGCCCAAGCGATGATTCGCGAAGGTCTCAAAAACGTTACAGCCGGGGCAAACCCGATGGTCGTTCGCAAAGGAATGCAAAGAGCGGTTGACGCTGCTGTTGAAGAGTTAAGAAAAATTGCCCGTCCTATTGAAGGAAGAGAATCCATTGCCCAAGTTGCCGCTGTTTCCGCTGATGACGAAAAAGTCGGTGAGATCATCGCCGAAGCTATGGAGCGCGTGGGCAATGACGGTGTCATCACCATCGAAGAATCAAAAGGATTGGCTACTGAAGTAGAAGTAGTAGAAGGAATGCAATTTGACCGCGGATACGTTTCTCCGTACATGGTTACGGATTCCGATAAAATGGAAGCTGTTCTCGAAGAACCGTACATTTTGATTACGGATAAGAAGATTAACAACATTCAAGAAATCTTGCCGCTTCTCGAACAAGTGGTACAACAAAGCAAACCGTTGTTGATCGTTGCTGAAGATGTGGAAGGCGAAGCGCTTGCTACATTAGTATTGAACAAACTTCGCGGTACATTCAATGCTGTGGCAGTTAAAGCGCCCGGATTCGGTGATCGCCGCAAAGCAATGCTTGAAGATATTGCTATTCTCACAGGCGGACAAGTGATCACTGAAGATCTCGGCCTAGAGCTCAAGTCTGCCAACATCAGCATGCTCGGTCGTGCAGCTAAAGTTGTTGTTTCCAAAGAAACGACAACAATCGTTGAAGGAGCCGGTTCTTCAGAAGATATCGAAGCCCGCGTAAATCAAATCCGCGCACAAATTGAAGAGACAACTTCTGAATTCGATCGCGAAAAATTGCAAGAGCGCCTGGCTAAACTGGCAGGCGGGGTAGCCGTAATCAAAGTTGGCGCTGCGACTGAAACTGAGATGAAGGAGCGCAAACTCCGTATCGAAGACGCATTGAACGCAACCCGCGCTGCTGTTGAAGAAGGAATTGTAGCCGGAGGAGGCGTGGCTCTCCTGAACGTATACAAAAAGGTTGCCGAGCTTGAAGCTGATGGCGACGAAAAAACAGGAATCAACATCGTTCTCCGCGCTATGGAAGAGCCGGTGCGCACCATCGCTGCCAATGCCGGACTCGAAGGCTCCGTTGTGGTTGAGCGCTTGAAGAACGAAGAAGTGGGCGTCGGCTTCAACGCTGCTACAAACGAGTGGGTGAACATGATTGAAGCCGGCATCGTAGACCCGGCTAAAGTAACCCGTACTGCATTGCAAAATGCCGCTTCTGTCGCAGCAATGATCTTGACGACTGAAGCCGTTGTTGCCGACAAACCGGAAGAAAAGAATACAACGCCTGACATGGGCGGAATGGGCGGAATGATGTAATCGTCTTCCCCCGTTCAAAGCTCGCACGTTTGGGCAAAAATTCATTTAGAGGTATTCCATCTGTGCGTTCGGCACAGATGGAAACCTCTGTTTCTATCTTCGTATCGCAAGAATATTTTCGTGCATTTTTTCGCAGTCCTCGCTTACATATCTTTCCGCAAACGAATGGTAAATAGACGCCCGTTTAGCAGACGCGTCAGGGTAAAATTGGATATGGTATAATAGTCCCAAGGCCCCGTTTCTGATATATTCCATTACCGTTATTTTAAGAAAATAAATTAAATAGTCATCCAAACCGTTCATCTGTCACGCCTTCAAGGATGATTCAACGGGCTGAATGACCGGTGCTGCAAGGGGGTGATTCCTTTCAACTCCTGAGTATTGGTTCATTCATGCTCAATGGTTCACATTTTGCTTTCCGGGAATAATACCTTTCGGAACCATGGCATGAACGTGCTGCAGGTGTAGTGTCCGGGAGTGTTATGCTTGAAAAATTCCAGGAAGGTGATGAGAGATGAAAAAATTGCGCATTCTTCTCGCAATGATTTTTGCCGCTGTTTTAGTGCTCGCCGGATGCGGCGGAGATAAAGATTCAGGAAGCAAATCGGTAGATGAAAACACAATAGTGCTCAAAGCCCAGACAGCCGGCGGAGAAGTGACGAGAGTCGATAATCTCGTTAAGGCTGCTGAAATATTGAATAAAGAGTTGGAAGAAAAAGGGGAAGACATCCGGGTAAAAGTGGAGCCGATGTATTTTGAAGGAAGCTGGCAAGATTATGCCAAGCAATTTATGCTGGCTCACCAAGCGGGAAAAGAACCGGATATTTATGCAACCGGACATGAAAATATCGGCTGGCTTGCCGACGGGGGATATATCATTCCTTTGGATGATTTGAAAGATTCCGAGGCGTATGCGGACATCGTTTACCCGGTTCTTTGGGATGCCGTCACTTACAAGGGCAAAATTTGGGGCGCCTTGCAAGATATTGAACACAGACCGGTTTATTACAATAAAGACATGTTGAGAGAATTGGGCTGGAGCGATGAGGAAATCGACAGCCTGTCGGAACAGGTGAAGAATGGCGAATTCACTTTGGAAGATATGACGAAATTGGCTGAAGAAGCTGTCGAAAAAGGAATTGCTGAACACGGAATTGTTCACCGTCCGGTGGAAGGAACCGATTTCCACTACATGCTTTACAATTTTGGCGGACAATTGTATGACGCCGATAAAAACAAAATTGTATTCGATAAAAAAGCCGTGGAAAAACAACTCGGCTATTTTGCGGAAATTGCTGAAAAGGGCTTAATCCCTGAAAACTTGACGAATATGGAATGGAGCAATATCCACCGCACCGTTCTGAACGGAAAAACGTTGTTCTACTACGGAGGATTGTGGAACATCTTTAACTGGGGAGAAGACCCGTATCACGATGAACTTGGAAAAGTCGACTATGAATGGGTGAAAGAGCATTTCGGCATGATGCTCGTCCCTGCTGCGGAAAAAGGCGGAAAACCGGTGACCCTTTCCCACCCGTTCGTATACGTCATTTCTTCGAATACGGAACATCCGGATATTTGTAAGCGGCTCCTTGAAATAGTGGCCGATCCGGAATTGCAGCTGAAACATGCCATCGACACCTTCCATTTGCCGATTACAAAAGATGTGACAGAGTTGGAAGAATTCCAGAAGCAAGAGGCTTTATACGAAACGATGTATATGCTTGAGTACACCACCTTCGTACCGAACCACGAAGATTTTCCGGCCTATTCACAAGCTGTTTTCGAAGCCATTCAAGCCGTAGAACTTGGCAAGAAAACGGTGGAAGAGGCAATGGCCGATTTGGAGGTGCAGCTGAAAAATGATTTGGGTGATCAGTTGATCATCAAAGAATGATGAATCTCCGGGTACCCTTATTTTTAAGGGTACCCATTTGGGGGGAGAAACATGAAAAATGCTTTAAAAAAATGGAAGCTTCCGGCTTTTATGCTGGGGCCTTTTCTTGTCTTGATCATCATGTTCTTCTTTCTCCCGGTGCTGTTGACGGCAGCGTTGGCTTTTACCAATATGGGTCCGTCCATGCAATGGGAATTCAACGCCGTCCAAAACTTTCAGAAATTATTTTCTGACCCTAATCTGACGAAAATTCTGACAAACACAGCCGTATATGTGGGCTTCACCTTATTAATCAATGTTTTTTTCGGATTAACGTTGGCGCTTTTTACCACATACTTCGCAAGAAAAGAGCGTCACGGGCTTTTTTTCCGGACCATTTGGATGCTGCCGCGGATGTCTCCTCCGGTCGTGTACGCACTTTTGTGGGTCTGGTTTTTTGATCCGAGCGAGTACGGATTGTTGAACGGAATTCGGGCGATCTTCTTCGATTTGCCGCCAATCAATATTATCGGCAATGAACCGATGTTCATCGTGATCTTGGCCAATGGATTCATTGGAGCTTCATTCGGGATGATTATTTTTTCATCGGCCATCAAATCCATTCCGCAAGATTTGTTTTATGCGGCAAGCGTGGATGGTGCCTCCCATTGGTCGATCATTAAGGACATTATTATGCCGGCAATCCGGTGGCCGTTTATGTTTGTCACCATTTGGCAGCTGCTGTCTTTGTTGACATCGTACGAATATATCTTGTTGATTACGGACGGCGGTCCGCTGAATGAGAGCGAAGTGTTGGCTTTATATTCTTACCACAAAGCGTTCCAACATTTTGAATATGGATACGGAGCGGCCATCTCTCTCATTTTGGTGGTGATTGCCTTAATTTGCACCTTCATCTTGTGGAGGTTCTTCCGGGTGAAAGAGATGATGAGAACCTCCAGGATTGATTGAGGAGGTCGTTGGAAATGGAATCGGTGGAAAAAAGCATCCCTGGCCTGTCCGGGAATGTATTATTATATAAATTAAAACGGCGGCTTCCTTATATTGTTTCTTACGGTGTTCTGGCGATAACTACCTTGCCGGTCATCTTTATGTATTTGTGGCTCATCATTCAATCTTTTGCGGGAAAAATGAAATACGGGTTGATTCCGCAAGATTTTACTTTGGAAAATTGGGAATTCTTATGGACCAATCTCATCTATAAAGGGATTGAATTGCCGAGTATTTGGCTGGCCACAGGGAATTCCCTCCTGTTTGCCGGAACGTTGACCTTGTTTGAAGTGCTCATCGGCATCATGGCCGGTTATGCGTTGTCGCGGCTTTCTTTCCCGGGAAGAGAAAACATTTTAAAATTAACGATGATTCTTCATGCTTTTCCGAGCATCGCTTTATTAATTGCGACATTTTACATTTTAAAATTTCTCGGTTTGTATGATTCTTTATTCGGAGTCGTATTGGTAAAAACGGCGCTGCAAATTCCGATGACCACGTGGATAATAAAAGGGTTTTTCGATGATGTTCCCTGGGATTTGGAATGGTCGGGCCTCATTGACGGATGCAGCCGCCTGAAAGTATGGTTTCGCATTGTTTTGCCGCAAGTAAAACCGGGCATAGCCGCAGTGTCCATTTTCTCCTTCCTGTCCGGCTGGTCTGAATTCTTGCTGTTGTATACCTTTATTATCAGTCAGGATAATGTGACATTGGCCTCCTTCCTTCAATTGCTGACGAGCGACCCGAACCAGGTCAGCTACGGCGTGCTATGCGCCATCTCGTTGTTCTACTTGCTGCCGGTGCTGGTATTCTTTATTTTCACGCAAAAATCCTTCATGCAGGCCAATGTTGGAGGGGTGAAAAGAGCATGAAAATAGAATTGCGCAATATTTCAAAGTCTTTCGATAAAAAATCAAATGTGATTGAAAAGATGAATCTGAAAATCAACGACGGCGAATTTGTCGCCTTGCTGGGCCCTTCCGGATGCGGCAAAACGACAACGATGCTGATGATTGCCGGCATTTACAAACCGGACAGCGGAGACATTTACTTCGACGACCAAAAAGTGAATCATTTGGAACCGAAAGACCGCCACATCGGGATGGTGTTTCAAAGCTATGCTTTGTATCCGCATATGACCGTATTGGAAAATATATGCTTTCCGTTGAAACAGCAGAAGATCCCGAAGCGGGAACGTCTGCAAAGGGCAAAAGAGGCGGCGGAAATGGTCCGGCTCGGAGACTTGTTGGAGAGGAAACCGTCGGAACTGTCCGGCGGTCAGCAGCAGCGGGTGGCATTGGCCCGGGCGATCGTCAAACGCCCCAAACTGCTGCTTCTCGATGAACCGATGTCTAACCTCGATGCCGGCCTGCGCATCGAAATGCGGGCGGAAATCTCCCGTTTGCAGAAGGAATTGGGGATAACCACGATCCTGGTGACCCACGATCAGGAAGAGGCCATGACTTTGGCCGACCGGATCGCTTTAATGAAGGACGGAAAAATTGTTCAATACGATACGCCGATGAAACTTTATCACGAACCGGTCAATATAGAAGTGGCCAAATTTATTGGCACGCCGCCGATGAATTTTATGGAAGGCACCGTGGTGGGAAACCAAGTGCAAATCGGCGAGCGGACGTATCCCATGGACGAAGGCAAATTTGATTTGACCGGCAGCAATGAAGTGATTCTCGGCGTCCGTCCTCATGATATCCGTTTAGGTTGGACAGGAGACATCCGCTTTTACGGCCATGTCCGCTATGTTGAAACGTTCGGACATTCCAAGATGATTCATGCGGATATGGCCGGAAACCGAATTCAATTTTTCGCTGAACCGCATCTTTCCATAGATACGGGAGCCGGGATTCAATTTTCTTTCAATCTTTCGGCCATCCATCTCTTCGACAAAGAAACAGGAAAAAGTTTGCGGAAACCGGGCCCGGAGAGGACAGAGATGTCCGTGGGCGGTGCCGCTTCTTATTAAGGCGGGTGAAGGGTGAGGATATTTTAAAAAAGCGGAAAGCGCCAATTTAATGAAAGGCAGAAGATTGTTTGTCCATGGTCCGGAAAAAATGCAAAAGAAAAACGGAGCGCGCCTAATGGCGGCTCCGTTTTCCCGTTATGGCGGGAAAACATTTTTGCGGGAATTCGTTCTTTCTGCCGATCGACCTGTTGGGCCGTCTTTCTGACAGGTCAAGTTAGACAGAGGGATCTTTCGAGTATTGATGCCGCCGGCGGACAATCGTCGATTGGCTGACACCGGGCGCCTCGGCAGCCTTGCGCGCTTTCGTAATGGAGCATCGCTTTTATGATTAAACTTTTTAAGACTGGTTTTAATTCCCTGTTCTCTTCTTTTGAATCCATTAAATAATGGGTTGCTTCTTGAGCCGTGGATATGTCCTGATGCAAGATGTTTTGTCCGTAGGGGGGCGGAATGACTTTTACGGAAATACAGCGGCTCTTGATGTAGATTTTATCGTTGGAGGCGATCCTTTGGCTGAAAATGAGAAAAAACTTCTTCGAAGGATTCGTCGATGATTTGTCAGATGTTCATCATTTCACAAGCGTTCGTATTGACATCTTTAATAGCCATTTTCCACGAAAATCATTCTGTCGGTATAATGATTAAACAAGGAAACGTTTAAGACGAATGTCCCGGTGGATACCATGGACATGACTCCATAAAAAAGCATACTGTGTTCATGTTTCCTATTTTTGGATAAAACCAAGGGCGTACATAACAAATTATATAACGTTTAATTTTCAGGTGATTCTTAAATGAATCACCTTTTTTATTTTTTTGATAAAAGTAATACATTTCGTGACTTTCAGACGGGAAGTCAGGATAGATTATTAATAAACATTGAATATACTTGCACAATTTTTGCTCATAATCACTTTATATTTATTTTTTTAATAAAGTATTCACTAATTTTTGGCATGTACTCATGTAAAATAAGCAATAGGTCCTATACACTTAAATTTACGTTGTAACGGGATGCGACAATGGATCAACGTAAAAAAGTTCAGGAAATCCAGAAGTGCATGACGGAAATATTTCATCTCAGAGAAATTAGGTGAGAAATCATGGTAAGTATTGTCGTTGGTTTAGCGCTACTGATCGCCTTGTCTTATATAGGCTGGTCCATTATTTGGGTGGCTCCCCTGGCAGCGGGAGTAGTAGCGCTGTTGAGCGGTATGAACTTTTTTGAAGTATATACCGACACTTATATGAGCGGTCTGGGAAATTTCGTTAAAAGCTGGTTTCCGCTGTTTCTGTTGGGAGCAATATTCGGCAAGTTGATGGAAGCTACAGGCGCGGCAAAATCCATTGCCATTAAAGTATCGGAATTGATTGGCAAGAAAAGGGCCCTTCTCGGCGTTTTAATTGCTACCGCTGTCCTTAATTACGGCGGCGTCAGTGTTTTTGTAATTGTTTTTGCCATTTATCCGATTGCTTTGGAACTCTTCCGTGAAGCAAATATTTCCAGGAAGCTGATTGCTCCTACGATCATGCTTGGAATCGGGACTTTTGCCATGGCTGCCATTCCGGGAACACCGCAAATTCAAAACCTGATTCCTATGCCATATTTCAATACATCGCCGACTGCCGCCCCTGTGATAGGGATTGTGACAGCCTTGATCATGGCCGTGGGCGGATATTTGTTCTTGGTGGCTGCGCAGAAAAGGCTGTCTGCCAAGGGAGAAGGTTTCACAGAGCCGAAAAATGTGAATGCTCAAGATGAAGCTGACGGTGCAGACGCGAAACTGCCCAATTGGCTGTTATCATTAGTGCCCCTTCTCTTGGTGATAATCTTCCTTAATATCGTAAAAATACAGCCGATTTATGCGTTAGGCATAGGCATCCTGGCCATTATGCTTTTAAACTGGAAAGAACGGAAGAAATTTATCCCGGCCATCAACGCGGGCGGAGCAGGTTCGGTCGTTGCGGTTCTGAATACGAGTGCCGCGGTCGGTTTTGGTGCTGTGATCGTCGTCGTTCCGGCTTTTGCGGGGATTACAGATTTTCTGTTCAATTTGTCCAGCAACCCGCTGGTCGCTGAAGCACTATCTGTCTCGCTTATGTCCATCATTACGGGTTCGGCATCCGGCGGACAGGGAATTGCCTTGGAAGCTTATGGAGCAACTTTCAATGAACTTGCCCTTTCTTCGGGAATAAATCCGGAAGTATTTCACAGAATCGCTTCCGTGGCCTCCAGCGCGTCAGCCGTTCCCAATAACGGTGCGCTGTTGACGATTCTGGCAGTTACAGGGCTGACACATAAAGAAACTTATAAATATGTGTTTGTTGTCGGACTTTTAATTCCCGCCATCGCAACTGCTGTCGGTGTGATCATGGGTGCGATCGGAATTGTTTAATGGAAAAAGAGCGGACAAGCAAATATGATTTTCAGAGAAAGCCTTTTTGTCAATCCTTTTTTGGCAAAAAGGCTTTTTTGCTTGGATTCTGCATATTCAACGAGAATCAATATAAGTTGGATTTTGCCTTCAATGAAAGTGTAGTGGGCAAAATATTCTAAAATAATGGTATAATTAGAAGGGACATAATAATTTGAAAATTCCTCCAAAGAGGTTAAAAGCCGTGTTCTAAAGGGATAAACGACGAGGAAAAGAAAAAGGGGGAACAATCATGAAGGGTGTCAAGGTAAAGGTAAAAAATCCATTCCTTTATACCTATCCATTGGAAGGCATTATTGTCAGTGAAAAAAAGTTGCCCGGCGGAAATAAGAAATACAAAGTGCAGTTTCCTGACTTTGCCGGAGCTATTTGGTTGAATCGCGAAGATTTTGTAATAGAAAAATAGTCCAAACTTTGAATGATATTGGATGGAAACGGGACCTAAGAGAGAGAGAAACGCTCTCTCTTTTTTATACGATCAAACCATTTGAAAGAACAAGGATCCGGAAATGCTTCTCTCTTGTTCCTGTTTTCCCGAACCATGACTGGATTGAATCACTTCTGATTCTTTCCTCCACCTCATTTTCCGTCCAATGATATGAATTGTATCTATCCCGGTGACATTCTCCACTTTTAACTTTTTAGTAGAGCCGACAAAACGCCGCCAATTGCCCATCACTCCATCTTAAAGCCCAATATGTATACCGGATAGAGCCATAAAAAAAGAAACGGAACCGTGACGAGTTGTCAGGTTCCATTCTTTTCTATTTTGAGATATTTTCTTTTTCATTGTGGTCGTTGTATAATAAATTTCGGTCGTTTTTTGGTCAATTTCTAAACACTATCTTCCTTGGAGTATTGGTGCAGCCTGCGAACAATCGTGGGCTGGCTCACTCCGAGTGCCTGGGCCGCTTTGCGTGTGCTTCCATAATAAAGCATGGCTTTCAAGATCAAATTCTTTTCCGTCTCATATAAGATTTGTTTTAAATCTCCCAACTCTTTTTCTTGGATATTGACTTCATCTTTATTGATTTCTTCAGGGAGATCTTCCACTGCGACAGTTCCGATACCCCCATGATGGGAAAATTCCCCCGGCACAAAACATCCATGGGTTGCAGCATACAACGATTGAAGAAAAATACTTTTCCGGAGAAAAACACTTTCTATAAAATGACAAAGATACTAAATATTCTAAAATAATGATATAATTAAAATAGAAACTTCGACGTTTATTTGCAAATACCAGGCGAGCCGCAGGTGGAATTTTTAAATGAAAATGGGGGAATTCTCATGCAGGGAATGAAGGTAAAAGTATTGAATCCGTTCCTTTATGCTTACCCGTTGGAAGGAATCATTGTCTGCGAAAAAAAGCTGTCGGCCGGCCAAAGGAAATACAAAGTACAGTTTCAAGATTTCTTCGGAGCCGTTTGGTTGCTTGCCAACGAGATGGTTTGGGAAAAATAGTGCCGGCTTCGAAGATGAAAGGAAGCCAAGAGAACCCCGCTTTTTAAATACAATATTGAAAACCCCTTTTTAACCGGAGAATGATGCTATGTTGCTTCTCGCGGTTTTTTTCTTTTATCGCCGGCAATCCCCGTTGAATCAGGTTTGCATCTTTTCCCCATGCATGGCTTCATCTGATACACAACTGTATCTCTCCGGCTGATTTTCCGCACTTTTTTACTCAAAACAGTCAGCTTGTTTATTCGCTTTTTCATATCAGATAAAAAAACAATGGTAAAAACACGCCGATATTTGAAAATTCACTGCGCAAAAAACTGAAAATGACAGGTTGACGGGTGAAGGATGAAACGATTCCGGTCGTTTGCATCCTTTTTTTTTATTCGCTTGAACTATTTTTTAAAATTTTTTTCGCAAAAAGTTGGCACGTTACTTTTGGGGAAGAAACCGTTGATGTTTTTGTTGAAAGGACAAACCGGTTAAAAGAGAATGTACTTGTTGAATTCAGGGACGTCGACGTTATTGAAGGAGCTTCTTTTAAAGACCGGAGCGGCAATGTGGCGATCGTCCGGGAAAATGAGGAGTTTGCTCCCGATTATTCAATAGGGGACATTATTTACGTGAACAATGAAAGTTATGAAATTATTGGAATAACGGATGAAACTGGCGAGACCTTTCCCGGTCTTTATTTTCCTGAAACCTTGAGAGAAAAGATTTACGCAAACAAAAGTTCAGCAAGCGGCATATTTAACCTTGTCGTTAAGGATGGATACAGCCTCGATGTTGTACGAACCCAAGTATTGGAACTATTGAATGAAGATTTGGATAATACCATGAAGTTTGTTGATTTTACGGAGGAGATTGACAAAGACATAAAAGAGTCAATCGGAAGTGTAACAATTTTTCTCGCCCTCATTGGAACCATTTCTTTAATTGTGGCCGGCATCAATGTGGTCAATATTATGTACATATCTGCATTGGAAAAAATGAATGAAGTTGCCGTTTGCCGGGCCCTGGGGATGAGAAAAAGAACTGTGATCGTACTGTTCTTAATGGAGGCCTTCGTGTTAGTTGCTCTGTTTGCCGTCTTCGGTTATCTGTTCGGAATCCTGACGGCATCGGTCATCTTGGTGATAATGGATATTCCGATTAAGCTTTCTTTTCTGCACATCTTTCTAGTACTATTTATCAGTTTCGTCTTGGGAATCGGCGCAGGCATCAAGCCGGCCATCAACGCGGCCAATGCAAATCCGGCTTCTCTGTTGAGGTAGGAAGCATTTTTGTTTATTTGTTTTACAGTTCCTTGAAAGGAGGTGAGATTCATGAGGGCTGGATATTTGGTGGCGAAATGGATAGAGAACAAGTTGAAAACATGGTCCCAACAAAGTGTTATTAATTATCTTGCGGCATCAATCGGCAAAACTGCCGCTAAGAAAATTGTTAAAAAAGTTGTCGCTGCGGGTACAACGGCAGCTGCAGCATATGTTGCTACATTGCTTGGAGCAACCTCAACGATCGCCTGTCCGATTGCGGCGATTATAGGGACAGCGACCGGCTGGCTCTGAGGAGAACGGCATTTATCAAAAGAAGGTGTCAAAGAGGGGACGCTTTGAGGCAGCAAAGCGTCCTTGTTCCGTTCAGTAAAAAAACCAGCCAGCCAATGTTAATTTACAATATTTTAACGATTTTGTCAATTATGTATAACGTTAAAAAAGAAGCCATAAAACGTGCAAAAATTGATATCCACAAGAATCCGACAGTTGGCAATGGATCGTTTTTTCATTCTTTTCTGCGGCAAATAAAAGTGGAAACAACCGGCAGGATGATGAAAAGTTTTCCCCGGCATTTGCGGACGTTTTCCTCGTCCGCAGGCGGTTGATGGACAAAATGAAAAAGAAGGCAGCTTCTGGTCAGACGGCAACAGTATCAATCTCCGGAGCCTCTTTTGTTCCATAAATAATTTCTAAAAAACCAAATATTTAAAAACAGCCAAAAACAACTGAACAGGTAAGCGCCGATGACATCGCTCGGAAAATGCACCCCCAAGTAAACCCTGCTGAAACCAATCACCAGAATGAAAGACACCGCAACACAGAGGAGAATCGCTCTGTCCCTCGCTTTAGACATGTGTTTCCACAATAGAAAGGCAAGTATTCCATACAAAGACAATGCGGCCATTGAGTGGCCGCTCGGGAAGCTGAATCCTGGTGCCGTAATAATGGCTTCAAGGGCGGGCCGCTCCCTTTCAAAAAAAGCTTTCAACAAACTGTTCCAGATCCCCGTTCCGATGAGAACGACGGAAAAGAGGACAAGTTCTTTGCGGTGTTTAAAAAACGTGTAAAGGATGAACATCAAGATAACGGAAAGAATGATGACGGTTCGTGTGTTTCCGATGAAAGTAAAGAACTTGATGACAGGCGTGATATAAGGATGCCTGATTTCTTGAACGGCCTGCAAAACGGCCGCATCAAAACTTTCCATTGTTTTGGTGTCCAATAAAGACGACAGCGCAACAAAAGCGGCAAGAAACATAAAACTCAGAATCAGGAGCGAATAGCGGGATTCTTTCATGGGCATTTCCACCTTTAAAACGAATTTTTCTGTTTGTATTAGTGATTCCAAATTTTGTGAATACCATAACAGCGGACCCTGAAAACGGATAAAAAAGTGTGCGGGCAAATAATACAGCAGATTTTCCGAATTATGCCAAACTAATGCCGGATCTTAAATGTGTGAATCAGAAAATTGGGAAAACTACTAAAAAACGTGACAATAATAACGGCTGCTCTTAATATATTTATATATGATAAAAGTAAAATAATTAGTTTGAATACTCTATAAATTGCTGCAAAAAGGAAAAAAGAACGAATGCTAAAAATGTTATTGCCATAATAATCAGGTTTTTGCCGAGGACTGGTGCGGCATTTTTGTAAAAACCCTTCTATATGATGACCGGCGGCACGGGCGAAATATTTCTGTAAAGGAGTTTCTATATGCGCAAAAAGGGTTGTCCGGAAGAGTATCCGATTTTGCTTTCCGTCAATGGGACGGAGATTGCCGTCTTCCAGCTGACGAATCAAGATTTGGAAGATTGGGCATACGGCTATTTGTTTTCCGAGGGATTTATCAGTCAACCGGAAGAGGTCCGCTCCATAAGAATCACGGAGGGGAAAATCCGGGCGGATTTACATAATGATCTTGACGTTGAGGAGAAATTTTCCGGGGTAAGCCGATATACCCCCGAGTACGGCCGCGGTGCAACATTTTTGTCTATGACCGATGTGAAAAAGTTTCAGAAAGTCAGCAGCAAAAAGACTTATCTCCTCAGCTATTTATTGGAGAAGCAAACCGAATTGTCCCGCAATTCTCCCATGTATTTGGAAACGGGCGGAATGCATGCGGCAGCCATTGTTCATCCGGACGGAACTTTGACGGTGCGCGAGGACATCAGCCGGCATAACGCGGTCGACAAAGTGATCGGCTATGCGCTCCGCAACGGCCTCGAGGCGGACGAACGGGTGCTGTTAACATCGGGGAGAATCTCTTATGAAATGCTCTCCAAAGCGGCCAAATTGGGATTTCCCGTCGTCTGTTCCAGGACGGCGGCGACCAGACAAGCCGTTGAACTGGCAAAATTTTTGAATATTGAAGTCGTCGGATATTTACGCCGCAATATGGCCGTTCAATACACGGCCTTCGGAAGAGTGATCAATGATTTGGAGAAAAACGGCTCTTAAACTGCCGGTACCAAAAGCCGGATATCCGGTCCCCATATTAAAGGAGATGTTTACATGGATGTAGTTCTAATCAATGCCCCGGTCACCCGGGTGAGCCCTCATGCGCGGCATGCCTTGCCTCTTGGATTGGCTTATATTGCCGCCGTTCTGCATAAAGAAGGCAGACGTGTTCAAGCGATTGATTTTAATATCAGCGGGCTTAATATACGGCGGATCGACATTATGCTGCGGCGAAATCCGGCGATTGTGGGTATTTCCTGCCATACGGAAACGTATCCCAATGCTTTGAAAATCGCCCGCCGCATAAAAGAACAAAGTCCGCAAGTATTCGTTGTTCTCGGCGGACCCCATGCCACGATTTTGCCGAAAGAAGCCCTTTCCGAACCGGCGGTCGATTTTGTCGTTATCGGCGAAGGGGAAGCGACGATGGCTGAATTGGCAACATTTTTGCTGGACGGCCGGGGAGATTTAAGCCGGATTAAAGGGATCGGTTATAAGGATGAAAGGGGCCAAATCAAACTAAATCTGCGCCGGGAATTGCTGAATCCGGATACTTTGCCGTATCCTGCCCGCGAATTATTTCCCCTTGAACTGTACGAAGAAAAATGGAATATTTCCACTGCCAGAGGAGGCTGTCCTTTCAGATGCCCTTTTTGTTCCGCGTCAGCCATTTGGGAAGGCCGCAGGAGGCCGAGGAGCCCGGAAAATATTATTGCGGAATTGAGGCTTCTGTATGAGTATTACGGCGCAGATTATACTTTTTTTGCCGAGGATTTGTTTACGGTGAACAAAAAATGGGTCCGAAAATTGCTCGCCCTCATAAAAGAACTGCCTTATCCGGTAAAGTGGGGCTGCGCAACGAGAGTGGATACGGTCGATGAACAATTGATTGAAGAGATGGCCGGGGCCGGCTGCGTATCGATTCAATTCGGCATTGAGTCGGGCTCGCAAAAAATCTTGGACTCCGTCAAAGGGATTACGAAAGAGCAAGCGATAAGAGCCGTTAAAGCCTGCCGGGAACATGGCATATATTGCTCCTCGTCTTTTATGGTGCCCTTTCCCCAAGATACAAAAGAATCGCTCCGCGAAACAAAAGAATTTATTAAAACATTGAGTGATGCAGGCAGTCAAATCTATCTTTCTTATACAACCCCCTATCCCGGCACGTATTTTTACGAACACCGGGACGAGCTCGGCATAAAACTTTTAACCGACCGCTGGGATGAATTTGATGCCAAGCATAATATCATTGAAACAAAATATCTCACAAGCCGGGAAATTGACGAAATGGTGGAAGAGATTGCGGGATACGCAGGGTTGGAAAAACGAATATGATGACGCCTTCTCTGGGAATTGTCCATGGGGCCTGCCGGAAAGCCATTTTCGGCAGGTTTTTTGGACGAATGCCTTGGGGATTATCACATTCATTGTTACACGATTTGTGCTCGGCATTCCAAGGTTTGCATCAAATGTGGAAATAATCGCTTTGGGATGAACATGCATTTTGAGGGAATTATTTTCTTCTTCGGGGCCAGTTTTTACATAAACCAGAGTGATTTTGACCGGAGAGCGGGAAACGATGATGCCGCAAAAGGTGACTTGAAAAAGGTCGCTGCTGCATTAAAAGCGCTGTTACCCGATCCAAGGGACCGGAAGAAGAAAAACGCGAAGAAATTTTGAGCACAAAATAAACATGGCATTTTGGCGGCAGGTCCCGACTGTTGTGCGGGATCTGCCGTTTTGTTTATGCAAAAAGCGGTTGAACGTTTGCTTGAAAGTTGCCGGAACTTTCAGGTAGATTTGTTTCTCCTAATGTTTTCCATTTGGAGCGAATCGGTTTTGACAGAAGATGGAGATGTTGCCGGCGATTTTAATCACTGCGACTTTCGGAAAATTCTTTTAAGATAATGAAGGACATATATTCCAACAATTAAAACTTTTTGAAAATCTCCATGTGAACAATTGCTCCCTAAGATTGAGAGTAGCCTCGAAAGATGAATCCGCCATTCATTCTTCAATTTTTCGCGTTGGTGTCGTTGTGAATTTTAAGAAACATCCGGAATTACGACTCTGTGAAACAGAGCAAAAAAATAAGGGAGGATCATGCGGATGTTGATCAGGCTCTTGGCAGCCGTTGGCATGCTTGCTTTCTTTGTATTTGGGTCTTATTGGGCTTATGATGCTTCAAGGCTTTATGTTTTTCAATCCGGATTTACAGGCTCGGCCAAATATGTATTGTTGTTTGATTCGGCTTTTTTGTTGATTCCGCTCGTTATTTTCCTGGGAGTTTTTCTCGGGTCTATTTCCGGAAAGAGGAAAAAAACGCTCGTGAAGGACGGAAAAGTTTTGCGCCACAGCGAAACGGTATTCTTCCAGCACTGGTTTCACGCAATGGCCACCATTTTATTAATCGGAACAGGAATTTTGCTCGGTCTGTTCTTCCTGCC
>CALKIU010000046.1 GCA_937995745.1 uncultured Bacillaceae bacterium | reverse complement strand
TTCAGCCTTTAGGAAACGCCGGTTCATGGAAAGTGTTTATTCCGTTGGGACAACCGCAACCTCACCGGAAACCACTTCCTGCGGACATCTCCATACCCGGTTTCAAAAAAGGGTCCGGCAGGTTCCGCGCCCGCCTCCCGTTTCCGCCCGCAAAATCAGGCATGCATTTTAAAAGCGCCGAAAAGAATGAGCGTAAACAGCAATTGAAACATGATGAACAGGGCGTACCCCTTATTGGGGTCTTTATCTTCGTTATTTTTGTAATACTTGATGACCAAATACTCATTTGAAAAACAAGTCAGGTTTACAATGAGCAAAAACGATAACGTATATAAGAGCGGGTTTTCATGCGTCAGAAAAGACCGCGAAAAAAGAATAATCGTCACCAGAAGAAAGACATAAGAATACCGGTAATCTTTCAGTTTAATACTCATAGGCAACAAACTCCCTTATTTAACAAACTGTCCGTTTTTCCAACTATATGTATTTCTATAGCAAACCTCCAAAATCCTGCTATTTTTAACAGAATATTATAATAAATTCGAAAATTAACGGTATAATCGCCCTCCCTTTACTGCATGCGCTTGTTTCAGACAACTTGACAATCCGTTCATTTCTCTATCGCCCGTTCCCGTCAAACACTCGGGACTGTTGGCCGCTTTTTCAACAAACGTTTAATGAAAGCGACGCGGAGCCGGGCAGAATAGAAGTCTTCCTAAATATACGAATGAATCCAAAGGGGCCGCGGGGACGGCGGGATTTTCGGAGCACAAACACGCTTCAGACGCAATCTTGCTGTCGGACACTCATCCAATATGAAAAGGTGCGGACGCCCTTTTCCGCACCTTTAAACCTGCCTGTCTTTTCCCGGGGCAGGTTCCTTTTTGGCAAGAAAATAATAAAAGCCGAACCCTGACAAACCGCCGCAAAAACCCAATCACTCCAAAACGGGCCTTCCCGCTTTGATCAAAACCTTGTCCCGCCCCAGCAAAAACGCCAGCGTGAGAATCAAAATGCCGGTGCCGATGAGCAGCCATTCCACCGGAATCCAATCGGCAATCGGGCCGAAAACGAGCATTCCGATCGGCATCATCGAGGTGGAAATCATCCCCATAATGCCGAACACCCTGCCCAAATAAGAACTCTCCACTTTCTCCTGCAGCAGCACCGTCGCCGTCGTATTCATAACGGGCATCGCGATCCCGAACAGCGCCATGAAAGCCAGATAAAGCGAAAAGAAGGGCACGGTCCCGAGCGCCAGCGTGCAAAGACCCATCACCATGCCGGCCAGCCCGATCGTTTTCATCTTGTTTTCATAACCTCCCCAAGAAGCGATGAGCCCCCCGCCGGCCATCATCCCGACGGAAAAAGCAATTTCAATGGCCGTCAGCCGCCACACATCGCCGCCAAAACTGCGCGTCACCTGGAGCGGAGTCAAAAAGGCGGCCGGCGCCATCAGGAAAAAGAACACCGCCAGATAAAAGAAAAACTTCTTCAAAAACGCATGATGCTGAATATATTTGAGCCCTTCCCGGAAATCGGCAAAATAGCCATCCCCTTGCTTTTCCGCCGCCTTCTCATGGGCGGGAATATGCAAAAAGAACAGCAAAACGGCAATCGCCGCCGCTGCCGTCACGACATCGATAAAAAAGATGCTCTCCATGGACGCCAGTGTAAGAAGAGCCGCGCTTACCATCGGCGATATGAACATGATCAGCGCCTGAAGGCTTCCGTTGAGCCCGTTCACCCTCGTCAGCCTGTGTTCCGGAACAATCTGCGGCAAAATCGCCCCGACAGCCGGCGTCTGAATGCCCGTTCCAAAGGCGCGAATCGCCGCCATGACAAAAAAGAGCCAAATTTCCCTGAAACCAAGTGAAAACAAAATTGCCAACACAAGCGTCGCCAAAGCGATCAGACCGTCAGCCAAAACCATGAGCATTTTCCGCTGATAACGGTCCGCCCACACCCCCGCCACGGGCGACAACAAAAACGTCGGAATAAACCCGCACAAAATATACCATGTCATCATCACACCCGATTGGGTCGTCAGCGTAATGTACCACATCATCGCATACTGGACGAGCGACGACCCGAACAAAGAAATCGTCTGGCTGCTCAAAAACAGCACCGTATTCCTGCGCCAATTTTCCCGCACATTGTCCAAAGCCTTTTCCATATACGCACATCCCCGTCATTTTCGCCAACAAAAAAGAGAGGAACATTTCCTCTCTTAAGTATGACACCGGTTCGGCAAAATATGAGCAAAACCCGCCGCAACATGTCCCCGCCCTTCACTGAAACCGGGCGTACAACACGTCATTTTCCAAAGCCGTATGTTGGGAAAAATCGTCAGCCAGCCGCCCGAGCTTTTCGTACATAGCCGCCATCGTTGCGCACGCAAACGGCGGAGGCGTAAACCCGTCCGTTTTTTCCGAGGTTTCCGCAAACATTCGTTGAATCCTCTCTTGATCTTCTTTTCGGGCAAGAATGTGCTTCCGGATGATGTTCTGCTCATCCGGGCCGTTGGCCCCTTTTCGCAAAAGACGGAACAGTTCTTTTTCTTCTTTGGCAAACAAGGCTTCCAGTTCCATTTTCAGCAGGCTGATATTGCGGTGGAGCATGAGCACCGTTTCCTTGCCGTGGGCATAGTGGGCGAGCAGGACGCGGTTCGCGAGGACGGACAGTTCTTCGGCCCATTCCCGTTCCTGCCGGTGATGTTGTTCATAAATATGAAAGATGAGGTCTTCCGTGGATAATTGGGCCGTGTGTTCAAAAGAGCTTTGTGTCATGAGTAAACCTCCCGCTGTTTGTGGATTGTCTTGCCGGGGAAGGGGAAACGCGCTCTTTGTTTCCGCCGCCCCCGGTTCCGTTCGTTTTTGCTTTTAATTGTCCGCTTCAGTTCGTATTGACTTTCAATACTTCATAGCCGAGTTTTTCAATCGTTGCCCGCAGGTCGTCCAAGGAAACTTTTGTTTCGTCAAAATCGACTTTCGCTTTGCTGGCGTTGAATAAGACTTTTGCTTTTTCCACCCCGTCCATCTTGTCGAGGGCGCCTTCGATTTTTTTCTTGCACGTCGGACACGTCAGTGTTTCCAATTGCAGTACGGCTTTTTGCATATTTGATTCCTCCCTGTGTGATGTAAGTTCATTGTATCGCCGGGCCGGGCGGATTTCCTTGACCGTGATCAAGTTGCTTCATTTAGGCGGCCATTTTCTTTTCTACTGGTTTTTGCGGCGGTTCGCCGATTGTGGCGGCTTTTGATTGAAAGCCGAGGAGGCGCATGCCGTTTAAAATGACGAGAAGCACGCTGCCTTCGTGGACAAACATGCCGATCGCCAGGTTCACTTGCCCGCCGAGGACGCCGATGAGCAAGATGGCGACAACCACGAGGGCGATGGCGATATTTTGTCTCATGTTGCGAATCGTGCTTTTTGCCAGGCTGTAGGCGTGGGCGTATTGGGACAGTTTGTCGGCCATGAGGACCACATCGGCCGTCTCCATGGAGACATCCGTTCCCCCTTCGCCCATGGCAAGACCGATATCGGCGGCGGCGATGGCGGGAGCGTCATTTACCCCGTCGCCGGCCATGGCGACAACGGCGCCTTGTTCTTTCAGCCTCTTTACATGGTCCACTTTTTCATTGGGCAGGAGTTCGGCATGGAATTCGTCGATGCCGAGCTGCCGGGCAACGGCTTCTGCCGTGTGGCGGTTGTCTCCCGTTAACATGACAATTCTTTTTACGCCATTGGCCCTCATATCTTCCAGGGCCGCTTTCGCATCGCCGCGGATTTGGTCGGCAATGGAAATGATGGCGGAAAGTGTTCCGTCGACAGCCACAAAAACGGCGGTATTGCCCAGTTTTTCCCGCTCGACCGCATAAGCGGCGGCTTTTTTGTCAATGGCGATGCCTTCCCGCTTCATCAACTTCCGGTTGCCGGCGGCAATGGTATGGCCGTCCACGGTTGCCGTAATGCCGTGTCCCTTGATGGCTTCCCCTGCGGACAAATGATAGTTGTTTAAATCCATTCCTTTCGATTCGGCTTCTTTGACAATCGTTTGCCCGAGCGGGTGCTCGGAGACGGTTTCCGCCTTGGCGACGAGGGCAAGAATTTGTTCTGCGGCCATGTTTCCCAACAGGTGAATATCGGTGACTTCCGGTTTGCCCTTCGTCAATGTGCCGGTTTTATCAAAAACGAGCGTGTCCACTTTGGCCAGGCGTTCCATGATTTCACCGCCTTTAATCAACACCCCGTGCTTGGCGCCGTTCCCGATGCCCGCCACATTGGACACCGGCGCGCCGATGACGAGGGCGCCCGGGCAGGCGATGACGAGGAAGGTGATGGCCAGATGCAAATCGCGGGTGATGATAAAAACGAGTGCCGCCAAAAGGACGATGCCGGGTGTGTAGTAGTTGGCAAAACGGTCGAGGAACCGTTCCGTTTTCGATTTTGCGTCCTGGGCTTCTTCGACGAGTTCGATGATTTTGGCAAACGTCGTGTCGTCGCCGACTTTTTCGGCAATCAACTCAATGTAGCCTGTATCGAGAATCGAGCCGCTGTACACCGGATCGTTTTCTTCCTTGACGACCGGCACCGATTCGCCGGTGATGGTCGCTTCATTAATGGAAGCCCGCCCTTTGACAATTCTGCCGTCGACGGGAATTTTTCCGCCCGGCAATACCACTACGCGATCGCCCACCTCCACCTCGTCCGCGTCGATCGTTTCCCGGCTGCCGTCAGGGCGGAGGACAATCGCTTCCTGCGGGGCCATGTCGATCAGTTCTTTGATGGACGAGCGGGTTTTTTGCAAAGTACGCGCTTCGAGGTAATCCCCAAACATAAATAAGAACGTGACGACGGCCGATTCCACGTATTCGCCGATGAATAGCGCGCCGATGACGGCAATGGAGACAAGCAGCTCGATGCTGAACGTTCTCAGGCGGACGGCTTGAATCGCTTTGATGAGGATCGGCGTTCCCGCCAAGACGGTGGCGGCAATGAGAAAGCCGTCCTTCCAAAGCGGTTGAGCGGCCGCCCAAGCGATTAGAGCGGCGCTAAGCAAGAGACCGGACAGCCAGGTGATATGATTTTTATGGGCCATCATTTTTCCCATCCCGTTTCCCTCCTTGTGTTTCTTTTCTGTTCCTTCTGGCTCCATCTTACAGGAAACGGGAATATAAAAACTTGACCGGGATCAAGAAAGGGAGATCTTTAAAAATTTTTAGGGGCCGCATGGACATCTGGACAAACCGCCTCCGGCAACCAGGATTTTGTCGCCTTTGTTCGTCCGAACAATCCCTTGCTACTTCTAAATATTTCTTTCGTATGAGATGTTAGAAATACAATCTCATTAGAAATGTAATGAATATATGAAAATCCCCAACGAAAAGGAGCCGTCAAAAACCATTGTGTTTTAAGACAAAAGCGATGGAAAATTGATCCGTTTTGTCCGCAGAGTGGCAATCTGAAGACAAAATCGATGGAATACGGGGACGGTTTGTCCTCAGTCCGGTGTTCTGAGGACAAAACCACTGAAAAACAACTGGTTTTGTCCGTAGAGTACCAGTCTGAAGACAAAATCGATGGAATACGGGGACGGTTTGTCCTCAGTCCGGTGTTCTGAGGACAAAACCACTGAAAAACAACTGGTTTTGTCCGTAGAGTACCAGTCTGAAGACAAAATCGATGGGATACAGGGACGGTTTGTCCTCAGTTCGGTGTTCTGAGGACAAAACCACTAAAAAACAACTGGTTTTGTCCGCAGAGTACCAGTCTGAAGACAAAATAGGCGGAACACCAATTCGGTTTGTCCTCAGTCCGGTGCTATTGTATTACTTAAGTAGACAGTGCTAAAGTGTCCTATAAAATTTTAGACAACCCCTGAATTTCAATAGTTTGAGCTTACAACGAATCCGCCACCCTTGCTTGGCATTTGG
>CALKIU010000045.1 GCA_937995745.1 uncultured Bacillaceae bacterium | reverse complement strand
ATAACAAGAATTCGGGTAGCTATCAAATATCAACATTTATCTTTAACAGAGCCTTCTTTAAAAAAACTTCACATTTTTTCCTCTGCTGCCAAACAAGACAGAGCACATTTTTCGCGGTCCTCTCGCAGACAACAGAAAAATGTGCTCTTCCTCCGCTTGTAAAAACCGTTTCCTGCGGTCTTTTTCTTGCCGGCGGGCGGGCCCCTTGGGCACATTCAAGCGGATGTTACTTTTTTAATCGCTTTTTCATGGGCATCGAGCGTCTCTTGGATATCTTTTTCCGTATGGACGACGGATAAAGAATAACGGTTGAGCGGTTTTGTATAAACTCCCAATTGCAAAAGCTCTAAATCGATTTTTTCCCGCAAGCGGATATTTGACTTCTGCAAATCGCGGTAATTCTTCACTTCTTTGTCCGTCATGACGATGTTGAAAATGCTCCCGGCTCCAACGGTCTTCATCGGGATGCCGTAATGTTCGTAAAGTTTTTCCAGGGAGGCGCGGAGATGGTCCGTATTGTGAAGCAATTTTTCCATAACGTTGTTCTGTTCCAACACTTGAATCGTTGCCAATCCGGCGGCCAGGACCATCGGGTGTCCGTTATATGTTCCGCTGTGGAAAAGGATCTCCCCTTTGTTGTCGCTTTTTCCGGCGGCAAAAATGTCCCGCCCTCTGTCGGGGGCCATCAGCTCCATCAATTCTTTGCCCGCTCCGACCGCCCCGACGGGAAATCCTCCACCGAGAACTTTTCCGAGAGCGGTGATATCGGGCAGAACTTGGTAGACGGACTGGGCGCCGCCTATGCCAAGCCGGTAGCCGGTTTTTACTTCATCAAAAATCAACATGATGTTCAACTCGCGGGTTATTTTTCGCAGTCCTTTTATAAAATCCGGCTCCGGAGGGATAAAGCCGCCTTGAGCCGGCTCCAGAATCACTGCGGCCATCGACGATTGATGTTTCCGCAAAATGTTTTCCACCGCTTCTAAATCGTTAAACGGCAGGATGACCGTATTCTCGCGGTCTTGCGGAGATAACCCTTTTGAATCGGGAACGGGTTTCGGCTCGCGGGGATCGCCCGCTTTGTCAACCCGGGGGTTGACGCTGAAAAGCACTTCATTATAACCGCCATGATAATGACCTTCAAATTTGCCGATCTTCGTTTTGCCCGTGTAGGCCTTCGCCAGACGGACAGCTAAGAGAGTGGCTTCCAGGCCTGAATTGGTAAAGCGGAACATTTCCATCCCCGGAAAATGAGAAGCCAATTTTTCAGCCAGTTCCAACTCCAACCGGTGGGGTGCGCCAAAAACGGTGGTGCCGTGTTCGCTTAATTGTTTTTGCACCGCTTCGACAACGGCGGGATGGCCGTGCCCGAGAATCAAAGCGCCATAGCATAGCAAATAATCAATATATTCGTTTCCGTCAACATCATATAAGCGGCTGCCTGCTCCTTTTTCCATGAAAATCGGATACGGGGCGAAATACTTTATATTTGCGGTCACTCCCCCGGGGATGACTTTTTTTGCTTGTTGATGCATTTGATAAGAACGTTTTGTTTTCTTAAAAAAACCGTTTCCGCCGGATTGCAGCCCATCCACTCAAAACACCCCTTTATCCCGTCGGTTTCATATCAGATGATGAAACCCTTGTTTCATTATATATATAACTGTCCGCCAATTTTTATTATTAAAAAATAGCTGTTGCGGCAAAAAAAATAAGCCATCCGCCTTTTTTAAAAAGCGAATGGCCCGCAATTTTCCGCTCACATGCTCACTGCTGGCGGATGCGGCGTTTGATGCTCGTCTTTCGGCCTGCGCGATTGGATAAACAAGATGGCCAGGATCGCCGCAAAACCTGCCACGCCCAAAAGGATGTCCGGTGAAATAAGCAAAAGCCCGGCGGCAAATAGTATGAGCCGCTCCCATACGTACGCCTTCCTGATTAGGAAGCCGACCATGGCCGTACTGACGCCGACCATTCCGATAACGGCCGTTACGATCGAGAACAGCAAGAACGGAACTTCCACATTGATCAAAATCAGCTGAGGATTTAAAACAAACATATAAGGGATGATATAGGCGGCCACCGCCAGCATAGTGGCCGTCACGGCCGTTTTAAAAGGATTGGCTCTCGCCAGGCCCGCTCCCGCATAGGCGGCCAATGCCACCGGCGGGGTGATATCGGCGACAATTCCGAAATAGAAGACAAACATGTGCGCGGCCAGGACGGGTACATCAAATCCGAGGATTAATGCCGGCGCGGCCAGGGATGCGGTTACAATGTAGTTGGCTGTTGTCGGAAGCCCCATCCCCAAAATCAGGCAGGCGATCATCGTGAAAAACAACGTAAGGAGCAGGATGCCGCCGCCAAGGACGATGATGCCGTTGGCAATCCGGCCGCCGAGGCCCGTCTGCACGACCACACCGACAATGATGCCGGCAGAGGCACAAGCGGCGATGACGGGAAGAGCCGTCCGCGCCCCTTCTTCAAGCACTTCGATCATATCCTTTAATTTCAGCCGCGTCTCTTTCCGGATCAAGCTGACCAAAAAGGCGGTCACAATCGCCGCCAAAGCTGCCCTCATCGGCGTCCGGCCGGTGAGCAAAGTATAGAAAATGATAATTAACGGCAACAGTAAATAGCCCCGTTCTAGTATGATTTTTTTGATCCTCGGCAGCCGTTCTTTCGGCAGACCGATGATGCCCATTTTTTTCGATTCAAAATGGATGGCCAAAAACACGCCGAGAAAATAAAGCAAGGCTGGAATTATCGCTGCCAGCATGATCTGGCTGTACGGCGTGTTTGTGTAGGAAGCCATAATAAAAGCTGCGGCTCCCATGATGGGAGGCATGATTTGCCCGCCGGTGGAAGCGGATGCTTCAACAGCAGCGGCGAACTCCGGTTTGTAGCCGGCTTTTTTCATCATCGGAATGGTAAACGCCCCGGACCCGACCGTATTGGCTACGGAACTTCCGGAAACCATACCTTCCATGGCGCTGGCCACAACCGCCGCTTTCGCCTGCCCTCCCGTGAATCGTCCGGTCAGGGCAAAAGCCAAATCATTGAAAAATTTGCCCACGCCGGTTCGGTTGATAACGACTCCGAACAGCAAAAAAAGGAAGATAAACGTTGATGATACTTGAATCGGCGTGCTGAATATGCCTTTTGTGGTTAAGTACAAATCGGTGACAAGGCTGTCCCAGGAAAAGCCTGAGTGGGCAAACAGTTTAGTGGGAATGTAATTGCCGAACAAGGCGTAAACGATCGCTATCGCCGCAACGATAACGATCGGCAGCCCGACGCACCGGCGCGCCGCCTCTAAAACGAGCAAAACGCCGAGCGTGGCTATGATTATATCGGTTGTTGAATATCCGAAAATAATCTTCTCGGTCACAAGCTGTTCATAAAAAATCACATTATAATAGCCGGCGCCAAGGGCGGTCAGCGCCAGGACGGCATCATACCAAGGTACGCCTTTTTGCTTGTGCTGCAAGCCTTTCTTAGCCGGGTATAACAAAAATATAAGGGCCAAAGCCGTGCCCAAGTGGATGGGACCTTGTATGCGGGCTTCAAATGCCCCCCTGTACCCGGTGTAAAGATGAAACAAGCTCAGGCCGACGGCAATGACGAGAACGACCCACTTCCAATGGCCGAGATTGCGCCGGTAGTTGGCTTCTCTGTCGAACTTTTCCAAAATTTCATCGGCTGCATTCTGTTCAACGGTTGGGAACGATGTGTCCTCTTTTTTTCTCTTCTTTTTTGTTTTTGCCGATTTAAAAAATTTCACTCCCATCACCTCTGTTTCTTCCGGTCAGTCTGTGTTTCGGTATTTGGCAGTAAGCGGATGGGACAAGGGAACAGGGAGCCTGTTCCCTTGTCCAGCCGGTTCGGATTGCGTTTAAGCTGCATCTTTATAGGGACAGGAAATTTGGCATTCAGTCCCGTTTTGGTTGGCCTGCGGTATAGTGGTGGATCATCTTGGCCGGGACAGGAAACGAGTGCCTTTGTTTAGGTGGAAGATAATGGATGGATCGCCGAGCCCGTCCCTTAGTTCCTTTTGTTGATGGAACATATTGGCTGGGACAGGAAACCTGTCCCCTTGTCCCAGGGACAATGAACCTGTCCCCTTGTCCCGGTTCCCTTGTCCCGGTTTCAGAAATAAAAGGACCGGGGGAATTTGTTGTCCGGTCCTGGTTTGGTTGGAAGTTTTGGGGTTATTTGAGAATTCCGACTTCTTTATAGTATTTTTCGGCGCCCGGGTGCAGCGGCAAATTGCCGAGACCGTTTAACGCATTTTCTTTCGTCATGTGTCTTGCTTGGGCATGGGTATTTTGATCGCTTTTCTCAATCATGATTTTTGCAAGTTGATAAGCAAGTTCTTCATCAACGGTGTCCGTATTTGCCACTAAAACCGCAAAAGCGGAAACGGTTGACACATTGTGATTAAGCCATTCATAAGAACCGGCTTCAATCGTATACGGTGTGTAACCGGTCTTTTCCGCGATTTCTTCCAGTTCCTTGCCGCTGATCTCAAGCAGTTTTACATCGCCTGTTGTCGCTTGAAGTTCATTGATTCCCGAATCAGGCAGTCCGAGGAGTCCGAAACTTGCATCGATGGTTCCGTCTTGGAGCTTGGCTTTGGCATCGCCAAACCCTTCCTGGTACACGATATAATCCCCGTCTTCAATACCGTATGCTTTTAAAATCGCCTTTGCCGCCGCTTGCGTGCCGCTTCCCGGAGGGCCGATGGCAATCCTTTTTCCTTTCAGATCGGCTATGGATTTCACTCCGGTGCTTTCACGGGTGACGATTTGCAAAACTTCCGGATAAATATGGCCGATGAAAGCAAAGTTGTCTATTTTACGCCCCTTAAACTCTCCTTTTCCCTCTAAAGCGTCATATGCAGGCAGATTGACGGTCATGCCCAAATCAAATTTGCCGGTGGAAATTTTCGCCAGGTTTTCCACGGAAGCCCCTGATTCTGTGGCCGTCACGTTCACATTTTTGATATTCTTATTCCAAACATTGGCCATTTCATTCCCTAATGGATAATATGTTCCCCCTTGGCTTCCCGTTCCCATCAGCAAATCGACTTTTCCGCTTCCGGAGGTGCTTTTCCCGGATTTCCCTCCGTCGCTGCATCCAGCAGCCAATGCGAGAAAGAATACAAGAAAGAGCGATAAAAACGAAAACTTTCTCTTGTTCATGTCCATCCCCCTTTGATTTTTGCCCAGGAATTCAAAAAAACGAACGGATACGGGGCTATATTTTTTCCTTTTTTTCAGGTAATTTACAATTATATATACTACCACACATTTGTCCTATTTTACAAAATATTTGTAATTCTCTAAATATATTACCTCCTGCTTTTGACGCCTTTTTACAAATGAAATGAGCCTGTCTCCGTTCAGGCTCCATCGCAACATGAGTTTGTGAGATTAACATGCCAAAGCAAACCGTATTCCTCATTACATGTTTTCGATTCTGGAACTTGCCTCCAAAAAGTGCACAAAAAAACAGGGGCGCAAACCCCTGCCTCTAAAAGAAGAAAATTGTCGAACAGGCAAATATATATAAATAAGGAGCTAATCTCCTAGTTTTTATTTTAATATAGAAATGCAAAGTTTTTGTGTATAAAATATGACAATTTTCTCCACAACTTGCCTATTTATGAACAAAATTGCTTGGCAGTGCGTTTTTTGTCCCTTTTAGAAATATTTGTATTTACTCCCCGGTCTGGAGAAAAAGTTTGCGCAGCTCATTCGTCATCTTTTTTGGAGCGACATAAGCTTCTCCGCCTCCGACCATGTATGTAAGAATGCTTTCTTCATTTTCCGGCCCCAGCCAAATATGAATGGCATGGGTGGGCAAGTCTTTTTCATAATGCACCAATATATCAAAATCGGGCGCTCTCTCCGGCACATTGGCTTCCTTTTTAACAGCGGAAGTAATGGCCTCTTCAATGGTGCGGACGGATTTTCTGTCTGTAAAAGTAAGTAAGATTTCGTCCACATTCACTTCTCCGGCACCTTTTGACTTGGCAACTTCGATTTTGTCAATTTTTTCATCAAGAAGAACCATCGTCTCTTCCTCTTGGCATCCGCCCAATAAAACAACAAAAGTAAGAATGAGCAATGAGGCCATGCGCTTCAAGCAAAACTCACCTCCCCTTTTCCTGTTCAATCTGCGCTTCCGAAACCAAGGACGGCATGCAAAAACCGCGTTTTCCGTTTCCTTTTTAAAAATGATAGAAAGAGATTTACGGATTGATCACAATTTTATAACAGTTTGCAACATGGAGAAACGAAAATTTTCCACAATCGGCAATGGCAAGGGCTGGTTTTTGCGCAATCCCTTTTTCCATTCGTTGTAAAATTTCTCCGCCGGAATTCAATTTCCTTTTTTATTCCGCTTAAAAAAATGGCGCGGAGAAAAAAGGCGGGTTTTTTCATAATTGCCGGGATTTTGATGAATATTAATGCTGAAAGAACAGTCTGTGAAGGAGACGTCAGGATGAATGAAAAAGTCATCAAAGAGTTAAATGAATTCCTCGAAGGCAATTTCATGGCCATCCACACTTATGACCGATATATACACCGCATGGACGACCCGGAAGTGAAAAAAATATTGCAAACCATTCAACGGGATCACAAAGAACATGCGGCGTTAATTGCGGAAAGGATTCAAAATCTCGGCGGAAAGCCTGTGAACGATACCGGCATCAGGGGGACGGTTGCGGAGTTTTTTGCCAATCTGAAGGAAGCGACGAGAGGAACAGATGATATTTTAAGAGACGCCATCGCTGGTGAAAACAGGGGTATCGAAGTGTCCAGAAAGATGCTTGAAGGCGACCTCGATTCTGAAAGCGCGAGTCTGGTGAGAAAAATTTTGGAAGACGACGAAAAACACATTGATTTGTTGAAACGTCATTTGCACTGATACCCCATTAAGAGGCAAATTCTTGCCGGCCGCGCCTTATTTTTGCTCCCGGGTGGCATTATATACCCCGCAAAACTAAAGCAGCCGGAAAAACTTTGCGGCTTTCCAATAAAAAAGGGGCGCTGCAAAATCCGGCTGCAACATCCCCTCAAAAAGCAAAAAGCCGTTTCCCGGCCCGTTCAACGCTCATGATGGAAAATGTTCGGAAAAAAAGCCGCTTGATTCGGAAAAAACGTTCCCGTCAACGGAAAAGAGCGGCTCCGTTCCCGGCCTTTATGATTGGCGCCCGCCCAGCAGTTCTCGTCCACAAACCAATGACTGCGGCTGTTTCCGTCTGTCCGCTATCTTTTCATCCTTTCATCCATGCGCACTTTTCTCGTAATCAAATAGACGATCACCACGATGATAAATGCGCCAATGCTTAAAATTCCGCGTGTTTCGTCATTTTTATTAAAAAAGCCATTTGCCAGCATAAAAATGATCAAGACAAGATAGATGGCCCAGGAATATTTGGTAATCAACCGCATAATCATTCCCCCTCAAAATATGTCTCTAAAAAAACGGCCTGTTCCCCCGATATACGGCTTCCGAAATCCTTCATCTGCCCATAGTACCACTTTAACCAATGGCAGAAGAAGAATCAATTACGAAAGAAAAATATATTTTAAAGAATTGTGAAAATTGGCAAAACGCTTCCATTTTTTAAAAGGAAGCTGCACGAAAAAAGGGCGAGCCCGCAAGAATCAGGGGCGGCTCCTTTCCGTGCGGGGGGCATTGCGCATCCGGTCAAACACGCTCGTACCGGTTCCCCGCTCAACAGTCATTCCAACCCTCCTTTGGGACTGCTGCTTTTCTGTCAAGATGAACTGAGCGCTTTTTTAAAAAATTCAGGGATGCTGACCGCTTTCGGCCGGCTTTCGGAAAAATCCGTCCAAACCCGCCAAGTATAGCCGCTGGCAACAAGTTCGTTGTCTTTATAAAAGTCATGGGTCAATTTGAAAGCGCGGTTGCTCGCTTCCGCTACCGCGGAATAAATGGTCACTTTGTCGCCAAAGTACAGCGGGGAATGATAACGGCAGTGGGCTTCCACTAGGGGGAATGCGATTTTCTCACGGTAATACAAATCACTGGCATTAAAGCCGAGTGTATCAAAAAAGTGGTGAAACGCCTCTTCCATCCACTGGTAATAATTCCCGAAAAAAGCTATTCCGGCAGCATCCGTATCCGACCATTGCACTTTTATGGTGTACTCCGATTTATACAAACCACGAAACCTCCTTTTTTGTCTTTGCCGATAAAAATGTTCCTGCATCCGGGCCCTTCCATGCCCGCTCTTGAACCGTTTTCCTACGCGGCAAGCGGTTTGTCGGCCACTCTGTAAAATATCTTCCCATATTTTTGTAAGAAAGGTCAATATTGTATACATTTTGCACACTCCATTTGTCTTTGCCCTGTTCGGGAAATTCCAGGCTTACATTCCCGATGGGGACAATAAAGGGGAGAGCGAGTAGGAGGGAGTGATTAACTCCCGTCCTCTCACACCACCGTACGTACGGGT
>CALKIU010000044.1 GCA_937995745.1 uncultured Bacillaceae bacterium | reverse complement strand
CCGTACGTACGGTGGTGTGAGAGGACGGGAGTTAATCACTCCCTCCTACTCGATTATTTTTCGGGAGCACGGGGCAGGTTGGCTTTTGCGGCATCCGGGGCGTTTTCAGCGGCTTATTGTTTCTCATGAGGACAATGCCCCGGTTTTTTATTCTCACGGGGCGTTCATGGGAACATCTTCCCTCCATATTCTCATCACTTTGGCTCCATAGAGCCGTTTTAAAGACGATGTTCCACTCTTATACCTTCGTTTTGCTCTCTTTAAAAGTTTCATAAAAGCGGGGAGCAGCGGTCACCGGCCCGCCGCTTTCCGATTGCGGCCCGCAAGCAGAAACCGGCAATGCGAAAATGAATCTATTATCTTATCAAACTATCATTTCTCGCGCATCATTTGGACACCCGCTCCTTACACAGGCCCGGGCCGCAAACAAGCCGCCGGCAAAAATATTAGAATTTTTTTGTTTTTCTGGCAAAAAATTTTGTTAAGAATTTGCCATACTTTTTTCTTGTTTCGGGAGGTATTCTTTAGGCTAAAATAGAATTAAGTAGTATAATAATCTTACTACCACGTAAGCCCCTTTTCCGGCCCGGGCGCCGGGATGCAGACGCCTCCGGAAAAGAAAACGCTTACGTAAGAGGACAAAGGAGGAGTACACATGAGGTATAACGTTCGTGGTGAAAACATTGAAGTCACTCCAGCTTTGAGAGAGTATGTGGAAAAGAAATTGTCCAAGCTTAACCGGTACTTTACCAAGACTCCTGATGCCAATGTACATGTCAATTTGAAGACATATACTGATAAAAAAGGGAAAGTAGAAGTAACCATTCCGATGCCGGGGCTCGTGCTTCGCGCGGAGGAAGTTCATGAAGATATGTATGCCGCCATCGATTTGGTTACCGATAAATTGGAGCGCCAAATCCGCAAACATAAAACGAAAATCAACAGAAAGCTGCGCGAACAAGGCAGCATCAACGACCTGTTTATCAACAACAACAATGCCGAAGAACCGAAGGAAGAAGACAAAGAACCGCAAATCGTCCGGCAAAAGAGCTTTACGCTGAAGCCGATGGACAGCGAAGAAGCGATTTTGCAAATGAACCTCCTCGGCCACAACTTCTTCGTGTTCATCAACGCGGAAACAAACAAGACAAGCGTTGTCTACAAGCGTAAAGACGGCCGCTACGGATTGATTGAAGCTCAATAACATAGATCAAGGACCTCCCCTAAGAACCCGCAGTCTCCCCGTGAACTGCGGGTTTCGCCATTTTCCGGCAGCCGGAGCCGCACATCGGCCGGCGGCTGACCAAACGGTGCCGCCTCCGCCCGTGGGCGTCTGGCCGGTTTTTTAAAAAAAAAAGCCAATTAATAAATTCCCGCTGCGAACAGAGCAACATCCGTTGCCCGGGTGTGCCCCTCCCCGACCCCTTTCTTCCCCGGCGAATACGGATTTGTGTTCGTTTTCACTTCCCATCTTTCAGGAAATGCTGTAATATAAGAATCAAATTTTTCCAACAAAGTGATTTGGAAGGTTGAACGGAGTGGTAGGATGAAGCAATTACATATATTTTTGGCGTTTTTCCGGGTGGGCATTTTCGGCTACGGCGGGGGTCCTTCGTCGATTCCGCTGATTTATAAGGAGACGGTTGAAAAATACAAATGGCTTGATGAGGATCAATTCGGCGATATTTTGGCTTTGGGGAATGCGCTGCCGGGGCCGATTGCCACGAAAATGGCCGGGTATATCGGCTACCGGGTCGGCGGGGTGGCCGGCATGTTCAGCGCGCTGCTGGCCTCTGTGCTGCCGACGATTCTTTTGATGATTTTGCTTTTGACTGTATTGAACAAATACAAGGATCAGGCGTGGGTATCGGGGATGGCGGACGCTGTCGTTCCGGTTGTGGCCGTGATGCTTGCCACGATGGCCTGGACATTTATTAAAAAGTCCTCCACGTCGTTCCTCGGTTGGGGCTGGACGCTCGCGTTCGTGGTCGGGAGCGTCATTGTGCTGGAGTTGTTGCATGTCCATCCGGCCATTTTAATCGCGGGGCTGTTGGCGGCCGCCTTGTTTAAGAAGGATGCCCTCGGCAAGGAGGACGTCGCTGTTACGGGGGAAGAAAAGGATGCCCGCGGTGAGATGGATGCTGCTGTTGTGGGGGGCGAAGAGGGTGTCCCTGGTAGGGAGGCTGTTGCTGATGTGGAGGACAATAAGGGTGCTTCCGGCAAGAAGGCTGTCGTAAAGGACGTTGAAAAGGGCCGTTCCGCTGGGGAAGGGGCCCCGGTTGTGGAGGATGCGCGGGTTAAAAAGGCTGTTCCTGTTGAGAAAGAAGCCTCCGCTGTGAAGGATATTCGGGTTGAAAAAGCGGCCCCTGGCGGGGAGAAGGCTCCCGATGAGAAAAATTCTCCCGCCGAGTTGGAAAAGGAGAGGCAATCATGATTTACTGGCAAATTTTTTTGGCGTTTTTCATTCCGGGCATTTTGGGCTACGGCGGAGGTCCGGCGCTGATCCCCTTGGTGGAGAACGAGGTTGTCGACCGGTACGGCTGGTATACGGTCAGCGAGTTCAGTGAAGTGCTCGCCCTCGGCAACGCGCTGCCGGGGCCGATTGCCACAAAAATGGCCGGGTATATCGGCTATCATCAAGCCGGGGTTCTCGGCGCCGCCGTCGGGGTGTTTGCCGTCGTCGCCCCGTCGCTCATTTTAATGTTGGCGCTATTGGGCTTTTTGATGAAGCATAAAGAGTCGCCGAAAGTGAAGCGGATGACCGTTTTCATCCGTCCCGTCGTCGGCGTGCTGCTTGCGGGCATGACTTTTGATTTTTTTGCCACCTCCTATGAAGGGATCGGGCTCGTCCAGACGTTGGTCATCGCCGTGATCAGCTTTTTCCTGATGGAAAAATTCCGGCTTCATCCGGCATACGTTATTGCCGCGGCCCTCGTGTACGGTGCGGTGTTTTTAAGCTGAGGATTGTCCCGTTGCCGGGGCTTATGGCAGTGCGGACGCCCGGCATGGCGCCGGGCCCTGTCCGCATCAACCAGGGTGGAATTTTTCGGCAGTTCCCGGCTGTTGCGGTTTTCGGACCGGGACAAACCCGCGGGGGAGGGGGAAAACGGGCGGCTGATGGCTAGGGTTTTTCACTCAAAATGAGCATATCCCTTGCCGTCCGGCGAATGTTATGAGAATATTGCGGCAGAACCCCTGTTTGAGAACAGGCTTCATGCCTGCACGGAAAGTCTTTTATAATTGCTGGAACTGACAGTTATCCTCGTTTGATTCGGGTAACTGTTTTATTTTTGTCTGAAAATGTTTAGACTAGAGTTTAGGGCTTATTTTGTCCGAATCTATGAAACTATGGGAAAGAGAGGAAGGAAGCGTATGTCTGGTCAGGTAGGCCGAAATGATCCTTGTCCTTGCGGCAGCGGGAAAAAATATAAAAAGTGCTGCATGTTGAAAAACGCCGTTTCCATCACCGCCCTGCTTGAGAAGGATGCCGCCGCCCTTCACAACCGGATTATTGATTATGCCGTCACCTCGTATTCCGAGGAACTGACGAAAGATTTTCAGGAAAAAGTGGAATACTTGATCATTAAGGATAGAAAAAAAGAATTGGAATTTTATATTCTCGCCCACAGCATTTGGTTTATTTTCTTCAAGCCCCTTGAGGACGGGACGACGATCATGGAAAGGTTTATCCGGGAAAAAGGGCACACCATCCGCCGGCCGCGGCTTCAGGAAATCGCCGCCACTTGGACGAATGCCCGGGCGGTTGCGGGACCGGTTTTGTCCGCCGGCGACAATTATCTCCGCCTTCGCGACGCGTTGACGGAAGAGGAAATGGAGATTAAATTGTTGCGGCCCATGAAAGTCGCAGACTCGGCTTATGCGATCGCCATCGTCGTTCCGTTCGGGGATGAGAAGATATTCTTCTGGGAGCCGTTTGACTATAAATCTCCTTTAAAGGGCTACGAGGAGGAGTTTTTGCAAAAAGGGTTCGCCGAATCGGAATATGACGATCCGAAAGAATTTTTGGCGCAAGAATTTTTATTGATCATGAACCAGCTGCCGATTCATTCCGTGAAACTGGGAGCCGAGAATTTTGAATGGGAAAAGCCTGCCCACAAGGAAACGGCGGAACTGTTGGAAAAAGGGCTGGCCGATTATGAAGACGCGTATGAAGCGAAATTGGTCGCTTTCTCTTTGTGGAACAGTTATTGCCAAAAACAGCCGGAAACGAAGAGATTGCCGAAAACTTGCGCGGCGGCGATTCATTATATTTTGTTTGACATCGATCCGGAACGGAAAATTACGAAAAAAGAAGTGGCGGAAAAATACGATGTTTCCGTTTCCGCTCTTACCACGGCCTGCAATGAGATGAAGGAAGTCCTGGCCGAAGATATCGAGAGAATTCTCGCCGATCTGGAAGCGGACCGGGCGGCCGAACGGGAAGCGGCGGCAGCGAAGGGGAAAAACTGACAGCGGCTTCTTTTTGCCGCCGCCCCCTTTTGTCCGCTTCAGATGTCGGGAGGACGTTTCGGCGTCAAGTTAAGCGGTCGGAGGGATGTTTCCGCGTCAAGTATCAAGCTGTTGGAAGGATGTTTTGGCGCAATTTTCAAACGGATTTGTTTTTGAAGTTGATTTTGCGACAGGTGCTGGCCGGGGTTTGCGTGCCCCGGCTGTTTTTTTCTCCGGAACAAGTATTTTTTATGTATGGCTTTGGGCTGCAGATGAGGGTTTTTCTATGCAAGTTGTCACCCTTCCGTCAGTAGTGGTAATATGTTTAATGAATATAGGATGAAACTTTTTTGCGGAAAAGCAGTATAACTTACAGGAAGGGGCTGTTTGCTCCGGCAGAAGGAACATTCACAGAATTTTTCGGCTTCGGCCGTCTTTGTGTTGCGGCGGTCTTTGTCCGGACGTGGTTTGGCGTTTGTGGAGAAACGTCCCTTCTTTTCAGGCGATAGAGAAAACATGCCGTGCTCCGCAATCGGTTTTTTTCAAAAGCGGCAGACGACTCATTCGCTTTTCGCCGCTTAATCAATTAAGAAAAAGGAGCGTAATCAATGGTTGGATTACTAAGCAGGGTGTTTGACCCGAATAAACGGGAATTGAAAAGACTTTCCAAAATGGCTGATGCAATTGACGCTCTTTCCGGAGAAATGGAGGCCTTGACGGATGCCGAATTGCGGCAGAAGACAGATATATTCAAAGAGCGCCTCCGGAACGGTGAAACGCTGGATGATCTGTTGATTGAGGCGTTTGCCGTCGTACGGGAAGCGGCGCGGAGAACGATCGGTTTGTATCCGTTCAAAGTGCAGCTCATGGGCGGCATCGCTTTGCACGAAGGAAATATCGCCGAGATGAAGACCGGGGAAGGTAAAACATTGACGGCCACGATGCCGGTTTATTTAAACGCCTTGGCCGGTGAAGGCGTTCATGTCGTCACGGTGAACGAATACCTGGCCGGCAGGGACGCGGAAGAAATGGGCAAAATTTATAAATTCCTCGGCCTCACCGTCGGCTTGAACTTGAGCGGCATGTCCAGGGAGGAAAAGAAGGCCGCCTATGCGGCGGATGTCACGTACAGCACGAACAATGAAATCGGCTTCGACTATTTGCGGGACAACATGGTGCTGTACAAAGAGCAAAAAGTGCAGCGCTCCCTCAATTATGCCATCATCGACGAGGTCGACTCCATTTTGATTGACGAAGCGCGGACACCGCTCATTATTTCCGGAACGGCGCAAAAATCAACAGCTCTGTACAAGCAGGCCAACGCTTTCGTCAAGACGCTGAAAAAGGACGAAGATTATACGTACGATGAAAAAACAAAAACGGTCCTGCTGACGGAGCGGGGAATCACGAAAGCGGAAAAAGCTTTCGGCATTGAGAACTTGTTCGATCTCCGCCACGTCACGTTGAACCATCACATCAACCAAGCGTTAAGAGCCCATGTCGTCATGCAGCGCGATGTGGACTATGTCGTCCAGGACGGACAGGTAATCATCGTCGACCAATTCACGGGCCGTTTGATGAGGGGCCGCCGATACAGCGACGGTTTGCACCAGGCCATTGAGGCAAAAGAAGGGCTGGAAATTCAAAGCGAAAGCATGACGCTGGCGACGATCACGTTCCAGAACCTCTTCCGGATGTACAATAAATTGGCCGGAATGACCGGTACCGCCAAAACGGAAGAAGAAGAATTCCGCAACATCTACAACATGGCGGTCGTGGAAATTCCGACAAACAAACCGGTCATCCGCGAGGACAAGCCGGATCTCATTTACCGCACGATGCAAGGAAAATTCAATGCGGTCATTGAAGATATCGTCCGCCGCCATAAAAAAGGACAGCCGGTTCTTGTCGGTACGGTGGCCATTGAAACGTCGGAAATGCTTTCCGAAATGTTAAAGAAAAGGGGCATTCCCCATAATGTGTTGAACGCGAAAAACCACGCCCGCGAGGCGGAAATCATCGCCCAAGCCGGGCAAAAAGGCGCCGTGACGATCGCCACCAACATGGCCGGCCGGGGAACCGACATTAAATTGGGTGAAGGCGTGAAGGAACTCGGCGGATTGGCGGTCATCGGGACGGAACGGCATGAGAGCCGCCGGATTGACAACCAGCTGCGCGGACGTTCCGGACGTCAGGGCGACCCGGGTGTCAGCCAGTTCTATTTGTCCATGGAAGACGAATTGATGCGCCGGTTCGGCTCCGACAACGTGAAAGCGATGATGGACCGCCTCGGCATGGATGATTCCCAGCCGATTCAAAGCAAAATGGTGACGAGGGCGGTTGAAGCGGCGCAAAAACGGGTCGAAGGAAATAACTTTGACGCCCGCAAACAGTTGCTTGCCTATGACGACGTTCTCCGTCAGCAGCGCGAAGTGATTTACAAGCAGCGCGATATGGTTTTGGAAGCGGAAAATCTCCGTGATATTATCGAAAAAATGATCCGCTCGTCCATCAGCCGCCACGTGTATGCTTATACACAAAACGGGGACAATTCCGACGGAGAATGGAATTTAAAAGGAATTGTCGATTACGTCAATGCCAACCTTCTCCCTGAGGGCGTCATCACGGTTGAAAGCCTTGAAGGCAAAGACGAGGAAGAAATCATCGAGACGATTTTTGCCAAAGTCAAAGAACGGTACGATGAAAGGGAAGAGGAGCTTTCCGAAGAACAGATGCGCGAATTTGAGCGGGTCGTTCTTCTCCGTGTCGTCGACATGAAGTGGATGGACCACATAGACGCAATGGATCAGCTCCGTCAAGGAATCCATCTCCGCGCTTACGGACAAATCGATCCGCTCCGCGAGTACAACAATGAAGGCTTTGCGATGTTTGAAGCGATGATCGAAGCGATAGAAGACGATACGACAAAATACATCATGAAAGCGGAAATCCGCAGCAACCTGCAGCGCCAGGAAGTGGCCAAAGGCCATGCCGTCAATCCGAAAGAAGAAGGCTCCAAGAAAAGAAAGCCGATTGTCAAAAAGGAACGCGTCGGCCGCAACCAGCCGTGTCCGTGCGGCAGCGGCAAGAAATACAAGCATTGCTGCGGCCGAACATAATCGTTTTTGCAAAAACGGGCCATCCGGCCGGAGGAGACGGCCGGCGCCCTTTGAAAAAAGAGTGCCGGCATTTGCCGTCGCTCTTTTTTTCCTTGCCATTTTTGCCGCTTTCCATTATTCTTTTTCACAGGGGTTTACAGCGGTTGTGTTTGACATTTTTCGGAAACTCATCATAAAATTTTTGAATGAAGCAGGCCGCCTTTGTGCGGCAAGATAAATGAAAAATTTGATGGGGGTTATGTTTATGGAATTAGCGGAAATTCGTCATGAACTTGAGAAAACAGCTAAGAAATTAGCGGATTTTAGGGGGTCTCTTTGACTTAGAAAGCAAAGAAGCCCGCATTGCCGAACTGGAAAAAATAATGATGGAGCCCGATTTTTGGGATGACCGGAACAAGGCTCAGTCCGTGATGTCCGAAGTGAACGGGCTGAAAGAACTGGTCAAGGAATTTAAAGAACTAAGCGAAATTCACGAAAATCTCGAAGTCACTTATCAACTCGTCAAAGAAGAGCCGGACGAAGAGCTCTTTGCCGAATTGGAGACCGAGATCAAAGAGTTGTCCGAACGGCTCGACGAGTTTGAGTTGAATCTGCTTTTAAGTGAGCCGTATGACAAAAACAATGCCATTCTCGAGCTTCATCCCGGAGCCGGCGGAACGGAGTCCCAAGACTGGGGATCCTTGCTTTTGCGCATGTACACCCGCTGGGCCGAGAAAAAAGGTTTCAAAGTGGAAACTTTGCACTATCTGCCGGGAGAAGAAGCGGGCATTAAAAGCGTCACGCTTGCCATTAAAGGGCACAATGCGTACGGCTATTTAAAAGCGGAAAAAGGCGTCCACCGCCTCGTGCGCATTTCTCCGTTTGACGCTTCGGGACGGCGCCATACGTCCTTCGTGTCGTGCGAGGTCATGCCGGAAGTGGACGATGAAATTGAAATCGAAATCCGTCCGGAAGATTTGAAAATCGACACGTTCCGTTCAAGCGGCGCGGGCGGACAGCACGTCAATACGACCGATTCGGCGGTCCGGATTACCCACCTGCCGACGGGGATTGTCGTGACGTGCCAAAATGAGCGCTCGCAAATTAAAAACAGGGAAGCCGCGATGAAAATGTTGAGAGCCAAACTGTATCAAAGGAAAATCGAAGAGCAGGAAAAAGAGTTGGCCGAACTTCGCGGCGAGCAAAAGGAAATCGGCTGGGGCAGCCAAATCCGCTCCTACGTCTTCCATCCGTACACGATGGTCAAGGACCACCGGACCGGTGTGGAAACGGGGAATATCCAGGCCGTGATGGACGGAGACATTGACATGTTTATCAACGCATATTTGCGTTCCCAGATAAAATAAAAATAAGGAGCTGTCCGAAAAATCGCCACGGTTTTTCGGGCGGCTCTTTTTGTTTGAAAATTTGATTCGCCTTTTTCAGGGGGGACTTTGGACGCGCCGCCCTTGTGGACACAGGTCCCGGAAAAGGGGGGATGAGAAAGTCCAAAAAGTCACGTTAAAGTGTTTTTGGACAATCTTTTTTATATGGACGAGGGATGCGATGAGGGATGGAGACTAGTTTTTGAAGGCGGTAGAGTTCTGGGGAAGCGCTCCGGTTTCAAAGGGGCGTCATATAGGCCGGGGTTTAATCGGGACAAGGGCCGCTGTTATGATGAGGGGACCAATTGGGATAATATTTGGGCTTTTTCGTCGGCTTTGTTTGGAACGAGGGGTCACATGCGGACAAGCACCGGTTTGATTTAATGGATGTTGTTCAAAAGAAGTGTGAATTTGGACAAAATGAGGTCAGTTTTATTGGTTTTTGTCCAAAATAGGCGGTAATTTGGACAAACTCTTGTTAAAAATCAAACACTTTGTCCAAAATAATGGGCAATTTGGACAAACCCCCGTCAAAACTCAACCACTTTGTCCAAAATAATGGCCAATTTGGACAAATCACCGAAAAAAATTGGCGTTTTGTCCAAAAAGAGAATGAATTTGGAAAACCCCAAACGGCTACAAAACGTTCGATTTGTCCTCAAAACCTGTGTTTCAAAACAAAGGGGCATTTAAAACAGCTTAAAAAGAACGGCAAAGCGAAACGGGGCCGTCTGTAAAACAACCTTTTTAAATTTTCGGCGAAGATAAAGAGAAGATGGGATAAAGGAAGATGGGGGAAAGATAAGTAATAGCCGATAACAGCCCGGTGTACCCAATAATTTCCAGATTCAAAACCATTAACGATTCAAAGCCCGGCGCACCACACCCGAACGCTTTCCGTCCGGGCTGCGGACGCTTCCCGATTGGCCACTGAAAACACCCGCCCGGGCACAAAAAAATACACGCCCAGACCACTGAAAACACCCGTCCGGAACCCCAAACCAAGTACCGGCGTCCGGTTGTAGAATATCATTGCACTCCGTTTTTCCGGCTTCTTCCCAGATCCGCAAATTTGCGAAATCACCGCTTTAACACGGCAAAGGGCCGTCATTTACTGTCATTCCGCGGCATGTTATACTCACTTTCATCAACGGCGTTTTTCCGGTGCAAGCAGATCCAACGACTTTCATCAACGGCGTTTTTCCCGGGCAGCTGTCCAACGGCATATTATACCCACATCTAGTAACAACGTTTTTCCCGGGCAAGCTGGTCCAATGCTTTGTTATATTCACATTCATCAACAGCTTTTTCCAGGAGCAGGTTGGTCAACTTCATATGCATCAACGGAGATTTACCCGGACAGGCTGCTCAACTTTCCCGGGGCAGGCTGGCCAACCGGGTTATCAAGCATTCATTTGGGCCGTTGGCCGTTTTTTCAAAAAGAACAAGTAAAGGAGAAAGGCGATGGGTAAACGGAGGAGACGCGATTTTTCCGCTCCCTTGCCGGGGGATGTGCGGGATTATGTGTACATATTGGCCGGTTCGGCGATTGTTGCGTTGGCGTTTAATGTCTTTTTGCTTCCGAACCGGGTTGCTTCCGGCGGGGTGAGCGGGATCAGTACGATTACACATGCGGTTTTTGGCTGGGAGCCGGCTTATGTGCAGTGGGCGATTAATATTCCGCTTTTTATTGCCGGGGTTGTTTTGCTGGGCGGGCGCCAATACGGGATTAAGACGCTGACGGGAACGGCTTTTTTGCCGCTTGTTGTTTTTTTGACCCATGATATGGAGCCGTGGACGAATGATCCCCTTCTTGCTTCTTTGTTCGGCGGGCTCGGCGTCGGACTCGGGCTGGGAATTGTTTTTCTCGGGAAGGCTTCGACGGGCGGGACGGATTTGGCGGCGCAGATTATCAACAAGTTTACGGGGCTGTCCCTCGGCACGTCGGTGGCGATTCTCGACGGCTTGATCGTTGTCACGGCGGCGCTTGTTTTCGATATTGAGCGGGGGCTGTATGCGCTCATTGCCCTGTATGTGACGACGAAGACGATAGATTTGGTGCAGCTCGGTTTCGGCCGGTCCAAAATGGCTTTGATTATTACGGAAAAAACGGAGCAGGTCCGGCAAGAAGTCTTGACAAAATTGGACAGGGGCATTACCAAGCTTCCCGCTTACGGAGGGTATACAGATAAAGAGCGGCCGATTTTGATGTGCGTCGTCGACCAGCGGGAGTTTGCCAAATTGAAGCAGCTTGTGAAAAGCATTGATTCGGCGGCGTTTGTGGTCGTGATGGACGCCGCCGAAGTGCTCGGGGAAGGATTTAAAAAAGTGTAATTTTCTGACAACCTTGTTATAATGTGATTATAGGGAGTTTCTGGAAAAGGGGGATTGCATGAAGAAAAAGATTTCGGCTTTATTGATCGGGGTTGTGTTTGTGCTGGCCGCTTGCGGCGGCAGCGAAGAAACGGCGAAGACGGATGCAACGGACAAGGCCAAGAATCCGGAACAATTGTATATGCAAAAATGTTCCAGCTGCCACGGCGGTGAACTTCAAGGCTCCGGCAGCGCCATTCCCAATTTGCAAAAAGTGGGGTCCAGGTTATCGGCTGAAGAAATTCAAGATATCATTGAGAACGGCAAAGGAGCGATGGCCGGCGGCTATTTGAAAGGAGAAGACGCAAAGGTTGTCGCCGAGTGGCTGGCGGAAAAGAAATAGATTCGAAAACGGCTTCCGATGTTCAGGAAGCTGTTTTTTTTATGTCTGGGAAAAATGGCCACACGGCCGCCGTTGCGAGCGTCTGAACCAAGGTGGTTCGTGTCCGGAAAAATTCCCACCCGCGGTTGCCGGGGGCGGAACGTGGCTGAAATTTTCGTGCACGGCCGCGAATCGGTTGTTTCTTTCAGGAAGAGTCTATTTTCTCTGTGGCTGCGGGGGCAGAAGGCCGCTGTTTTTCGGCAATAACGGGACTAAAAAGCCAGCCTCTCCGCTCTGTCGAAAGGAGAATTTTACTGTTCTTATTCCTCTTCAGAAAAAAGTCCCGGTTTTGCGTGGTGTCAAGAAAAGTCGATTAGCCAATAAAAGGAAGCCTGTTTTTTCCTTTCTGCCGGCAATAAGTGACATAACCCATAAAAAATACACAAAAATTTCATATTTGTAAGCGCAAACATTGATAGAACAACATGTGTTAATTATTGGAAGTGATAAAAGTTTCAAAAAAATTTCATCAAAATCGGGACTGAAAAACTAGTCATTTTGTAGTATCATTAACCTAAAATGCAGGGTTATTCGGCCTTTTGGACGATCGGATGAAACTCCTTTGAAATGAAAATGTAATATAAAATTAGTTTTCTTGTGATTATAAGATGGTATAATGATTCATGTGCGAAAAAAGTCGTTTTTTATCGAATGTGGAAAGTTGAGTGATTTTTGGGGGATTTTAGGACGAACATAAAAGGAAGGTAACACAGGTGATTTTCAATGATTGAAATGCGAGGAGTTTACAAGAAATATCCAAATGGCGTAATTGCGTTGAATGGGATAGATGTAAAAATCAACCCCGGCGAGTTTGTTTACGTCGTTGGTCCTAGCGGCGCCGGGAAGTCCACGTTTATCAAGATGATGTACAGAGAAGAAAAAGCGACAAAAGGAACGATTGTGATAAATGGCATCAATGTCGGAAAATTGAAAGACAAACAGGTTCCGCTTCTAAGGCGGAATATCGGCGTTGTTTTCCAGGATTTTAAACTTCTTCCGACGCTGACTGTTTATGAAAATGTTGCATTTGCCCTTGAAGTAATTGAAGAACATCCGAAATATATAAAGAGGCGTGTAATGGAAACGCTTGACTTGGTCGGTTTGAAGCATAAGGCGCGCATGTTTCCGTCAGAATTGTCTGGCGGAGAACAGCAAAGGGTCGCCATCGCCCGTTCGATTGTCAACTCCCCGAAAGTGGTGATTGCGGACGAGCCGACGGGAAACTTGGATCCTGAAACCACATGGGAAATTATGAAAATTTTTGAGGAAATTAATATGCGCGGCACCACAGTTGTCATGGCAACGCATAACAAGGATATCGTCAACAGGATTAAGCACCGGGTGATTGCTATAGAAGGCGGCGTCATCGTCAGGGACGAAGAACGGGGTGAGTACGGCTATGAAAATTAGAACGCTTCGCCGCCACGTCAAAGAAAGTTTCCGCAGCGTGATGCGGAACGGCTGGATGACCTTCGCGTCGGTCAGCGCCGTAACGGTTACTTTGCTGCTTGTCGGCATTTTCCTGATCGTGATGATGAATCTGAACAAAATTGCCACTGACATAGAAAACGACGTGGAAATCCGCGTTCATATAGATGTGACGGCAACGGAGGAAGATCAGCAAAAACTGAAGGAAGAAATCAGCGCCCTTCCCGGGGTGGAAAGCATTCAATTTTCCTCTAAAGATGAAGAACTGCAAAATCTGATGGAAAGTCTCGGCGAGGACGGAAAAGTCTTTGCCATGTTTGAACAAGACAACCCCCTCAATGACGTTTTCGTCGTCAAGGCGAAAGAACCGCAAGATACGATAGAGATCGCCAAAAAGATCGAGAAAATGGATTTCGCCCATAAAGTCAGATACGGACAAGGAACGGTTGAAAAGCTGTTCGGCTTCATTGATACGGCGAGAAACATCGGACTCGTTTTGATTGCCGGTCTGCTCTTCACGGCAATATTTCTGATTTCCAACACGATTAAAATTACGATTGTCGCGAGAAGAAGAGAAATTGAAATCATGAGGCTGGTCGGTGCGACAAATTCCTTTATCCGCTGGCCGTTTTTCCTCGAAGGTTTGTGGCTCGGAATTCTCGGCTCAATCGTTCCGATCATTGCCATTGCAGTGGTGTACAATTACTTCCTTGATTTCGTAAAACCGAAAATGGTGGGACATTTCATCCAGGTGCTCGATTTCAGCCCGCTCATTTTTCAAGTCTCGGCACTGCTGATTTTGCTGGGTGCAATAATCGGCGTCTGGGGAAGCTTGATGTCCGTGCGCAAGTTCTTGAAGATATAAAGTTGGACATGCCTGCTCTGCCCGGCCGTTTTGCCGGGCCGGCATGGGCCGGCATGATCCGGTTCAATAATCGGGTTGGCCGTCTTTATGGCGGGCCGGTTCGGCCCATCGTTATTTTTTGCGGTTTCTTTGATTCTTTTGAACTACCGACTATGAAACTAAAGTTATGAAACTATGGGACAAGCTTTCTTGTTTCATGGTTGATACATACAGCAGCTCAGAAAAACGCCGGTCATAGCCGGAATTTGGGAGAGGAGTTTCCATGGTGAAAAAATCGGTCCTGACGCTATCGGTTGCCGCAATGGTGAGCATCGGCAGTCTGCTTCCTGTTGTTCCATCGGAACTCACCGTCAAGGCATCCAAGATCAGTGAACTGGAAGCGGAAAAGAACCAGATTCAACAGAAAAAATCCGGTGTGGATTCCAAACTGAAAGATGCAAAAGGGAAAATTGATCAAATCAAAAAGCAGCAATCATCGGTCCGCTCTGAAATTCAAAGACTGGACTTTGCCATCAGCGATGCTGAAGAAAAAATCCGCCAAAAAGAAAGAGACATCCAGAGAGCAAAAGATGAAATTAAACAGCTTCAAGCAGAGATCAAAGAACTGACCCGCCGGATTGAAGCCCGCAACGAACTGTTGAAAGAACGGGCCCGCGCACTGCAGGAAACCGGGGGAGCGGTCAGCTATTTGGATGTTTTGTTTGGAGCGTCAAGCTTTGCTGATTTTATCAGCCGGCTTGGAGCCATCTCGACCATAATGGAAGCAGACAAAGAGATCATCGAAGAGCATAAAAAAGACCAGGAAGAACTGGAAAAGAAGCAAAAAGCGGTCGAGCAGGAATTGGCGAATCTTGAAAAAATGCGCGCTGAACTGGAAAACCTAAAAGCCAGCCTGAGCGCGCAGAGGGCGGAAAAGGATCAAGTGATGGCAGAGTTGAAAAAGCAGCAGGGCGAAGTGGAAAAGTTGAAAATGAGCCTCGAAGAAGAACGTGCTATTTTGGCAAAACAAGAGGCTGCAATCAAGAAAGCCATTCAATTGGAGCAACAAAGATTGGCGGAACAACAAAAAAGAAACTCACAAAACTCCAATAACAGTAGTGGGACTCCCCCTGTTACAAGCGGAAACTTTATGAGACCGTCTGAAGGAGTGATAACATCCGGTTTCAGAACAAGCAAACGTCCGAATCATAACGGTATAGATATTGCTAAATCTGGTAAGGTTCCGGTTGTTGCTGCTGCTGACGGAGTTGTAATTCGTTCATATTATTCAAATAGCTATGGAGAATGTATTTTTATTGCCCATTCTATTGGCGATTACTTATATACCACAGTTTATGCGCATCTAAGAGCAGGAAGCAGAATGGTCAGTGAAATGCAAGTTGTGAAGAAAGGTCAAATTATTGGTTATATGGGAAATACAGGAGACTCTGATGGACAACACTTGCATTTTGAAGTTCATAAGATATCTTTAGAGGAGTATAAGAAGAGCAATAATATTTATGGTGCTTGGTATCCTGATAAAAGATTCGCCATTAATCCACTCAGTGTTGTACCATTTTAAAGATCTATCATAAGGTTGTCATTTGATCTTTAAAAGAATGGTTTTTTATCAAATGTTAGGGTAAAGGCTACCGTGCATTGGCTTGGTGGCCTTTGCCTTTGTGGGGGAAATCATTTCCCCCACAAAGGTAAAGGGTCAAAAAAGGAAATATCCTTTTACCCCATATGCACTCCAATTTCTTTATACTTGTATGTTACAATAATCGTGTCCGCGCTTACTTAAAGTTCATAAATCCAAATGCGTTTCATAACCTTCGTATGATTGTTAATTCCCTCTAAAAAAAACCCATTCGAAAATCCATATACAAAACTATTTAATATACCAACTTGCTATCTTTTGAGTGTTTCTGTATTTTTTATAAATTCGGAATACCAGCTCTTTACACCAAATTATAATAGCGGTTCAATCCTTTCTTTGTTTTGCAGAGATTTTGGGTGCCATTTTGTTTGGCTTGTTAACCACCTGCAATACTCCTCCTTCAATTAATAAGCCGTGTTTAATTCCTTAGACATTTGAAAATCATCGTTTCTCGTCAGTCAACTTCTTGCTATCTTTATAGAATATGTAATAGAAGATGTAGCGCTTCTTGCATTTTTCCGGTCATGGTCATCCCAGGAAGCCCGACCCCTTGTCCGCACTCCATCTAAAACTCAATATATGTAACGGCAAAAGTGAAAACGGTCTGCCACGATAACCGGCTTTCCCAACGTTTCTTTAACAGCTGCTGTAAACGACTCACTCATATCCATGATGACAATTTCAACGTTTTCCCCGTACTTGCGGAGATAATTGAGGTTCGGAAGGATGTTAATCGGCTCTCTTGTTTCTCCGTCTGCGATGATCAATTGATATTTTTCTGCTTTGTTATCGCCCTTTTATTCATCTATCGCGATCATACGCGGAAGCAGCCGGATGTCCTTCAATTCTTTCTTCGCCATCTCATCAAATCTGCGCATGACGGTGGAAGCCGAAGCACCAAATTATTGGGCCAGTTCTTTGAAAGCTTTTGCCTTCTGTGCGAACGGACCGTCTGATCCCATACTTTTGAGGCTCGCTTATATCGTTCAACAATTGTGTTATCTTCATAGAATCTCTTACCGTATCCTTCTCATCTGTATCTACGGTATCCTGTGAAAAATATGGGTAAGGCGCGTTCAAACCTCTTTAAATGTTTGATTTTCTGAATTTTTAATAATCATGGATTTTACACATTTTTGCACCACAATAGGGACATTTATGTGTCCGCACAAGCATTCTACATAGTAGATGGCTGTTCCGCCCTCCAAAACTTTAATGTCAGTCACAACCACATCTTGTAAACCGGAGATTTTTATGTTATTTCCCTCTTTCTTTAAACTTGTTTGTCATAATCCAAGTATAAAAAAATTGGAGAAAGCGCACTATTTTTGCCTAAAATTGTTGAGAATACTAACATTTAGTGTAGAGCCTAAAGATTTATCTTTGTGGGTATAAAACAATAGATTTTTATGAGTTTTCAAGATCAAGAGGAAGAATCAATTGATTTTTCCTCTTTTTATTTGTACTCCTACTATTTCTCGTTTCATAACTTGTCCCCACTTTACATATATTGTATCACCACTATATTGTGATACCGGATGGCAAAAACAAGAAAATTTTTTATATATCGACTCAAATAAAGGAGGGTGCGCATGAAGCGCCTGTGGATCATCATTTTAATGGCAGGTTCTTTTTTTATGGGGGCGGCCGGCACGTATGCCGTTTTTCATTGGACGGATGGAGCGGAACCGGAACAAAATGACGCGGAAAAATCCGGCCCCGCCGGGGAAAGCAACAAGAATGAAATCCCCGGTTTGGACAAGGTGGAGCGGGCCTTTAGCCTGATCATGACCAATTATGTGGAAAAGGTGGAAAAGGAAAAACTGATCGAAGGCGCCATTCAAGGGATGCTGTCTGTGCTGGACGACCCGTATTCCGTATATATGGATGAGGAAACGGCCAGCCAATTCAATGAATCTTTGGATTCCTCGTTCGAAGGCATCGGCGCCGAAGTCACCATGATCGACGGGAAAGTCATCATCATCGCTCCTTTTAAAAATTCACCGGCGGAAAAGGCGGGCCTCAAGCCGAATGATCAGATTCTTTCCATCGACGGGGAAAGCTTGGAAGGGATGAATCTTTATGATGCGGTCAAAAAGATCCGCGGCGAAAAAGGAACGACGGTGACGCTGGAAATCATGAGGAGCGGCTTCACCCGGCCGCAGAAAATCACAATAAAAAGGGACAAAATCCCCCATATTACCGTTCATGGGGACATCAAAAAGAAAAACGGCAAACAGATCGGCTATCTGCAAATTACGTCCTTTGCGGAAGGAACGGCGAAAGAATTTAAGGAAGCGCTCCGCAAAATGGAGAGAAAAGGCATCGACGGATTAATTGTCGATGTGCGGGGAAATCCGGGCGGCCTTCTGACGAGTGTGGAGGAAATCGTCCAAGAGTTCGTTACGAAAGATAAGCCGTATGTGCAAATACAAAAACGGGACGGAGAACGGGTCCGCTTTTATACGGAATTGCAGAAAGGGAAAAAATACCCGATTGCCGTGCTCATCGATAAAGGCAGCGCCTCCGCTTCGGAAATTTTGGCCGGCGCGTTGAAGGAAGCGGAAGGATACACGCTCGTCGGGGAAACGACGTTCGGAAAAGGCACCGTCCAGCAGGCCGTGCCAATGGGGGACGGCACCGATTTGAAATTGACGGTTTTTAAATGGCTGACCCCGGACGGAAACTGGATTCACAAAAAGGGGCTGAAGCCGGATATCGCCGTCAAGCAGCCTCCCATTTTCCGGACGGGCTTCATCCAAGCAGATAAAACATTGGAGCGGGATATGTTCGGCGACCAAGTGAAGAATGCGCAAATCATTTTGGATGCCCTCGGCTTTGAGCCGGGCCGGGAGGACGGCTATTTCAGCGCCGGAACCGAAGCGGCCGTAAGAGCGTTTCAAAACCAGCAAAACCTGGAGCCGACCGGCAAAATCGACAAAAAGACCGCCGCCGCCTTGGAAAACGCGGCCCGCAAAGAAATGGAAAAAGAGAAAAACGACCTCCAGCTGCAAGCGGCCCTCCGTTATTTGACGAAGTGACAGGCACCCCGCCGCATTTATCCACAAAAAGATGTTGTCGAAACAGAAAGTAATGTGGAAAAAGTGTGGACAATTCAGTAAATAATCCACACCATTGTCCACAATCCACAGTTGAAAACGAAAGAATTATGAAAAAAGGAAGGCTTGTCCACAATATTGCGGGGAGTCTTCCTTTTTTCTCTGGAAAAGTATATTTCACCTGTGATGGCGGGCGGCAACTCACGATATGTTCGTTGCGGCCCGCATTTTTTCATGTGTTGCAAAAAACAGCGTCCTTGCCGAAAAAAGGGAAAAAATTAAGAAAACTCTTAAAACATAGTTGACATATCGGAATAATTAAATTAAAATGGGTTTAAATTACAGCGGCTGCCCGGTTTCGGTGCAACGCCTAAAGCACTCTCTTCAAGACGCAGGCAAACGGCGCGGCCATCACAAAATGCCGCCCGGCGGTTCTTCACGGGCAGGCCAAGGGCAATTGCCCCTTAATCGGAGATGGAATGGCAAACGGGCCCGCTTGTTGCGGAGAAGAACAGTTCCATCTTCGCCCGATTTCCCAACCTGATGCCAAAAATGAAAAACCTGAATGCCGATCAGACAAACTGAAGGCACACAACAAAGACTGGCAAAGGACTGTACACGGCCACTTTACTGATGGCACCTTTGTCCGGCGTGTTGTGTGCCTTTTTATCATTTTAGGGGGAGGCAGTCAAATGAAGTCCATTTTGAAAAAGAAATTCACTATTTTGGCAGCTGCGTTTTTCCTGACATTGGCTCTTCTTTCCGGATGCTCTTCCGAAGAAACGGCCAACAGCGGGAAAAGCAAACAAGACACCGTCCAATTGTTAAATGTTTCCTACGATCCGACCCGTGAATTGTATGAACAGGTGAATCAAGAATTTTCCGCTTATTGGAAAGAAGAAACGGGCCGGGAAATCATCATTAAACAGTCCCACGGCGGTTCCGGAAGCCAGGCCCGTTCGGTCATTGACGGGCTGGAAGCGGACGTTGTCACATTGGCGCTTGCCTATGATATTGACGCCATTGCCAAACACAATCTCATCGCTGAAGATTGGGCGGACAGATTTGACCATAATTCGGCGCCCTATACGTCCACGATCGTCTTTCTCGTCCGCAAAGGGAATCCGAAGAAGATTGAAGACTGGGATGACCTTGTGAAAAAAGATGTGTCAGTCATCACCCCAAACCCGAAAACGTCCGGCGGGGCCCGCTGGAATTACTTGGCCGCCTACGGATATGCTTTGTTGAAAAATGGCCATGATGACGAAAAGGCGAAAGATTTTATCAAGAAACTGTATCAAAACGTGGAAGTGCTTGACACCGGGGCGCGCGGCTCCACGACGACCTTTGTGGAAAAGGGAATTGGCGATGTCCTAATCGCGTGGGAAAATGAAGCGCTCCTTTCCTTAAAAGAATTGGGCGAAGACGAAGTGGAAATTGTCGTTCCGTCAATCAGCATTTTGGCGGAGCCGTCGGTCGCCGTTGTTGATCAAGTTGTTGACAAGAAAGGAACGAGAAAAGAGGCGGAGGCGTATTTGCGGTTTTTGTACAGCGAAAAGGGGCAGGAGTTGGCGGCTCAGAACTTTTACCGGCCCCGCAATCAAAAAATTTCCGCAAAATACGCCGACCGTTTCCCGGATATTCAGCTGTTCACGATTGACGAATTGTTCGGCGGCTGGGAACAAGCGCATAAAATACATTTTGCCGACGGCGGGGTCTTTGACTCCATTTATGGCGGCTAGGCGGCATACCGGCCGTGCGCCGGTGTCCGCCTAAGAAAAATCACTTTCCGCCGCACGACATGTTGCCGTTATCAAGCGCAGCCGTTAAGGAGAAGGTTCAAAATGAAGAAAAACAGAAGTCACGTATTGCCGGGCTTCGGCTTGTCGCTCGGCTTTGCGATCTTTTACCTCAGTTTGATCGTGCTCATCCCTTTGTCGATGGTGTTTATTGAAACCGCGCAACTTGGTTGGGACGAGTGGTTCAGAATCGTGACAAGTGAACGCGTCATCCATTCTTATAAAATCAGTTTCGGCACGTCCTTGGCCGCGGCCGGCATCAATGCGGTATTCGGCTTGATCGTCGCGTGGGTGCTCGTCCGCTGCACGTTTCCGGGAAAGCGGCTCCTCGACGCATTGATAGATTTGCCGTTTGCTCTGCCGACGGCGGTGGCCGGGATCACGTTGACAACCCTTTATTCTGAAAACGGCTGGATCGGGCAATTTTTCGCCCCGCTTAATATTAAAATTGCCTTTACTCCGCTCGGAATCACAGTGGCGTTGATTTTTATCGGCTTGCCGTTTGTCGTCCGCATGGTCCAGCCCGTCTTGCAAAATCTGGACAAGGAAGTGGAGGAAGCGGCGGAGAGCTTGGGGGCTTCCCGGTTCCAAACTTTCCGGAAAGTCATATTTCCCGAACTGCTTCCGGCCCTTTTGTCCGGTTTTTCCCTGGCGTTTGCCAGGGGGCTTGGCGAATACGGATCCGTTGTGTTCATTGCCGGAAATATGCCCATGAAAACGGAAATTGCCCCGCTTCTCATCATGACAAAATTGGAGCAATTCGATTATGCGGGGGCAACGGCGATTGCCTCCGTGATGCTGGTAATTTCCTTTGTTTGCTTAATCCTGATTAATCTTTTTCAAATATGGTGCCGGAAAGACAGGTTAGCAAAGGGGTAGATGACGATTGCATCCATCACTGGAAACTTCCGTTGACACAAATTCATCCAAAAGAAGGCGGGGGGCCAAAGCCGGGGCCGGGGGAGGAATCAATACCCTCCTGATTGGCATCGCCCTTCTTTATTTATCGATGTTATTGTTTGTTCCGCTTGTCGCCATTTTTGTAAAGGCGTTCGAAAAAGGGTTCGGCGTCTATTGGGCGGCCATTACCGAAAGCGACGCTTTGTCGGCCGTCCGCCTGACCTTGTTTGTCACGGCGATTGTCGTGCCGCTCAACACCTTATTCGGGATTGCCGCGGCGTGGGCGGTGACGAAGTTTCATTTCCGGGGAAAACAAGTGCTGGTATCTCTGGTTGAATTGCCTTTTTCCGTCTCTCCGGTCATTGCCGGACTCATTTTTGTTTTGCTGTTCAGTCCCGGGGGAGTGCTCGGGCCGTGGTTCGTTGAACACGGCTTGAACATCATTTTTTCGGTGCCGGGGATTATCATTGCGACGATATTTGTCACCTTGCCTTTTGTCGCCCGCGAATTAATCCCCGTCCTCGAGGCGCGGGGCGGTTCGGAAGAAGAAGCGGCCGTCTCTCTCGGGGCAAACGGCTGGCAAATGTTTTGGCGGGTGACGTTGCCGAATATGAAATGGGGATTGCTGTATGGAATCATTCTTTGCAGCGCCCGATCCATCGGCGAATTCGGGGCCGTGTCCGTCGTTTCGGGGCGGATTCGCGGACTGACAAACACGATGCCGCTCCATGTGGAGATCTTGTACAACGAATATCAATTTTCCGCGGCCTTTGCAGTCGCTTCCCTCATGTCCATCCTGGCCGTCATCACGCTCATCATGAAAAGTTTCATGGAATGGAAAACCGAACAACGCGCAAACCGGGAGGTGCACTGATGATGTCCATCCAAATCCGCCGGGTGTCCAAACGGTTCGGAAACTTCTTGGCCCTCCAAAACATAGATTTGGAGATTTCCGACGGTCAGTTGGTCGCCTTGCTGGGGCCGTCCGGCTCCGGAAAAACAACGCTGCTGAGAATCATCGCCGGGCTGGAGCGGCCCGATGAAGGGGCCGTTCTTTTTGACGGGAAAGACATTACCGATGTTCATGTCCGGCACAGAAAAGTCGGCTTTGTTTTTCAGCATTACGCCTTGTTCAAGCATATGACCGTCTTTGAAAATATTGCGTTCGGCCTGAAAGTGAGAAAAAGAAGAGAACGGCCGTCCTCTTCGGAAATCAAAAGAACGGTCGACAAACTGCTCTCATTAGTGAAATTGGAAGGATTTGCCAACCGCTATCCCCACCAATTGTCCGGGGGCCAAAGGCAAAGGGTGGCCCTCGCCCGTGCGCTGGCCGTAAAGCCGCGGATTTTGCTGCTCGATGAACCGTTCGGCGCATTGGATGCCAAAGTGCGCAAAGAACTCCGCCGTTGGCTGCGCCGGCTGCACGACGAGTACCGGATGACGACCGTTTTTGTCACCCACGACCAAGAAGAAGCCTTGGATGTCGCCGACAAAATCGTCATTATGAACAAAGGGGCGATAGAACAAATCGGCCCGCCCGACGAAGTGTACGATGAACCGGCCAGTCCGTTCGTATACGATTTCCTCGGCAGCGTCAATTTGTTTCACGGCCGCTTGGCGGACGGAAAACTGAAGCTGAAGGGGGCGGAAATAGACGTACCTGGCCACTTTGGCGCGTCCAACGTGGAAGCGGTCGGCTGCGTCCGCCCCCATCAACTGTCCATCGAACGGGAAAAAAACGGCGGGGACAGCTTCCGGGCCACCGTCCAATACTGCCGTTCAATCGGCCCGGATGTGTTCATCGAACTGGCGGCCGCCGAATCGGACAAATATGTGGAAGTGCAATTGAACAAAGAAGAATTTCAAAAGCTGAATCTGAAAAAAGGCGAAACGGTCTTTGTCCGCCCCCGGGAAATGAGAGTGTTCATTCCCGGGCATTAAGAAACGCCGCCATGCTGCGCTCATCCCCCCGGGGTTTTGGCTGATTTTTTCCGGAAAAAAACGGACAGATCCCCCCGTTCCCGCCAAGGAACGGGGAGCTGTCCGCAACCCCCGGGAGTGAACGTTTCCGGTCCGCAAATGGAAAGGCGCTTTTTCATCCGGTTGTGCCCGCCCCGCGGAAGGGCAGGGAAATGGTTCTGCCCGGTTCAATACGGCGCGTTTTCTTAACTTCCGGGGCCCGTTACAGGCCGAACTGTTCTTGCATTTTTCTGAACCATTCTTGCACGTCTTTTTGGATTTCTTCGATCGCTTGCCTCCATTTCGGCAGTTCTTCTCGGATCCGTTCTTCGACTTCATCCGTTTTTTCCCTGATCGAATCGATGATTTTGTCGATATTTTGTTCTTCATTCAATCTGTCGTTAATTGAGCCGACTTCAAATTCGCCCGGTTCCACATATTGGACAGCCTGGCGCATGATTTCCCGGAAAATGGGGGCAATGGTCCTTGAACTGCTGCCGGACAAATAATGCTGCCGGTCCGTTTTGTCGTAGCCGAGCCAAACAACGCCGACAAGATTGGGCGTGTAGCCGGCGAACCATTGGTCTTTCGTGCCGCTTATGTCTTTGTACGGCAGCTGCGTAGAGCCGGTTTTTCCGGCGATCGGGACGCCGTTGATTTTCGCATTCTGGCCCGTTCCCGATTCAACGACGTTGAGGAGCATGGACGTCATTTCATTGGCGACGGCCCTGGTCGTGACCTTTTTGGTCTTTGGTTTATGTTCGGCAATCACCGTTCCCGTCGGCCCGACAATTTTCGTAATCAAATGGCTTTCGTGGCGGACGCCGCCGGCCGGGAAAACGGCATACGCTTCAGCCAGCTGCAGCGGGGAAATTCCTTTGTGCATTCCGCCGAGGGCGATTCCCAAATATTTGTCTTCTTCCGTAAGCGGAATGCCGAATTTCTCCAATGATTTGAGGCCTTTTTCGAGGCCGATTTCGTTCAACAGCCAAACGGTCGGCGCGTTCAAAGACTGCTCCAAGGCTTTGTACATGGGCACTTCCCCTTGGTAGGTGCCGGAATAGTTGGCCGGCGTGTAATCCCCGTACGTGATCAGTTCATCTTTCAACATCGAGAAAGGCGTGTAGCCTTCCTCCAGGGCCGGCGTGTACACGGCCAGCGGCTTCAACGTGGAGCCGGGCTGTGCTTTCAAATGGGTCGCCCTGTTAAAACCGCGGAAGACATAGTCGCCCCGGCCGCCAACGAGGGCGCGCACTCCCCCGGTGTGCGGGTCAAGGAGGACGGCGCCGCTTTGGGCGGGCGTGCCGTCCGGGCTTTTCGGGAACAGGCTGTCATTTTGATACACTTTTTCCAGAACGGATTGGAGATTCTGGTCCAAGGCCGTATAAATTTTATAGCCTCTCGTCAAAATTTCCTCTTGGGTCAGCCCGTATTTGGTTATGGCCTCGTCAATGACCGCATCGACATAATAAGGGTATTTCCGGCCGATATGGCTTCCGCCCCCGTCAGACAGCTTAATGTTTTCTTTCAGGGCGGCCTGGTACTCGTCTTCCGTGATCATCCCTTCCTCGAACATCCGCTTCAGGACGACGTCGCGGCGGTTGATGGCCCGGTCGTAATTTTTGAACGGATCGTAGGCGGACGGCGCTTGCAAAAGCCCGGCCAACAGGGCCGCTTCGCTGATCGTGACGTCCTGAATGTTTTTGTTGAAATATTTTTTTGACGCCGTTCCGATGCCCCACGCTCCACTTCCGAAGTAGACCTGGTTTAAATACATCTCGAGAATTTCGTCTTTTGTATACGTTTTTTCAATTTCAACCGCCAAAAAGAGCTCTTCCAGTTTCCGTTTGTACGTTTGTTCGGGAGTAAGGAAGGCGTTTTTCGCCAGCTGCTGGGTGATCGTGCTTCCGCCGCCGGTGATTTCCCCGGCAAAAAGGTTTTTCACAAACGCTCTCGCAATTCCCATCAAGTCAAAGCCTTTGTGTTCATAAAAACGGTGGTCTTCGATGGCGATGACGGCGTCGATGACATGGTCGGGCAGCTCTTCCACCTTGACGCCGGACGTCCGGTTTGTTTTCACTTCGGCCGCCAAGTCTCCGTCTTTGTCATAAATGATCGCCGCCTGGCTCAATCCTTCCTTTAATGTTTCCACATTGGCCCGGCTTGCCAAATAAGCAAAATACAGAATGGTTGCCAGAATAAAAACCAAAAAAATGAGGAGGAAAATTTTTGTCAAATGTTTATCTTTCCAAAATTTTTTGAATTTTTTCCAAACCAGGTGGAGTTTTTCTTTTATTTGCAAAGACTGGATGTATTCTTTCGCTTTTAAAAATATCTTGGAATTTTTTATGTTTTGCATTATCTTGGAATTTTTTATGTTGTGCATTTTTTCTTTTAAGTTCTTCATTTTTCCCAGACCTCGCAAAAACTGTGGTTTAGGCAAAACGGAATATGGCCGGGAACATCGCCGCGATAAATGTTCCGCAAAAATAAGTATATCATTATGGAGGTTGTTGCCGCATTTTTTCGGACAATTTTCCGGGAAATTCGGGAATATCCTCAGAAAAAGGACATGGATCGCTGTTGCGGCCGTATACCTTAAAATATATCATTCTGTTGTTACAGGGAAGTTTTAGTGATTTGACAGAATATTATAAAAATATTACCGGTACTCCTGCAGGCAGACATTTGGTAAAATAAAGACTAGCAGATTAATAGATTGAGGGTTGGTGGGTTTTGTGGTTCAAGATTGGCTGATGGAATTGTTATGGGGGACGGCGAAATTTTTCCTGAATCCTGTCTTTTATTTGTTGATTATTTTGGCGGCTTATCTCGGAATTTCCCGGGTAAAAGCGGAGCGAAAATTTTTTCATGTCCGGGCGGAAAACGCTTATTTTGAGTTGAAACAGCTCATTCCGCTCGGATTCGTGATCGGGATTGCCATCTCCGTTGTCACGATCGGCGCGGGGGTAGTCATTCCTTTATCCGTTGTCGCAGCGGCGGCGATTTTCACGATTGTTGCCAGTTTGACGACAAAAATCCGGTTTTTGTCGCCGGCATACATAGTCAGTCTCGCTTTGCTCCTATTAACCTTGGTCAAATGGCAAGGTTTTTCCGTTCCGTTTTTGGATGAAGAATTGGCGCAATTGTCCGGGTATTTTTTTCCGTCCGTGGCCGTTTTGATGGCATTGCTTGTGCTCGGTGAAGGGATTTTGATCAGGAGAAACGGGGTAAAGGGGTCTTCGCCGCGGATCATCCGCAGCAAGCGGGGGCTTCCCGTCGGAGTTCATGAAGTGAAGCGGGTCTGGATGATTCCCGTCTTTTTGGTTATTCCCGGCTCCGCATTAAGCGCGCCCTTCGATTGGTGGCCTGTTTTTTCCGTCGGCGGGGAGATGTATTCGCTGCTGCTCGTTCCTTTTGCCGTCGGTTTCCAGCAAACGACCCGGGGGATGCTGCCTGAGTATGCCGCGGAAATGATGGGAAAAAGAGTGGCCGGTTTGGGGGTTTTGCTCCTTTTATTGGCGGCCGGAAGCTATTGGCTTCCCGTCCTGTCTGTCGCGGCGGCCGGATTGGCCGTCTTGGGGAGGGAATTTCTCACGCTCAGGCAGCGTTCGCTCGAGAAAAATTTGCCGTTTTACTTTTCCCTTAGAAACGACGGCGTGGTGATATTGGGAATCATTCCCCAGTCGCCGGCCAGCAAAATGGGGCTGCAAATCGGAGAAGTCATCACGAAAGTCAACGGCATTCCCGTTCACAACGAACAGAGCTTTTACGAAGCGCTACAAAAAAACCGTGCATACTGCAAATTGGACGTCCTCGACACCAACGGCGAAATCCGTTTCGTCCAAAGAGCCCTTTTCGAAGGCGACCACTACCAACTCGGAATCCTCTTCGTCCAAGAACCTGCAAGGTAAAAAAGCACCGGCATCCGGGGCGCACAGACCGTCCCGGATGCCGGCCCTTTTCATTGTTCCGGCCGGAATGCCATGAAAGTCCCGGACACCTACCGAACATCCGGGACATTTTTTGTCCCTTGGTGCCAGGCACCGAGTTCATAAAATGTCATGTGGGGTTTTGCTTCTTTATAGTATTGAAGCCGGTCCGCGAGGGTCCCGGTGTGGAATTCAAATTTGTGGCCGTCCGGGTCGGTGAAGTACACGGAACGTTTATCCCGCGGATCTCTCGGCCGACCGGGGAGGATGTTCACGTTCAAGTCTTTCAGTTTTTGGCACACCGCATCAAAATCTTTTTCCTCAACGGAAAAAGCAATATGAGTATAAGTGGAGTTGCTTCCTTCGCGGGGCGCGTCTTTTTCTTCATTGAGGGCGAGCCAGATGCCGTTTAAATCAAAATAAGCGACTGTTCCTCCTTTGACCAACAGCTTCGCTCCGAAGACACTTTCATAGAATTTTACGGATGTCTCCAAGTCGGATACGGAAAACGTCAGATGGTTGAGACCTTTAATCATCGGCATGTCCTCCAATCGGGAAAGGATCATTTATGATAAAAGCGGCTCAAACGAAACTTGCCGGACAACCGGCTGGTTTGTTTGAGCCGATTGATTGAAAAAAGAGGGAGCGGAGACCCATAAAAAGAAAAACGCCCGGCAGAAAGCTGCCGGGAATTTTTATTCGAACAAGGGGGGATGGGATTAAGTTGTAACGTTGATTCAAAGGGATGTATTACAACTTGTGATTCACTTCACATTTATAATGTAACACATATATGAGATATCATCAACTAATTGTATACCCTTTCACAAAAGTGTCAACAAAATTCCGGATTATGGAAACCAGTGACCCTTGCCGGATTCGCTGCTCCCGGTGCTAAATGCAGCCGGGCTCAACCGCTCCTTTTGCCGCCGGGACCGTCCCCCGTATGCAGAAGGCCGCCCCAGGATTCTGCCGGGCGGCCTTTTTCTTGGATGAAAGCAAAATGGTCCGTTGCCTGCTATTTAGCCAACAATCGGGAAGTATAAAACAATCGGGAAGTATAAAGGGATGCGGCGCGCCGCTTCCCCTTCCTTTTTTCAAATCAGTTGACGACCGGTTTCTGTGCTTCTTTGTTGAAAACTTTGCGCACGTACGGGAGTACCCAGCGGTCCAAACCGTACCGTCCGGCATTGGCGCCCGCAACGAGAATGAAGATGGTGATTAACACCATTTGCGGGTTGCTGCTGATTGTGCCGGAAAACAAGAAAGCGAAGTTCATCGTGATGCCCATCAAAGCGGCGAACGTTGTAAAGATGCCGAGAATGAGGGCAATGCCGACCAAAAATTCTCCCCACGCCACGAGAAAATTGAAAATCTCCACGTTGGGAAGGGCAAATCCTTCGAGAAATGTTGCCCACCATGCTTGAACAGTGGGGTTTTCTCCCGTTGCCTTGGCAATGGCGCCTTTTAAATAGCCGGATGCATCAAATCCACCTGTAATCTTATGCCAGCCAGCCATCAGGAACGTGTACCCTATATATAAACGAAACAAAACCATAATCGCTGACGACACTTTGCTTTCCCTTAACCATTTAACCATGATTTTCACCTCGTAAATATTGTAAACTAATTTTTTCAAGTTTATTCTAATTCTTTTTTTAAAATAAATAAAGGAGAAAGCACTGTTTTCACAGTTTTTATACAACTTTTAAACGTTTTTGTGAACAGTTGAATATTATATTGAAATAAAATTCCCGCCGGTTGTATAATATTTATTTATTATTTTCAACGTGCGGATAGTAAAAACATGAATGTGACGTAAAAACTTCTACATAATGAAATTCAGTTGGAGAGGTCATCTTTAGTATGGCAAAAACGCAAATGTCATTTTCACTTGCTGGCACAGCCATGAAAACAGGTTCTGTTCATGGAGAGAGGCTGTTGAGGGCGAGCTTAAGGCGGAGGAAATGATCCCTGTTCTTTTTCCAGGCATAAACTTCCCCGCCGCTCCTGGACGGTTTCTCTTTTTCAACGAAAGCTGCCATCTGCCGAAAAAGCCGGGACCTAGTAGCAAAGTTAGAATTTCCTTTTACTGGATGTTCTGCCGGCAAAGGGATATAATGCATGTAAAAGTTGTGTTATGATCACGGACAGACAGACTCGCAAATTCAGCATGCCGTTTTCCGGAGTGTAACGGCATTTTCCTTTTTTGTTTCATAAAAAGGGCGTATGTTGCAAAAGCTGCCGCGATCTCAAAAAAATTAAAAGTCATCCGTTCGTTGGGTTGTCCTTTGCGGATGCCGGCGCTTAATGGACCGAAGAAGTTCCGCCTGTTCCGGATTCCGGCGCGCACGATGCAACAATACACGGGAGTATACGCCGCGCGCTGCGCAAGAGTGCCCAACGGTTTCCGCCGGTGCGCTGCGCAACAGTGCCAGGCGGTCCGTTTCCGCCGAAACCGTTTTTCAAACGGTCGGATTCCGGAAACAAGATCTATGAATGAAGGAACGTGATGGCGATGAATGCTGAAAAGTTATGGACAAAAGATTTTATCATCATTTCCGGGGTGAACTTTTTCACCCATGTTGTGTTTTACATGATGATGGTCATCACGGCCGTTTATGCCATGAACGCTTTCGGCGCCGACCGGGGAACGGCCGGGCTGGCCACGGGCATTTTCGTCCTCGCCTCCCTTGTGGGGCGCATTTTTACCGGAAAATATATGGACCGGGCAGGACATAAACGGATGCTTGTTCTCGGGGCGGCTCTTTTTGCCGTCTCGATGGCGCTCCATCTTTTCATCAACAGTTTGGCGATGCTGTTTGTCCTCCGCATCCTTCAAGGAACGGCGCACGGAGTGACGACAACCGCCGCCGGGGCTATCGCCGCCAACATCATTCCCGACAAGCGCCGCGGGGAAGGGACGGGCTATTATGCGACGGCGATGAACGTGGCCATGGCCATCGGGCCGTTTTTAAGCATCTATCTGTACAGCCATGCGGGTTTCTTCCATATTTTTATGGCCGGGCTTGTTTTTATCGTGTTTGATTTGCTGCTGGCCCTCGTTCTCAAGGCGCCGGCGCAGCCGCAAAAAACGGAACCGGCCGCAGCGCAAAAAAGGGGCATTGCCGTCCGGGATTTTATCGAACCGAAGGCCGTCCCCGTTTCGCTCGTGATGTTTCTCATCACCGTGGCCTACGCCAGTTTGATGTCTTTTCTGTCGCCGTACGCCGAGGAAATCGGTCTCGTTGAGGCTGCGAGCTATTTCTTCTTCGTGTACGCTCTTGCCCTTCTGGCGACAAGGCCGTTCACCGGCAAATGGTTTGATTTGTACGGGGCGAAAAAGGTGACATACCCGTTTATTTTCCTTTTGGCCGGAGGTTTTGCCGTTTTGGGCGCCGCCGGGAATGCCGCCGTGTTTTTGCTCGCCGGGGCGCTGATCGGGATCGGGTACGGAACGGTGCTGTCGTATTTGCAAGCGATTGCCGTCCAGCAGTCTCCCGCCGACAAAAAAGGGCTGGCCACTTCCACGTTTTTTATTTTTCTTGATTTGGCGAACGGGATTGGCGCCTATGTCATCGGCTTAGCGGTCGGCGCGCTCCGTTTCCGGACGGTCTATTTGCTTTGCGGGTTGTTCATCACACTGGGGGCTTTGGCGTTCCATTTTGTGTACGGGAGGAGCGGCGAAAAAGCGGGGCGGCGGAGAACCGCCGGGCGACTGGCTGAAGCGGGCGAAGCCCGTTTTTCCCAAAAAAAATAAACTCCCCATTGTTATGTAAAACAGGGAACGAATGCCAGTTCGCATATTAGTGGAGTGTTCAACTGGCTCTATGTTAGAATGGGAATAGACGCTGGTAAGAAAAGTGGAACATTTTGTCAATGCTTGAGGAAGAGGTCTTTTTATTTCATGTTTACAGGAGGCTTTTATTGTGGAACAGCGATTTCAATTGGTGTCAAAGTTCAAGCCTCAAGGGGATCAGCCCGAAGCGATCAGGAAGCTCGTTGAGGGCATCAAGCAGGGGAAAAAGCATCAGACGCTGTTGGGGGCGACGGGTACGGGAAAAACGTTTACGATTTCCAATGTTATTAAGGAAGTGAACAAACCGACGCTTGTCATCGCCCACAACAAGACGCTGGCGGGCCAGCTGTACAGCGAATTTAAGGAGTTTTTCCCCAATAATGCGGTTGAGTATTTTGTCAGTTATTACGATTATTATCAACCGGAGGCCTATGTGCCGTCAACGGATACGTATATTGAAAAAGACGCCAGGATCAATGATGAGATCGACAAATTGCGGCACTCGGCCACATCGGCGTTGTTTGAACGGAAAGACGTCATCATCGTGGCCAGCGTGTCTTGCATTTACGGCTTGGGTTCTCCGGAAGAATACAGGGAAAACGTGTTGTCATTGCGGGTCGGCATGGAAATCGACCGGAACCGGATGCTCCGCAAGCTGGTCGATATCCAGTACGAACGGAATGACATTAATTTTACCCGGGGGACGTTCCGGGTGCGCGGCGATGTGGTGGAAATTTTCCCGGCTTCCCGGGATGAGCACTGCATCCGCGTGGAATTTTTCGGCGATGAAATCGACCGGATTCGCGAAGTGGATGCGTTGACGGGGGAAATCATGGGCGAAAGGGAGCACGTGGCGATTTTTCCGGCATCCCACTTCGTCACCCGGGAAGAGATTATGAAAATCGCCATTCAAAATATTGAGAAGGAATTGGAGGAACGGCTTGAAGAACTGCGTTCGCAGGGGAAACTGCTTGAAGCGCAGCGCCTGGAGCAGAGAACCCGTTACGATTTGGAAATGATGCGGGAGATGGGTTTTTGCTCGGGAATTGAAAACTACTCCCGCCATTTGACGCTGCGGCCGCCCGGTTCGACGCCGTATACGCTGCTTGATTATTTTCCCGACGATTTTCTCATCGTCATCGACGAGTCGCACGTGACGATTCCGCAGATTCGGGGCATGTACAACGGCGACCGGGCGCGGAAGCAGGTTCTCGTCGACTACGGATTCCGCCTGCCGTCGGCGCTGGACAACCGCCCTCTCCGTTTTGATGAATTTGAGGAGCGCGTTCATCAAGTGATTTACGTTTCCGCCACTCCCGGGCCGTATGAATTGGAGAAGGCGCCGGATGTGGTCGAGCAGATCATTCGCCCGACGGGACTCCTCGATCCGACGATTGATGTCCGGCCGATTGAAGGGCAGATTGACGATTTAATCGGAGAGATTCAGGAACGGGTGAAGCGAAACGAGCGGGTCCTTGTGACGACGTTGACGAAAAAAATGGCTGAAGATCTGACAGACTACTTAAAAGAAATTGGCATCAAGGTCCGGTACCTCCATTCGGAGATCAAAACGCTCGAGCGGATTGAAATTATCAGGGATTTGCGTCTCGGCGTGTTCGATGTGCTCGTGGGAATCAACCTTCTCCGTGAAGGCCTCGATATCCCCGAGGTTTCTCTCGTCGCCATTTTGGATGCCGATAAAGAAGGATTCTTGCGTTCGGAACACTCGCTTATTCAAACGATCGGCCGGGCGGCGCGGAATGCGAACGGGCACGTCATCATGTACGCCGACACGATCACGAAATCGATGGAAAAAGCGATCAACGAGACGAGACGGCGCCGCTCCATTCAAGAGGAATATAACCGCAAGCACGGCATTGTACCGAAGACGATTCAAAAAGAAATCCGCGATGTGATCAGGGCGACGTATGCCGCCGAAGATTCAGCGGCCTATACGCCTCTTGAAAAGATCGGAAAGATGACAAAAGACGAAAAAGAACAATTGATACAGAATTTGGAAAAAGAGATGAAGGAAGCGGCCAAAGCGCTCGATTTCGAACGGGCCGCCGAGCTTCGCGACATTATTTTCGAGTTAAAAGCGGAAGGATGATAACACATTGGAAAAAGATCAAATTGTCATCAAGGGAGCACGGGTCAATAATTTAAAAAATATTGACGTCACGATCCCGAGAAACAAGCTTGTCGTCATGACCGGCCTTTCCGGCTCGGGGAAGACTTCCCTGGCCTTTGAAACGATTTATGCGGAAGGACAGCGCAGATATGTTGAATCGTTATCATCCTATGCCCGCCAATTTCTCGGGCAAATGGACAAACCGGACGTGGATTCGATCGAAGGGCTTTCTCCGGCCATTTCGATTGACCAAAAAACAACCCACAACAATCCCCGTTCGACGGTCGGAACTGTTACGGAGATATATGATTATCTCCGTCTTTTGTATGCCAGAATCGGCCGCCCGGTTTGTCCGGAACACGGCATAGAGATTTCTTCGCAGACGGTTCAACAAATGGTGGATCGGATTTTGGAACTGCCCGAGCGGACGAAACTGCAAATACTCGCACCGGTCGTTTCCGGCAAAAAAGGGACACATGCCAAGGTTTTGGAAGAGATTAAAAAGGCCGGTTTTGTCCGCGTGCGGGTGAACGGGCAAATGTACGATCTGGAAGAAGACATCGCCCTCGAGAAGAACAAAAAACACAATATTGAAGTGGTCGTCGACCGGATCGTTGTCAAAGACGGCATCGCCGCCCGATTGAGCGACTCCATCGAAACGGCTTTGAAACTCGGGCAGGGACGGGTTCTCGTCGATGTGATCGGCGGAGAGGAACTCCTTTTCAGCGAGCACCACTCCTGTCCCCAATGCGGATTTTCAATCGGCGAACTGGAGCCGCGGATGTTTTCCTTCAACAGTCCGTTCGGCGCCTGCCCGGAATGCGACGGGATCGGTTCCAAGCTGGAAGTGGACTTGGATCTGATCATTCCCAACAAAGATTTGACATTGAACCAGCACGCCATCGCCCCGTGGGAGCCGAAAAGCTCGCAATATTACCCGACCCTTTTGAAAGCGGTCTGCGATCATTTCGGCATTGACATGGATACCCCGGTAAAAGATCTCCCCAAGGATCAATTGGATATTATTCTTTACGGTTCGGGAGACGAAAAAATTTATTTCTATTATGAATCGGATTTCGGCCATGTGAAGGAAACGTATATCCAATTTGAAGGGGTCGTCCGCAATGTGGAACGGCGCTACCGGGAAACGAATTCCGAATACACGCGGGAGCAGATGGAAAAATTCCTTGCCCAGCAGCCTTGCCAAGCATGCAAAGGCCGCCGTCTCCGCAAAGAGGCCCTCGCCGTTTTGGTGGCCGGCAAGAACATCACCGAAGTGACGGAAATGTCCGTCACCGAAGCGTACCGTTTTTTTGAGGAACTGGAGTCGAAACTGACGGAAAAAGAGATTCAAATCGCCCGGTTAATATTGAAGGAAATTAAAGAACGGCTCAGCTTTTTGATCAATGTGGGCCTCGATTATTTGACGCTCGACCGGGAAGCGGGGACGCTGTCCGGGGGAGAAGCGCAGCGCATCCGTCTCGCCACCCAAATCGGTTCCCGGTTGACCGGCGTGCTCTACATTCTTGACGAGCCGTCGATCGGCCTTCATCAACGCGACAACGACCGTCTTATCCATACGCTGAAAGGGATGCGCGATCTCGGCAACACGCTCATCGTCGTCGAACACGATGAAGACACGATGCTCGCCGCCGACTATTTGATCGACATCGGGCCGGGCGCCGGCGCCCACGGCGGGGAAGTGGTCGCCGCCGGAACGCCTGAGGAAGTGATGAAAAATCCGAAGTCTTTGACCGGCCAGTATTTGTCAGGAAAAAAATTCATCCCCCTCCCGGCGGAGCGGCGCAACGGAAACGGCCATTATCTGGAAATTAAAGGAGCGCGGGAAAACAACTTAAAAAATATTGATGTCAAAATCCCCCTCGGCAAATTTGTCTGCGTGACGGGGGTTTCCGGCTCCGGAAAGAGCACGCTGATCAACGAGATTTTATACAAGAGCCTTGCGCAAAAATTGAACAAAGCGCGCATCAAACCGGGGGCCCACGATGAAATCACCGGCTTGGAACATCTGGACAGGGTGATCGATATCGACCAGACCCCGATCGGGCGCACGCCCCGCTCCAATCCGGCCACATACACCGGTGTGTTTGATGACATCCGCGATTTGTTCGCTTCGACAAATGAGGCGAAAGTGCGCGGATACAAAAAAGGCCGCTTCAGCTTCAACGTCAAAGGGGGAAGGTGTGAAGCGTGCCGCGGGGACGGCATCATCAAAATTGAAATGCACTTTTTGCCTGACGTGTACGTCCCGTGCGAAGTGTGCGGGGGAAAACGGTACAACCGGGATACCCTTGAAGTAACCTATAAAGGCAAGAACATTGCCGATATCCTCAACATGACCGTGGAAGAGGCGCTGGAATTCTTTAAAAACCATCCGAAAATCCGGCGCAAGCTGCAGACGATTTATGATGTGGGGCTCGGCTATATTCTGTTGGGACAGCCGGCGACGACCCTGTCCGGAGGGGAGGCGCAGCGGGTCAAGCTGGCTTCGGAACTGCACCGCCGTTCGACCGGCAAATCGTTGTATATTTTGGACGAACCGACGACCGGTTTGCACGCCGATGACATTTCCCGCCTCCTGGAAGTGCTGCAGCGTCTCGTTGAAAACGGGGACACGGTCGTCGTGATTGAGCATAATCTCGACGTCATCAAAACGGCCGACTACATCATCGACCTCGGTCCCGAAGGAGGAGACAAAGGGGGAACGATTGTTGTCGCCGGCACGCCTGAAGAAGTGGCGGCCCATCCGACTTCCTATACCGGCAAATATTTAAAGCCGATCTTGGAGCGGGACCGCCGCCGCATGGAACAACAAATTCAGGAAATGGAAAAAAGAATGACAAGCTGATTGGCTGATTGGCGACGGTGAATGTGATCCGCGGAAAGGTGGGATTCCTTTTCTGCGGATCTTTTGTGTTTGATGGGGCAATTTTGCTTTCGCGCGGGGTTGTTTAGGTTTGCCGGAGCATGTTGCCTCCGGGCGGAACGTTTTATTTTTCGGAGATATTTTGCTTTGGGGCGGAAGGGCTATTTTTGCGGAGAAATATGGTTTCCCGGGCGGAATTTTTATTTTTGTCGCGGCGGGAAGCTTTTGCCGGGAGGTCACGTTTTCGGACGGAATGTTTCGGCCGGGAAGTATTCCTCCGGCCGGACACTTTATTTTTGTTGAGAAACTTTCCTTCCGGACGGAACTCCTATTCTTTAGGGAGAAATTTTTTTATCAGGTGAAACTTTTGCGGACGGTTGCCGTAATAAAATATAAAAGGAAACGGCCACCCGGAAAAAGCTTTGCTGTCCGCTGTTTCCGGACCGGCTCTTTTGTTTATACTGGATATAGGGAGAGTTGTTTGCGAAAGCCGACGGTTCATGCGAATAAAAATGGAGGGATATATAATGGAGGAAGAAAAAAAACGAATCCTGAATCTGGTGAAAGAAGGCAAACTCACCGTCGAAGAAGCCCTGATTCTTCTGGATGAACTGGGGAAACAAGGGGAAGCGGCCAAGAAAAAAGAAGAGGCTCTGAAATATGAATTGTCAACGATCGTCCAATCTGAGGAAAGAAGCCGTCATGAGTCGGCCGCCGGAGAGAAAACCCAATCGGCGAAAGAAAAAATCTTTGAATTTCTCGACACGGCCATCCAAAGGCTGAAAGATTTTGATTTGGACTTCAATTTCGGCAAGTTCGTGGACATTACGCATATTTTTCAACAGAATAATGTATATTTAAAAGATCTGGACATCGATATTGCCAACGGTTCCGTAAAGCTGGTGCCGTGGGATGAGAAAAACGTCCGCATTGAATGCGATGCGAAAGTGTACCGTGTGGACACGGCCGAAGAAGCCAGGGATTTGTTCTTACGGGATGTGCTGTTTTCCGTCGAAGGAAAGAGGATGCGCTTTATATGCCAGCAAAAACGGATGAAAGTGAATGCGACCGCGTATATTCCGAAAGAAGATTATGAGAATGTGAGGATCCGGCTGTTTAACGGGCCGATCGAAACGGGAACCGTGTCGGCGGAGAAATTCCGCGCCAAAACGGCGAACGGAAAAGTGTATTTGGCCGGCGTTTCGGGCCGCGAAATGGAAGTGGAAACCGCCAACGGCAAAATTGAGGTAAACAATGTGATTGCTGAAGAATTCGATGCGGAAACGATCAACGGACCGATCATTGTGCAAGGAAGCATTAAAAAAGCCGATCTTCAGTCATTTAACGGCGATATTGAATGTTCCCTTGCCGATGAAAACGCTGAACTTGTGGAAGCGATGGCGACGACCGGTTCGATCAAAATTCTCGTTCCGGAACGGGCTTCAGTCAGCGGCACGATCAAGAGCAATTTAGGCAACTTGAATCTCGGCATCGAGGGCGTCCATATAACGGAAGAGAAAAAGGATGTCATTCAAAAATCCATCCGGTTCCATCCTGTCATTGATACCGGCAAGGAGATTAAAGTGTTCGCCGATTCCAAAACCGGTTCGGTCACCGTGGGAAGAAAATTGTAAGGTTTGCTTTGTAAAATGAACGGCATCGGCAGAAAGCATAAAACCGTTCCCGGCCGTTTTTGCCGGAACCGGACCGGAATCAGTTTCCGGCTGACACGTACAAAAGAGAGATTTCTTAAAAAGGGTGTTTTGCGTTGAGGTGGCTACTTGGTATTTTCATAAATGCAATATTGTTCATTGCCATTGCCGGCTGGTTTGAGGAGTCCGTCTATATAGCGGGCTTCGGCACGGCTTTGGCGGCAAGTTTTGTCCTGGCCATATTGAATATTTTGGTGCGGCCGATTTTAATCGTGTTGACATTGCCGATAACGGTGCTTACGCTAGGGCTGTTTTTGCTCGTCATCAATGCGTTGACGCTCATGCTGACGGCGGCTATTATCGGCGATTCCTTTCAAATTGACGGTTTCGGCACGGCCATTCTCGTTTCGGTGATCATGTCGGTGGCCAACTTAATTATTCAAAAAGCGATTTTTGAGCCAAAGGGCCGTTGAGAGGCCGCGGGAAGGAATGGAAAGCCGCGGGCCGGAAGAGTGTTCTTCCGCCTGTGGCTTTTTTGTTTTTTTCGTTAAAATGGTCCTCGCCGGTTGTGTTTTTTCTATTAAAAACGGTTCACGCCGGGTGTTCATAACGGCTGTTTTCCCGGGGAAATGACGGGTTTTTGGGCAAAAACTGTTTTTCCGGGAAATGGTAGTTTTTCGGGCAAATGGCTGTGTTTTTTCGGGGAGCGGTTTTTTCGGGAAAATGCGGTTTTTCCCGGGACAAAGCGATTTTTCCGGGCAAATGGCGGCTTTTCTCAGGTATAAAGTGTTTTTCCGGGAATGGCAATTTTCCGGGCAAATGGCGGCTTTTCGGGCCTATGGCCGCTTTTTTCCCGGCAAAATGCCGCTTTTTTCGGGCCTATGGCTGTTTTTCCGGGAATGGGGAATTTTCTGGGCATATGTCCGTTTTTTTCCGAAATAATGGCCGCCTTTTTCCGCGAATATGTCCGGTTTTGTACAGAGCGGAGGCTGTGTTACGCGGACAGGCCCCTCAGCCGCTGCCGGGTGACCTTTTTTCCCGCATGTGTCTCTGTTTTTCCCGGTAAAGCAATAAATTCAGTTTTAAGTAAATTAATGTTAAAATAAAAAAGAACTTTTTGGGGCAGGTGTCGTCCAAAAAGTCCAGCAATGAACCGGGCCGGGCAGCGGAAGTTCCGCAAACGGAATGGGGGTGCGCGGAATATCCGGTTTGCGTAATCATTGCGATTCAATTCTCGGCAAGTTATTTTAATATATAAGTACTCTCATCCTGTGAGGAGGAGCAATCATGGCAAAAGTAAAAGCGAAAGATATCCTCGAGCATTTTAAGCTCGAGTTGATCAGCGGCGAGGAAGGAATTAACCGGCCGGTTACAACGAGTGACATTTCCAGACCGGGCCTTGAAATGGCTGGGTTTTTTGATTATTATCCCGCAGAACGCATCCAGGTGCTCGGAAAAACGGAATTGACGTTTTTCTCCAAATTGACGCCGGAGCTGCGGAAAGAAAGAATGGAAAATTTATGTACAGACATTACTCCTTGCATTATCGTCACGCGGGGACTGCCTGTCCCAGAGGAGCTGATTGAAGCTTCCGAAGAAAATGCGGTGCCCGTTTTGCGCACAAGGCATCAGACGACAAGGTTTTTCAGCCGCTTGACCAATTATTTGGAAAGCAAATTGGCGCCGACGACGGCCGTTCACGGCGTTTTGGTCGATGTTTACGGCGTCGGGGTTTTAATCACGGGAAAAAGCGGCGTGGGGAAAAGCGAAACCGCGCTTGAACTTGTGAAAAGAGGGCACCGGCTCGTTGCCGACGATTGCGTGGAAATTCGCCAGGAGGATGGCTCGACGCTAATCGGAACCGCTCCGGAACTGATCGAGCATCTCCTTGAGATCCGCGGTCTCGGCATCATCAACGTGATGACGTTGTTCGGGGCCGGAGCCGTTTTAAAGTCCAAGAAAATCGCCCTCGTCGTTCATCTCGAATTGTGGGATCCGAAGAAACAATATGACCGTCTCGGCCTTGAAGAAGAAACGATGAAAATCATGGATACACTGGTGACGAAAATTACCGTTCCTGTCCGTCCGGGAAGGAATTTGGCTGTGATCATCGAAGTGGCGGCGATGAATTACCGCTTAAAGAAAATGGGTGTCAATGCGGCCGAACAATTTACCGCCAAACTGGCCGATGTGATTGAAGACGGTTCTTATTATTAAAACCGCCCATAAAAAACAGTTGTCAGATGGACCGGCCCGTCAAAACGGACGGGCGGGATCATCAAGAACAAAGAGACAAAGGGGTTTTGATTATATAATGGAAGAAAACATTCAGCCAATTGATCCGGTGGCGTTTCAGCTCGGACCGATTGCCGTGCATTGGTACGGGATTTTGATCGGCGTGGGGATCATCCTCGCTCTCCTGCTGGCGATGCGCGAAGGAGAACGAAGGGGCCTCGATAAAGATTTGTTTGTCGATTTGCTGCTTTGGGCGATTCCGGTGGCGATTATTTCGGCCCGCCTCTATTATGTCATATTTGAATGGGATTATTATTCGCTCAATCCTGGTGAAATCCCGAAGATTTGGAAAGGCGGCCTCGCGATCCATGGCGGTTTGATCGGTGCGGTCATCACCGGGTATATTTTTACAAAAGTAAAAAAAGTTTCCTTTTGGCAAATAGCCGACATTGCCGCTCCGAGTATTTTGCTCGGGCAGGCGATCGGCAGATGGGGGAATTTCATCAATCAGGAAGCCCACGGCGGCGAAGTGAGCCGCGCTTTTTTGGAAAGCCTTTATTTGCCCGATTTCATCATCAATCAAATGTATATTAACGGAGCGTATTATCATCCGACCTTTTTGTATGAATCCCTCTGGAATTTGCTCGGGGTCGTTGTCCTCCTTCTTTTGCGGAGGGTCAATCTCCGGCGGGGGGAATTGTTTCTCACGTACATCATCTGGTATTCAACGGGGCGATTTTTTATCGAAGCCTTGCGGACAGACAGTTTGATGCTTACCGAAACGATCAAGATGGCGCAGTTTATTTCCGTTGTGCTGATTGTCGGCGCCGTGGCGATCTGGATTTACAGACGGGCGAGCGGGCTGGCTGATGTCCGTTATTTGGACGGCGCTCCGCGTTCCGGATCCGGGAGAAAAAGTTCCGGAAAAAACAGCCCCGGAAGAAAAAAAGGAAAAAAGAAAAAGAAGTAAGTTCACATCTGTTCACATCTGCGGGATGACCGGGAAACTTGTTTCTTTTCACAATCCGTCCGGGTTGGTGACAATGAACTTTTGCGGCCGTTTTTTTGGCGCGTCCGCATAAAGAGGAAACGTTGATGAAAGGGAGAACAGCAACATGTGGAAACAAACGGTTAAAAAAGGGTTGAGGACAGGGCTGCAAACGACTTGGTCGCTCGGAAAAGTCATTTTTCCCGTGACGGTGATTGTCGCCATCCTGTCCCACACGCCTGTGTTGGAATGGATGGTTGATTTTGTGGCGCCTCTCATGAGCATTTTCGGATTGCCCGGCGAAGCGGCCATCCCTCTTGTTTTGGGCAATTTTGTCAACTTGTATGCGGCCATCGGGGCGATTTTGACGTTGGATTTGACGGTGAAGGAAGTCTTTATCATTGCCATGATGCTTTCCTTTTCCCACAATCTCCTCGTTGAATCGAGCGTCGTTGTGAAAGTCGGCGTCCGCCTGTGGCTGATTGTGGCCGTGCGGGTCGGCCTTGCCGTCCTTGCCGGAGTGTTGATCAATTTCTTCTGGCGGGGAGGCGCGGAGAAGGCGCAGTACGGATTGATTCCGCCCAAAGAAGAAACATTGACGGGTATTTGGGAAATCACCGCCGATGCCCTGTCTACGGCCGCCCTCGGTGTCTTGCAGCTGGCCGCCATCGTCATCCCGCTCATGATCGGGATTCAAATTTTGAAGGATCTGAAATGGTTTGAAGTTTTTTCAAAGTGGATGGCTCCCGTCACCCGCAGATTGGGGATGAAAGAGAATACGTCGGTCACTTTGGCCGCCGGTTTGCTGTTTGGACTGGCTTACGGCGCCGGGGTGATGATTCAGGCGGTAAAAGAAGACGGCGTAAGCAGAAAAGACGCCACGCTGGCCGTGATTTTTCTCGCCGCCTGCCACGCCGTTGTCGAGGATACGCTTTTGTTTGCCCCGTTGGGAATCCCTGTGATTTACCTGCTTTTAATCCGCCTGACGCTGGCTATTTTCATTACGATGACGACGGCATTTGTATGGAACCGGGTTGAATTTGCAAAAGGAAAGGGAGCGACGTATGAACAATAAAATTACCACGTTGCTGTTTGATTTGGACGGCACGTTAATCGATACAAACGAATTGATTATCCAGTCGTTTTTGCACACTCTTGGGCGTTATTATCCGGGCCAATACGGACGGGAGGACGTTCTCCCGTTTATCGGCCCGACGCTCGACCAAACATTCGGATCGATGGATAAAGAAAAAGCGGCGGAAATGATTCAAGTGTACCGGGAATTTAACAACAGCCGGCACGATGAATTCACGCGGGAATTCCCCGGGGTGTACGAAACGGTTAAAACCCTCCATGAACACGGCTTTAAGCTCGGGATCGTGACGGCAAAAATTTTGTATACGGCAAAGAAGGGATTGAAGCTTTGCCGTCTTGAACCGTTTTTTGATACGGTGATCGCCCTTGATCATACGACGAGGCCGAAGCCGGATCCGGAACCAGTCTTCAAAGCATTGGACCGGCTCGGTTCCACTCCGGAAGAAACAATTATGATCGGCGACAATTACCATGATATTTTGGCCGGAAAAAATGCCGGGATAAAGACCGCCGGCGTGGCCTGGACGATTAAAGGAAAGGACTTTCTCCTCCGGTATGAACCGGATTATATGCTGGAGAAAATGGAAGACCTCCTTACCATTGTCGGGGTGGAAAAAGGATGAGGAAAACGACCCGCTATCCCGTCGGCGACGACAATTCGCTTTGGAATATTTATGAAACCGTACCGTTTTGGAAAGTGGTCAAAAATTTCATCGTTATTCAATGCGCCCGCTACACGCCGTTTCTCAGTTTGAAAAACTGGATGTACCGCAAGCTGCTGCGGATGAAGATCGGGGATAAAACGTCGTTTGCCCTCATGGCTATGCCGGATGTGATGTTTCCGGAAAAAATCCATGTGGGCAGCAACACGATCATCGGCTATAATACGACGATCCTTTGCCATGAATACTTAATCAAGGAATACCGGCTCGGGGAAGTACATATCGGCGATAATGTCATGATCGGCGCCAATACGACGATCTTGCCCGGTGTGACGATCGGCGACGGGGCGATCGTTTCCGCGGGCACGTTGGTGAACCGGGATGTGCCGGCCGGCGCATTTGTCGGGGGCAATCCGATGAAGATTATCTATACAAAAGAAGAATTGGAGAAAAAATGGGCCGATGACCCGATATACGGAAAAGTGCTGGAAAAAGAGTTGTCCGGAAAATCGCAATGATTTGGGGACGGCTCTTTTTTGTTGGCGATTTTCATATGGTTCAATGGATTTCTAGTGAATTTGTATTTTCTTAAGTATTGTATGTGGAAAAATTGGGAAACAGCGGGATCTTTTTCGTGGGAAAAAACGAACGAATGCTTTCTGAGGACAAAAAGTTTGATAAATTCGTTTGGTAATCGGTGTTCGGAGGACAAAAGCATTGAAAAAGGAAGTGCTATTGTCCTCAGAGTGGCAGTCTGAAGAC
>CALKIU010000043.1 GCA_937995745.1 uncultured Bacillaceae bacterium | reverse complement strand
ACGGTGTGGATTACCCGGTATGTATAAACGGAAACAGCCACGGTTCCGCCCTTACAATGGGATACCTTGTAGCTGAAAGAATTTTATCTTAATTATATTCCTCAAATTTAGACCGGTTTTACTTGTCTATCACGTCGTAACAATAAAATTAGCCTACTGTGAAAAAACGAAATGTTTAGTCACAGTAGGGATTTCCAAGACAAAATTATTGCTTGCGTATTGGAAATTTGTTCTTTTTTGGTTCTATGTTAAATGTTGGGGTAAAGGCTGCCGTATTTTCTTGGCGGCCTTTACCTTTGTGGGGAAAGGCATTTCCCCCACAAAGGTAAAGGGTCAAAAAAAGCTTTGGTAACGCCTTTATATTCAACTATCGCGATCACATGCGGAAACAGCCGGATGACCTTCAACTCTTTCTTCACCATCCCATCAAATCTGCGCATGACAGTGGAAGTCGAAGCACCAAATTGTTGGGCCGTTTCTTTGAAAGTTTTTGCCTTTATGCTGCGCAAACGGACCGCCTGGTCCCATTCTTTTTTAGGTTCGCTTACATCGTTCAACAATTATGTTATCTTCATAAAACCTCTTCCTGCATGCTTCACATCTGTATCTGCGTTTCCTGTAGAAAATATGGGTAAAGCGTTCAAACCACTTTAAATGTTTGATTTTCTGAATTCGATAATCATGGATTTTACGCGTTTTTGCACCACAACAGGGACATTTATGTGTCCGCACAGGAATCTCTACATAGTAAATAGCTGTTCCGCCCTCCAACAATTTAATGTTAGTCACAACTGCATCTTCTAATCCTTAGGTTTTTATGTTATGAATTTGTTAAACATTCCATCCGTATTTTGTCCTTTTTCTTCTTCTGTGGACCTCGAGGAGGGTGTTTCATTGTACATCACTTTAAAAAAATATAATAATTTTCTTCTTTCTTGAGGATGGTTTGTCAAAAATGAATAAGAAAAGGGAAGTAAAAAGACAGATCACCACCTTGTTTCTAAAATTACTATATTAATTAATGAAATTTTCAAGACAAACTGACTGGAAGAAGATATTTTAAGCTTCCTTAGCTGCATTTTGACCTGCTAAGCGGCCAAAAGTGATGGCGCGGGAAACACTTACACCCGGAAAAATGGTCGGATAATCTTTTGCAAAGAAATCTCCTGCTGTATTTCCTGCTGCGTACAGCCCAGGAATCGGCTCATCATTTTCGTCGAGAACCTGCATTTTTTCATTAATGCTTAATCCGCCAACTATTACGAGCAACGCACTCTTGAATCTGCCCGCATAAAACGGCGGTTTTTCAATTGGGAATAAGAACTTTGGATTTTTGTGGAAATCCTCATCGTATCCTTTTCGTGCCATTTCATTATATCTTTCTACTGTCGCTTTCAAATTATCAGGTGGTACTTCCATCTTCTCAGCCAGTTCTTCAATCGTGTCGGCTTTTACCACGAGTCCCGCTTCTATATCCCTTTGCAGCCTCCTTTCTTCTGCTTCTCTGTTCCACGGCTGACCCCACAAACGGTTTACTTGATCCCAGAACAAACCTCCGCCTTCTTCAAGAGTTTGTGGGATTTCGTCCAAGAACTTGTCATCATACACCACCCAAGCTATTCCATCGGGCTGTAACGATTTCGCGTTACATATCAATTGCGGTGTCGCATCTTCGTTCGAGTAACGTTTGCCGTATTTGTTTACGTGAAGGAAACAATAGCTGTTCGCACCTAATTGAGTATGAATCATGGGCGCATGAGGTTCCGCCTTTTGCATTGCTGCGCCGACCCACAAAGCCATTTTATGTCCGTCTCCGGTATTTACCCCTACCGGAGTATAAACGCTTCCATCGACTTGCTTGGCTTGCGGACAATACCGTTCCACCATCTCTTCATCAGCGGCATAATCACCGGTGCAGAGAATGACCCCTTTTTTAGCATTAAATTGTACATAATCCCCGTTCTTTGCTTTTGCAATGATCCCGGTAACCCTGCCGCTTTCCGGACGGATTAACTGTTTTGCTTCTGTTTCAAAATGGAAATCAACGCCAATTTTTTGTGCATTTTTATAGGCTACTTCCATAAAGTCCCGGTTGCTGTCAAATTTCTCATGATTGGGACCAGTAAAAATATGCGTTACCCCGGGATATTCATAAAAGTCTTTTCCTTTATAGCCGGAAGCCCATAAATCTGCCGTAATCCCCTCTGCTTCCGTCATATCAAGCAGCCAATCAAAAGCGGGGCCGCTCTGTTTTGCCCAAAGCCACCATAACTCCTGTTTTACTGCACCGCCCGACCATCCGATAATATCGCGGATCCCTTGGACATAATCAATTTCAACATTTTTCCTCTTTTGCACTTTTGTACCGATAGCGGCAATATGCATACCCCGGGTCGTATATTCCTCACGCTTTTCTAGCAATGCAACTTTCGCTCCTGCTTCAGCTGCCGACAATGCCGCGCACATTCCGGCAATTCCCGCGCCAACTACGACAACATCCGCTTCTATTTTTTTCTTAATCTCACTTTCTTTAATCGGCTCAGGAGGCACTTCAAAACTCCATTTTTTCTCACTGTCTCCCCCGGCTCCGTTTTCTTTTGTTCCATTTGTTTTTGATGAATCATCACAAGCTGCCAACAAACCGCCGGAAGCAATTGTGACGGCAGCAGCCGCGCCTCCCTTGAGAAACTGCCTTCTCGTAATACCCTTTTTCGGTTTGTATCCGCTTACATGATTCATGATTTCAACCCCTTTTCTAAAGAAATTTTTTTAAATGGAATATACGCCTTTTGTCCTATTTACCTTTACTATACATGGTTTTGATTAAAAAAATTTGTAAATTCTATAACAATTTCCAAAATAAAGTAATATTTGTCTCTTTTCTAACACTATTAAACATTTAAATAATGTCTTAATAATATTTTTTAAGAATGATTTCCAAACTTATATTTTTTCAATAATATTGCTTTAATATAAATTTGTAAAACCAATAGTTTTTTGTCAAAAAATGGACCCATTTGTTACAATTTTAGCCATTTTTTCTCTCATAAAGTTGCAAAAATCGGTCACATTTACAGCTGAGAAAAATCTCTTACAAAAGGTTTTGGAAGATTCGAACATAAAATTGGCCACACGCATTTCGGACATCTTCGGGTTTCAGGAAGAAAATTGTTAGAAAAGTCAGTTGACCAAGGATACGTTGATGATAAAGATATGGAGGAAAGAATTCATAAACGAATGGTCCACAAAAAGAAAAAAATCACTGTCTCTCTATTTAGCACTGCCAATGAACACCAACTTTTTCTAGCATTTCTAAATCAAACAGTCATGGGAACATTTTGTTTACTTAAAATAATCCATCAGTGAAATTGATTAACGGAGAGATGAAATATTAGAGAAATATAAAGAAAAAGTGAAACTTTTTGATACTATACCTGGCATTAATAAAAACATAGTATCTTTACTCAGTACAGAAATGGGAGCGATATGTCACAGTTTCCAACATCAAAACATTTATCTTCATGGGCAAGTTTGGCACCGGGTAATCATGAAAGCTCTGGAAAGAGGAAAAAGCACCAAAACCGTGAAAGGCAATCCACATATTAAATCCGCTTATGTGAGGCAACTTGGACAGTGTTTAGACAAAGGAATTCATTTGTAGCAGCTAAATATTGGACATTGGCATCACGCATGGGAAGGAAAAAAGCACTCATCGCTATCGCGCGACGAATGCTTGCCTTTTGCCTTATGCATTTTGGCTTTAACGAGCAATCTGTACAATCTTCACATTCATAGATATTGACTTACTTAAATATGAAAGGATTCTTTGCGGTTCGGTATAATGAATTACGTAAAGAAAGAGAGCTTAATAAAATACAAAAAGGGGCTGCCAAAGTCAGTTATGGCTGACTTTTTGAACAGCCCGTTGACAAATTATTTTCCTAATATGGTTTCAACAACCAGATATCCTTCCGTCATGGCTGAACCATGACTGTTACCGTTCAGAATCAACGGATATTCAATGCCATAGCGTCCCCCGGAGCAGTTCCCAATAGCGTACAGACCGGGAATTGGTTTCTTGTCGTCATCCAGCACTTCAAAATCCTCACTGATCTCAATTCCTCCGGGCAGTACGAGCAATGCAGGGCCGAACTTCAAAGCATAGAATGGAGGCTTTTCAATAGTTGTCAAAATTTCCTTCCGTTTATGGAAATCAACGTCTTCCCCTTTTTTCGCCAATTCGTTGTATCTGTTTACAGTAGCCAGGAATGTTTCTTTATCAACTTCCATGAGATCTGCCAGTTCTTCGAGGGTATCCGCTTTCTTGCAAAGCCCATCTTCAACATGTCCTTCAATCGTCTTGGTTACTAATTCCGGAGTCCAAGGACCGAAACGGACCATATCATCCCAGAACTGACCGCCGGCAATGGGGATTTGCTTCTCCAGTTCTTCAGGATACTTGGAATCGAAAATACTCCATGCGTAATTGACATTACCAGGCTGGTTCAAAATCTCGATACTCTTCGCCTGTGCCCAAGTATCTTCGTTCATGAAACG
>CALKIU010000042.1 GCA_937995745.1 uncultured Bacillaceae bacterium | reverse complement strand
GCAAATGATTAGTTGCTCATAAAATGGTTGCCGGTGCAAGGAATGTCCCGGAGCAAATGATTGCTCCCGCCTTAAAAATTTGTTCCCGTTCAAAAAGATTGTGACGAAAAACTCCCCCTGTTTTATAAATATAACAGCTGCTCAAAAAATAACAGCCGGCAATCGGCAAAGGCTTTGCCTCACGTCGCCGGCTTTTTGGTTTCCCGGAAATATTTTTGCATCACTTGTTCGACATTTTCCAAATGAGTTTGCATCGCCAGAGCGGCTGCATGCATATCCCGGGCAAGAATGGCTTCATAAACGGCCAAATGTTCTTGATACAATTCTTCTGTTGTCGTTTCTTGGGAATAAATCCAAATTCTCCGCGTCTCTCTCATCGTTTCTTGAATGAGTTCTGAAATTTCCGTCAGTAATTTGACTAAAATATCGTTTTGCGTGGCCTTGGCGATCGCCAAATGAAAGTCCAAATCGGATTTTTCCCCTATTTCTTCATTTCCGCAGGCCATTTTCATGTCCTCGAGAGCTTTTTTCATTTCGGACAGATTTTCCTCGGTTCTTCTCTTGGCCGCAACGGCGGCAGCGCCGGTTTCCACTATTTTTCTCACTTCGAGAAGATTCATGACATCGGTTTCATTCATCAACATCACGATGGACAAAGGAAATTTCAGTTGATCCGGATCAAACTGCCGGACATATGTTCCTTCTCCCTGGCGCATCTCAATTAATCCCATCGCTTTTAAAGCCGACAAAGCTTCGCGGATTGCCGAGCGTCCGACGTTAAAATTTTCCGCCAGTTGCTGTACTGAATCGAGCTTGTCACCCGGTTTCAACTGTCCGGTGCGAATCATTTCATAAATGGCCTCGGCCACTTCTTCATAAATTTTTTTTGGTTTTATTTTTCTGTATTTCATAAACACCTACGCCCCCAATTCCGTCACATAATTCAATGTTATCAAATTTTTCTTGGCTAATAAATATCGTTCTTTTCTTTTTCAAAGACCTATTGTTTTTTACGAAAAATCAATTTATAATGTTGCATATTGGTGAAACTTGTTATTTTTGTCTGTTCCTGTAATCATCTTGCCGGTCCGGTCTGTTTGCATTGTGATTTAATGAAAACGATTGCAGGCATCTTTTGCGAAAAAATCCGCGGATATTGACCAGTTCACTGTTCATCTACTACATGATATGTAAATCCAAGCTTAACGGTAAAAGAACTGTTTGGCTACCGAGCTTGAAACATCTTTCCGGGACAGCCGGTGTTTTTCGGTTGAGCCATTTGGAATTGCGGTTCTTGGCCGGGCTCGAACATTGCGGGCATCGGCTTTTTCACGGGTATTGTCAGTATCAGTTTGGCTATTGGCACTTTTTTAAAAAATCTCAGGTCATCAGATGACCGTATCATAAGATGAAC
>CALKIU010000041.1 GCA_937995745.1 uncultured Bacillaceae bacterium | reverse complement strand
GCCATCTCCCGGCTGTGCTTTTTTTAAGCGGAAATTCGGCGGGACAGGGGGACAGGTTCACTGTCCCATGGAACGGCCGGGACAGGGGGACAGGTTCACTGTCCCAAATCTAGTTGCGAAATGGAAACAAATCCACTGCCCAGTCTCTACCTCTCAACTTGACCGGAAACCATGAACTGCCCACACTGTCCCCCGACCGGCAGCCGCTATCCATTAACGAAAATCCGTAATCCGCTTATAATTTGTGGCACACTTTGCCCGGATTGAGAATAAGGTTCGGATCGAACACCTTCTTAATTTCTTGCATTAAGCGGATGTTCGTTTCACCAAGTGATTTTTTCAAGTAATCGATTTTTCCGAATCCGATGCCGTGCTCTCCGGATACGAGGCCTCCGAATTCCGTTGCTTTGTGATACGCTTTTGTCATAAAAATATGGACTCTGCGTTTGAATTCTTCCTCTTCAAGATCGTTGCTGCAAGTATAAATGTGGATATTGCCGTCACCGGCATGTCCGAAGCTTTTCACAGTCAAGTCGGCTTCTTTTTCAATCTCTTTAATATAACTCATATATTCTGCAATTTTATTAATCGGCACGACCACGTCGCATTCGTCGAGAAGTTTTGTTTCCGCGGAAATGGCTTCCAAGAAAGAACCTCTGGCCTCTCTGACTTCTCTCTTTTTCGACGGTTCATCAGCTACGAGAACGTCTACGGCATTATTTTCATAAAAAAGTTCAGCCGCCCGTTCGACAACCGGCTCTAAATCTTCCTCAGAAGGGCCGTCAAATGTGACAAGCAGGTAGGCTTGCACGTCCACGCCGTTGACTGTCTTCGGGAACACTTGCTTGCCAAGGTATCTTTCGGATGATTCCACAATATCCCTTTCCATAAATTCAATGGACTGGGGTTCCAAATGATTCATGAAAATTTTCGGGACGGTTGAAATGCATGTTTCCAAGTCAGCATAAGGAATAATCAAGGTCATATATTCTTTCGGCTGCGGCAACAGTTGCAAAGTCAGTTCCGTAATGATGCCGAGCGTCCCTTCAGAGCCAATCATCAGGTTGAGGAGGCTGTATCCGGAACTGTCTTTTGTTACGTTCGAACCAAAATTGCAAATTTCCCCGGTCGGCAGGACAACTGTCATCGCCCGGACGGCGTCTCGCGTCGTTCCGTATTTTACGGCACGCATTCCGCCGGCATTTGTGGAAACGTTTCCGCCCAATGTCGCAAAACGTTCACCCGGGTCCGGAGCATACATGAGGCCTTTTTCAGCCGCATCATCGGCCAAATCGGCCAATAACACGCCGGGTTGCACTTATACAACGAGATTTTCCAGATCGTATTCTAAAATTTGATTCATGGACTTCATATCAAGGACAACCCCGCCCAACAAGGGAACGGCTCCGCCGACAAGACCTGTTCCTGATCCTCTCGGTGTGACAGGAATGCGGTTTTCATTGCATATTTTCATGATTTCAGAAACTTCTTCCGTTGTTTTCACTTCGATTACTACGTCAGGGGCTTTTTGTCCGTAGATCGGCATTTCATCCCGGCTGTAGTCCGGACTGATGTTCTCTCCCGTTTTGACACGTCCGGGAGCGATTTTTTCGAACTGTTCAATGAATTCCGGAGTAACTTGTTGATAAACCATGATGGCACCTCCTAAAATGTTGGCATTTCCATTAATTTGTAAAATCAAAAGATTGGCAAATTAACAAATATTTATATGTCATGTCTAAACAATCCATGGGCGGGACTGTGGATATGGGGCATATCGAAGAAAATTAATATAATCATGTGATCAGAACATGTTTGAGGGGATAATCCTTGGTCACTTCAATCTAACTGCTGCCGGCCTACTTGCCGGAGGTGTCGACTAGGTTATTTATTTTTCGCAACTGTCCTTAAACGTTGTGGTCCTTGGGCGCCTTGTCGCGCAATGCGTTTATCAGTGAAATTGAGGTGGAATATGGCCGCAACCTGTTATGCTGGCCCAGGACGACGACTGGGATAAAGTCTTCTCCTCCGCAAAGCCGGTCAGCCTTCTCAAGGACTCGATTTTTGCTTCCTGCCCAAAAAACGAGCAGGGATCGACTGGAAAAAGAATCCTGTTAATAAGGTGCTCGACACACCCTTCTGAAAGGCCCGGTGTCCCCGGGGCATAGCACCTGCCTTTATATCCGGACACAGTGCCAGCCCCATCGAACCCAAAGGAACACGGAGGTGGTGTGGGACAGAGGGACAGGTGGGACAGAGGGACAGGCACCGTGTCCCAACGGTCAAGCGGGACAGAGGGACAGGCACCGTGTCCCAACGGTGACGATGTTCCATGAGGGCAGTGACCCCCGCTTCGTACCCTAACGTGAGAATAAGATTCATGCCCCCACGATTCACGCCCCACCATTTAGGCACAGTACATGTCGCCATGTACCCCTATGTCCCATCCGCCACCTCATTGTCCAATCCGAGCCGATTTTCACTGGGACAAGAAACCTGTCCCCGTGTCCCAACCTCCACTTGTCCCGCCCAACTGGAAAAAATTTGTGGGACACCAAACCTGTCCCCATGTCCCACCCATGTCCCAACCCATGTCCCGAACCCCATGTCCCGACCTGCCGTCCTTTGTCTCCGTTAGAGGTCTTGGATGACGATGAATTTGACTTTGACGGGGCCGTGGACGCCGACGACGAGTTTCATTTCAATGTCGGATGATTTACTCGGGCCGGTGATGTAGTTGATGCATGACGGAACGGCTTCCCCGTTGTTGAATTTGTTGCGGATGATTTTTGTCGCTTGGGTCATTCTCGGGACTATGCTGCTTTTCGGAACGAGAATGATCGAGTTTTCCGGCAGGAAGTTGGTGGTTCTTCCCCGGTCCTTGTCGCTGTATACAACCGCGGTCGCCGTTTCGGCCAAAGAGATTTCACTGATTGTGATTCCCACGTTGGCCGTATTTGCTCTTTCAATGTTTTCCCGGCCGAGTTTATAATCCCATTCGAACACATCAATGTTTTCGTTCGGAAGATCTTCCTTGAAAAGCTTCCCAAGGCCGAATAATTCCTCATAACGGGAATCCTTCCAAGTAATCACGGGACCGCCGCCGAAATCTTTAATTCCGGCAAAGACAGCTTGGGCCGCTTCGTCTTTCTTTGTTACAACAACTTCACAGTTGACGCCTGTCCCGTTCTTTTTAAAAACTTCAAGCAGTTCGTCCTGGGAAGCGCCGTTTAAATATTCTTCCCGCGGATTGTACTGCCATTTCGGAGCTTCGAGTTGCACTTTCCGGGCCCGGCCGAGTCGCTTGGCGACATTTTCAAGAAATGCGTCGCGGTTTTGAATCGTCCCTTGCATTACTTGCTCCCTCCTTGCTGCGCTTTATGTCTCTTAAACCAATCTCTGAAGCGTTCTTTGTTCGGAGTCGGCAAATCTTTATAATCGGTCCATTCCTTCAACGGCCCGATTCCCTTTGAGATCCTTCCGTTCGATGCGAGCGGTTTCGTCACACCGTGAGCCATCCGGGACGCCATGTTATACAGCGAGAAGTTGGAAGTACCGATACCGAATGCTTTCATCATCATCTTTTCAGAGAACGGCACTTTGCCTTCTTTTTCCACAATTACTTGTCTGTGCGTGCGAATCAAATCATGAAGCGGAATTTTCACCGGACAAACTTCAGTGCACGCGCCGCACAATGTACACGCATACGGAAGTTCTTTGTTATCTTCATATCCGTCCAAAAGCGGGGTCAATGTGATGCCAATCGGTCCCGGATAAATGGAGCCGTAAGCATGGCCGCCAATATGACGGTAAACCGGGCAATTGTTGATGCATGCCGCGCAGCGGATGCATTGCAGAACGGGCTGGAACTGCGTGCCGAGAATATTTGAACGGCCGTTGTCAACGATGACGACATGGAATTCTTCCGGACCGTCCACGTCTCCTTCTCTGCGGGGACCTGTCAAGTTTGTCACATAGCTTGTCAGTTTCTGGCCGACCGCACTTGTCGTCAACAAAGCAACAAGCGCATCCATTTCCTCAAAAGTGGGAACCAGACGCTCCATACCCACGCAGACGATCAGCGTTTCCGGCAAATCAGCGACAAGGTCCGCGTTTCCTTCATTGGTAACAAGCGTTGTTGAACCTGTTTCAGCAACAGCAAAGTTACAGCCGATGACGCCGACGTCGGCTGCCAGGAATTTTTCGCGGAGAACCCGGCGGGCGCATCCGGCCAGTTCCTCAGGCTGAGAGGAGCCATTGTAATCCAGCTTTCTTTCAAACACTTCCCGCATTTGTTCTTTGTTTTTGTGCAATGTCGGGACAACGATATGGGAAGGCGGTTCTTTGTCGTCCAATTGTAAAATGAACTCACCCAAGTCACTTTCCACAACTTCGCAGCCGATGGCCTCAAGGCTGTCGTTCATGCCGATTTCTTCCGTGACCATTGATTTCGCTTTAATCACTTTTTTGGCGTTTTTCTTTTTGACAACTTCCCTGATGTATTCGTTGGCGTCCTGAGCGGTCGCCGCAAAATACACATGGCCGCCGTTTTTGGCCACATTTTCACTGAATTGGTACAAATAATAATCCAAGTTCTCAAGGACGTGCCGGCGGATCTCTTCACCGTGGCTGCGCAAATCTTCCCAGTTTCCCATGTCCTCGATTAACTGAACTCTCCGGCCGTTAATCGTGTCGGTCGCACTGGCAACGGCGCCGCGCATAAAAGAATCCTGCATTTTCTTTTTGACACGAACTTTAAATGCTTCATGAGCAAATTTTGTTTTAATTGCCATTGTTCTTCCTCCCCTCCTGTTTTCAACGGCTGTTCAAGATTTGTGCGATATGGATGACTTTCACGGGCACGCCGAGTCTTTGCATCCGCCCGCTGATATTCATGAGGCACGCATAATCGGCGCCGGTTAAATATTCGGCTCCCGTCTCTTTCACATGCTCTACCTTTTCATCAACGATTTTCTCGGAGATTTGGCCCATTTTTACGGAAAAAGTACCGCCAAACCCGCAGCATTGCTCTTTCTTCGGAAGTTCGGTAAACTCCAGGCCTTTGACATTTTTTAATAGAGTCAGAGGGGCGTTTTTCACTCCGAGCAAGCGGGTCATGTGGCAGGACGGATGGTATGTAACCTTTCCGTTAAAAGTGGCGCCCACATCTTCCATTTTCAAAACGTCGACGATGAATTGGGTCAATTCGTAAGACTTTTCCGCCAACGCTTTCGCTTTCGGTCCGTAAACGGGGTCGTCTTTGAAAATGTGCGGATATTCATGGAGCATATAAATGCATGAACCGGACGGACTGACAACATATTCCGAGTTTTCAAAAATATCAATCATTCTTTTCATGGCCGGCTTTGTCTCTTCCAAATAGCCGCTGTTATACGTCGCCTGGCCGCAGCAAATCTGCCCTTCCGGATAATCCACTTCGCAGCCGAGGTGTTCCAGCAGCTCCACTGTGGCAATGCCGATGTCGGCTTTCATCATATCGACCAGGCAAGTTCCAAATAAAGAAACTTTCATGGTGTGTTCCCCCTTTTTAAAAAAATGTAAAATAAAATCCGCTTTCTTAGCCGGCGGCCGGACACGGAGAATGCAAACACAAAAAAAGACAATATCATATAAACAGTTCAGCAGGTCATCAGATGATCTGTACAAAATAAAAAAGATTGTTACGCATATTACTATAAACATTGTTGAAAATGGTTTCAAGTGCTTTTTTTCTAGAAAAGTATTTTTTATCCATCGGCGAAGCGGCAACTTTTGGATGTTTGATGACACTACCGGAGGCTTTGATGAACAAGGGGCAAATATTTTGCGGCTGGAATGTCGAGCGGGGTTGCAAAAAGTGACAAACGGCAATCCGTATTTGAAACGAGGTGTTAAAAAATAACAGCCGGCAATGGGTTTCTGCACAGGCCGTTAAAACATATTAGTTGTCAATGAGGTTCTGCGGGGTTAAAAACAGTCAATGGGTTCCGCCGAGCTAAAACAACAAAAAAAATGGCCGCCGTTGCAACAAGTTTCTGCCGAATCAAAAGATTGCTGCGGTTTCAAAAATCTACAGTTTGGTTTGTTTTTAAAATGGTTGCGGTGAAAAAATGGGCCGCAGCAAATGATTAGTTGCTCATAAAATGGTTGC
>CALKIU010000040.1 GCA_937995745.1 uncultured Bacillaceae bacterium | reverse complement strand
GAAACACTTCTCAACAAAAATTTCCATTTTTTATTGTTTTGACAAATCTATTGATTGCCCGTAAAACGATTTTTATTGAAATCCCCTCCCCAAAACCAAACATTTCTTGAACTGTGCAACATTCCCCTAACTTTCTTCACAGACTTGTATTTCCAATTTCCCTTCATTTTAAGTAAAATAGGAAAAAAGAATGTTCGGAGGTAAGGATAGTGGATGAAATCTACCGCGCACTTAATGGCTATCCGAAAAGAATGATAGGATTATCCGCATTGGAAGCAATCATGGGGAATTTCTTTCATACATACGAAGAATATGCCGGCTTTATTTTGAAGCTGGAACAGGAAGGCATTTTGGAGATGGTGAAGTCTAAAGGAAGAACGACAAGAAATCCATCGCTCGCCTTTCAGTACCGGATCAATAAAAGTCTGCTTCAAACCGGTTTCCATCAAGAGATTCAACATTATCGCAACAAGTTCCATCCATCCATAAACCTTGATGAATATTACAAAAAAGATCCTTCCATTTGGCGGCACGATCTTCCTTATCTCATCAAAATCGATGAATACATAAAAACATTTGGTTTTCCGGAAGAGTCCGTTCCTGTACCGGAGCGCAGTTTTGAACTGGTCCAGGATGAAAAATGGCTCACTGAAAAAGGGGGAAAAGAGCTGCTGGAGCGTATCGGACTCTTCCATTCTTTTAACATCATCCCTGTTTCCGACCCGTTGATGTTTGCCATCCATCCCAAGCTGGTGACAAAGGAGACACAGTTTCACCTGATTGTTGAAAATAAAACGACTTATCAAGGTCTGCTTCCGGCTTTGCCATCCACTGAATTTTCCACATTGATTTACGGAAGTGGGAAGAAAATCATCCATAGCATCGAACAGTTCCAGGACCAATATCCGGTCAACGCCCAGCATCATTTTTTCTATTTCGGCGACATTGACCGGGAAGGAGTGTCCATTTGGCATTCGTTGAATCAAAAAATCAAAGCCCATTTGGCATTGCCATTCTATAAAGCTTGTCTTGAAAAACAGCCGATCGCCGGAAAAGAATATCAAAGACAATATACTGAAGCTCAAGAAAAATTCATTAGCCAATTTCCGCAAAAGGAGCAAGAACAACTGGCGATGATGTTTTCGCAAGGGAAGTATTACCCGCAGGAAATCTTAAAATCAAAAGAATTGCAGGAAATTTGGAGGGGATCCGATTGGAACAGATGGATATGCAAGCGTTATTAAGCGGATACAGAGATCGGATCCGGCGCATCGCCCTTTTTGAACCGTTGAATGAACTGGATCGGAAAAGGGATGTTGATTTAAATGGGACGAAGATTGATATGAAAGGGCTTGGCCTCCTCACTTTGCTTTTTTTCTTTGAACAGAAGTTGATGCGAAATCAAAGGACAGGTGTCAAAGAATTGGCTTCCTTTTTAAAAGAGGCGACGAAAGAAGTGTATATGCTGAAAGAGGAAACCTATGAAGAACTGGCCAGAACCTTGATTCAAAATTTCCGCCCGACCCACGGAAAAAAACGCAGCTACGGTTATTTTGATTGGGAGGAAAAGGCGGAGGAGACCATTGAATATTCCATTTTGAAGGCGAACGATTTTGATGCCGGAACGAATAGCCAATTCTATACATTGGATGAAGATGGATTGGAATTGATTTTTGCAACGAAGGAATTTTATAGTGAGTTCCAAATATCCATCAACCAATTGATTTTACGGAAACAGCTGGAAAAGGGGGAATTTAAGGGGGCACTTCGGCAAATCAATGAAATGCGGGTGGCCGTCGAGACGTTGCAGGAACGCATTGTCAAATTGAAGCATGAAATCCAGCGAAGCATTGTGTCCGAAGAAACGTTTGAGCGGTATAAAGAGCTGCTTGATGATATTTTTCAGAGGCTGGAACGGGAAGATGAAGAATTCAAAGAATTGAGGGAGTTTGTCAAAGAAACGAGGGAACGATTGTTTGCCGAAAATATTCATCAAAAGGAGCAGAAAACGTATCAATACATTTTGCAGATCAACAGGGAATTGGAGAAAGTGCACTATGAACATTCCGAGCTTCTGAATCAGACGCTCCATTTGAAAAACACGACTTTGATTACAGCCCAGGAGTCGCTTTATTATACGGGCATGCATTCCTTTAACTTCGACCAAGATATCGTGTCTCTCATTGTGTCCACCCCTTTGCCGTTGGATGCGATGAAAGGCGTTCTCCATCCTTTCCTGAAAGTGGAAGAAAATGAATTTTGGTCGCCGCTTGCTGTTTTGGAAGAACAGAATATCGTGGAAGACCGAAAAGAGAAGGTGGAATATCACTTTTATGAAGTGGATGACGAAAACAGCTTCAATTCATATAAACAATGGATTTCAGAAAAATATAAAGAGCTGATGGAACATTTTCTGAAGGCTTATGAAGAAAATAGCGGCAATACGTTATCCGAGTTCATATCCTATCTCGAAAGAAATCAATTGGAGAATCTATTCCAAATGCGGTATTTCTACGATTTTTGGATTGTTCTCCACCAACGTTCGCCTATTCAAGCGGGAACGGATGATGAAGAAAGCAGAACGGTTTTTGATGAGGCCTTTCGATTATTGGGAAAACGCAAATTAATCGTTACGGAAGATAAAGCGATCATTCAAAAAGTAGATCGCTATTCCATCAGCGAAATGAACATAAAGTTGGAGGATGAAGATGAACTATTCTGAACAAACGGTGTTGCAAGCCTTTCGACTATATACGAAGCTGGCAAGGGACGGGGTTTTGGGCAAGGAGGCCGTTCAAATCTATAATGCCGATGAAGATGTGCGCGCCCTTCTTGAGTTGTTCAGCCAGGAAGTGCATTGCGCCATAATCAAAACGAGTGAAGAACTGTTTCTCGTTCCTGAAACAAAACTGTCTCCATTCCATGTAAGCAATGAGTGGATTAAACGGAAATATTTGCGTTCCGGTGCGACGAATGCGGATATGTATCTTCTTTATTTTTGCATACTTGTTCTTTTCGGCAGTTTTTATGATTCCTATCAAAGTCCGCATCCCACAAGGCAATTTATCGGCATGGATGATTGGATCCGGCTGATTCAGGAGCGGATTGATCATTTAAAATCCCATGATGAGGAACAATTAAAAGCATCGGAAAAAGAGTTTTCTTACAATTGGAGCGCCATCATCGAAAAATGGGATGATATGGATGATATTAAGGAAACCGCTAAGCGGCAATCAGGAAATACGATTAGCCGAATGAGCTTCCTGCATATGGTTGCAAAGTTTTTGAACGACCAACAGTTGATCCGGGAAATCGGGAATAATGAAATCACCTTGACGGAAAAAGCGATGACCATCATCCAGCGATTTTTCATGGCAGTGGAATATAACAAAGGGATTTTTGAGTTTCTTTATAGTTTTGATAAGGAGGGACAACATGCCGGCCATCAATAAAATCAGATTGACCAATATTGTCTATGAAGAAGGCAACAAGCGTTATAATGATGAACTCTTTTTATTCAACGGATATAATGGGGCGATTCTTCTTGAAAACGGCGGAGGGAAGACCGTTTTTATCCAAACGGTATTGCAAGGGATGATTCCCCATACCGATTTGGCGGATCGAAAAATTAAAAACACTTTGGTGTTGGAAAATGCCCCGGCCCATATTGCGATCGAATGGATACTCAACGAACGTCCACGGCGATATGTTGTGACGGCGGTGACCCTTTTTATGACGGATAAAGGATTGGATTCTTACCGCTATGTTTATGAATATGATGAAGGGGATCAGAACGGAATCGAAGGCATTCCTTTTGTTCGGGAAGGACAAGGCGGCACCAGACCTGCCGACAAGGGAGAAATGCTTGATTATTACAATGGCATGAAGGAACGATATCCTTTATCGGCAAGAACGTTTTCGACAATCAAAGAATATCGGAAGTTTATTGAAGAACAATACCATATTATTGCCGATGAATGGGAAAGTATTGTGACAATTAACAGCTCGGAAGGGGGCGTCGAGGCCTTTTTCGAAGCCTGCAAAAACACCACCCAGTTATTTGACCGCTTATTGATACCGACCGTTGAACAATCGATTGCGGGTCATCATCCAACCCTTTTTGCCGATATCTTTGAAAAACAGCTGGATAATTTGAAACTTTATAAAAAACTGAAAGAAACCATTGAAGAGAACAAGCGGATCCAACATCAACTGGAAAAATACGTGCAAACGTTTGAAAAACTGCATTCCTCCCAGCTTGCCTATGACAAGTCGAAGCAGAAGGCAAAAGGAATCTGGGAAGAGATTCAAATTCAAAAAATCGATGTTGCAAAAGAAATGGAAAAGAATGAAGAGCAATTCAATCTTTGGATTCAAAAGAAAAAAGAACATGAAGTGAAAGAGGCGTCTTATCAGATTGCCGTTGAGGAAGAAAAATACGAACAACTGCAGAAAGATTATGATCTGGCAAATGTTGAATATGGCACAAAAAAGGAAGAACTGGAGCAACATAGCCTTGCCTATTATTCATTGAAATTTGCGAAATGCAAGCAACTTTTGAATCATTATCAAAAGGAAATTGCGTTTGTTGAAAGCGAAATGAAGAAGCTGGAGGAAATAGAAGAGCTCTCGGATTTGCAAAACCAATTGGAAGAAACGAAGCAGGCGCTGCTCGGACATTTTATTGAACAGATGGATGACATGAAAAAGAATATGGAACAAATCCAATTCGAACTCAATCCGATTGTAAGGCAAATCGATACTTTGCAGGAAGAAAAGCGCTCCATCGAAAAACATGATTTGGATAAGCAAAAGGAAATCGCCGGTGTTCAGAAAACCATCCAAATGAGGGAAGCGGATATCGAAAGGTTGAAACAATTGTTGCTTTCCAATCCACAGCACGAACAAGTGGAAGAGAAAATGGCCGAATGGCAAAACCGCCATCAATTTTTGGATGAAGAACTGATACGGCTGCACGGAGAGAAGAAGGAAAAAGAGAAGCAATCGATTGAGCTGGATGAAACCATCGAAAAATTAAAAAATGAGAAGAACGGTTTGCATGTTGCCAAAGAACAATTGAAAAACGAGAAAAGCCAAATTGAAAATGAACAAAGAAAATTGATTCAAATTTTGGGAAGATTAAGACCGCAATGGGCCATTCTGGAATCGGTCTATGAAAATGAACACTCCATTTATAACCGGCTTTATGAAACCATCGAAAAATTGAAAAAGGAAAAAGAGGTTTTATTATACAAAGAGCGGGTGGCATTGCGTTTAGTCGATGATTATGGGGAACAGAAAACATTTTTCAGCGATCCGTTGATTGAAGCGCGGATAAAATCATGGAAAAATCAATTGGACTATTGTGTAACGGGTATTGAATATTTGCAGATGCTGAATGAAGCGGATTATGAAGAAAAAGTCTTCTATCCGTTATGGGCTGTCACTTTGATTACAACCAATAAATCGAAGGAAGAATTGCAAAAGAAAGTGGAAGACCTTGCAGATGAACTTCGATACCCGATTCAAATACTGACGACCGAAGAAGCGGCGAAGATAAAGAAAGATGCCGTCCAACCGGAGCCATCCTGGATTATTCCTGCTCATTGGGAAAAAGGTATGATGGAAGAGACCTTTGCGCAATGGAAAGAAAAAGTCCGTGTGGATGCGGAAAAAGCGACGAAGGAAAGAGAACTGAAAGAAACGGAACAAAAAGAATGGGAATATGCCCTACAAGCCTTCCAACAATTTTTGAAAGACTATCCATATGAACGGCTGACCGATTTTCAAAAAAGATGGTCGGAAACGATGTTAAAAATCGAACAAATCGAAAGAGAAATTGAAAATGCGGAGCAGCAGCGAAAGAATCTGAAGCATCAAATCACAACCATCGGGGAACAAATGGAACTTTGCCAAGAAGAAATGCAAGGGCTTGAACGGAAAATCCAGGAAGGGAATCAATATTTCCATTATTGCCGTGAAGTAAAAGAGGCCAAGGAAGTTGAAAAAGAGTTGAAAGACGTATTGGCCAATATAAAAGCCAAAAAAGCATATTTAGCCGCACAATTATTGGATTATAACGAACAAAAGGCTGCACTGGAGGAACGCAAACAAAATTTAAAATGGAAATTAGATTCTCTTAAAAATGATGAAGAGTATAAAGAAGTGCAATCATTGACCCCAATTTTTACCGGGGAAAGCCGGAAAAATCTCCGCGACAAAATCCAGACGCTGAATTTGAAAATCCATCAAGCGTCAAAAAGTATAGGAGAATTGAATGAAAAGCTGGCCAATGCCAAACACAATTTGACTAAACTGCAGGAAGAGATGGATCAGATCCGCAATGAATGTGAAAATGTGCATGAACATTGGGAATTTCCATCAGATGGAGAACATTTATTGCAAAATAAGATTATCAAAATAAAAGAGTTGAAACAGGCATTAAACAAGTTGGAAAAACAGGTTACAGAAAAGCTTTCTGCAAAGGAAGAGCAAAAAGGAAAAAGAAATCATTTGAAACAGCTTTTCCGTGAAAATTTTCCGGATCATGATATTTACACATTCTCCGTTCCATTAAACCAAGCGGAAGAAGAGCTTGCTGAAGAAAAGAAGGCGCTTCAAAAAGAGAAGAATTATTTGGATGAACAGATGGAACAAGTGTCACGAGAGCAAAACAAGATTGATGAAGCGGAACGCGAGCTGATCAAATTCATTGAAAAACATCATTTTAACGCACCACAAGTCGTGACAATCCCTTTAAGTGAAAATGAAAAAATGGATTTTATCTATAATCGGAAGAAAATGGTGAAAGCCATTATCCAAGAATTGGAGCAACATAGTGGACAAGTGGAGAAGGAAAAGGAAGCGGTGGATGCCCAAAAACAAGCTTATAAGCAGTTTTGTTCAACGATTTCTGATAATAAATTGCAAAAAATGGCGATTGAAGGTGTGGATTATAAGACGGGTTATGAAGAATTATTGGATTTTAAAAAGAATATGATGATCCGAATCGAGCGGTCGACGAATTATGCCAATGAACATATACGGCAAAAAGATGAGGAATTGCAGGCATATATCAACCAAATCCATAACCATTTAAAAACAGTGGTAGAAGAGTTGAAACAAATTCCAAAACATACAAAAGTAAAAGAAGAGGATCAATGGAAAACGATTTATACTTTTACGATCCCTCAATGGGACGAAGAAGAAGGTAAGCAGCGGATCCGCGATTACATTGAGTGGATTATGCTTCAACTGGAGTCGGATCGTTATGTAAAAGAAAATGGCCTTCAGGATGAAACGAAAGTTCGGAATGACATTGAAATGTGGCTGCAAACCAAACAGCTTCTGCAAGTGGTGATGAAAAATGAAGGCATGAAAGTAAGTTGCCGTAAAGTGACAAACGAAAATAAAGTGTCGACAAGGTCCTATTCTTGGGAGCAGAGCAATGTATGGTCAGGCGGAGAAAAATGGAGCAAAAATATGACGTTGTTTTTGGGCTTGTTAAAATACGTCGCTGAAAAGAAACAGCATCAAAAAACAAACATGAAGCACAGCCGGGTGGTGATTTTGGACAATCCATTCGGCAAAGCATCGAGCGACCATGTGCTCAGTCCGGTTTTCTTTGTTGCGGAACAATTGGGATTTCAAATCATCGCATTGACTGCCCATGCGGAAGGGAAGTTTTTGCGGGATTATTTCCCTGTAATTTATAGCTGCAAACTCCGTGAAGCCAAACAAGCCAATAAACAAATCGTCGCAACGGAAAAATGGCTCCACCACGCATACTTCCGCGACCATGAACCGGAAGCGTTGGAAAGACTGACAGAAAAGGAACAAATGTCTTTGTTCTAGAAAACGTGGGTTTATTCAAAAGAGCGAATGAGAATGATGATTGGCTTTCTCATTCGCTCTTTTC